>DAON01000096.1:0-26825 GCA_002501885.1 Euryarchaeota archaeon UBA220 | reverse complement strand
CCTGATGATCCGTCCTTACTCAAGGCAGCCTACGCACTACTAGATGATCATGAAGTTGAGAGATCATTGTGGCTGGTCAGAAGACTGTCTAATCTGAGATGGGAGGACTCTGTTCCCTGCAGGGTTGGCTCCAGAATGGGACGGCCAGAGAAAGCAGGCGTGCGCGAGATGAAACCGATGGTACACGCTCTCTACCCAATAGGAGAGAGTGGAGGGCCGCAGCGACTCTTAGGGCAAGCCGCAGGAAAGGGATCAATCCGTGTTGAGATGGGTCCCCGGATTTGTGACAAATGTGGCAGAGATACGCCCCATCTAAGATGCCATCACCGTTTATCCGAGGATGTTGAAGAGTGCGGAGGCAGGACCAGTGTCAGGAAGAGAAAGGGTGACCACAATAGAAGGAGGATGGGTCAGAGAACCAGCGTTCCTTTGGGCAAGATTGTGGAGACAAAAAGAAGGGCTTTGGGACTCAATAGGATACCTGATAGAATCAAGGCCGTAAAGGGATTAATTTCTATCGCTCAGACTCCTGAACCTATTGAAAAAGGCATACTTCGGGCTAGGCATGGGGTGTCTGTATTCCGTGATGGAACATCTCGATATGATATGAGCGATGTTCCATTGACTCATTTCAAACCAAGTGAGATAGGTACTCCCTGGAAGCGTCTATCTGAGTTGGGATACTCTCACGATGTCTTCGGTGAGACTTTAGCCTCGGACGAACAGATGTTGGAGTTACTGCCGCAGGATTTTGTTGCATCTAGATCTGCTAGACAGCATCTGCTTTCAACATGCCAATTCGTGGATGATTTGTTAATCAGGTTCTACAAGATGGAGCCATTCTACAGGGCCACAGAAGAGTTGGATTTAGTTGGTCATCTTGGAATTGGTCTGGCCCCTCATACATCGGGCGGGGTTTTGTGTAGAATCATTGGATGGACCGATGCTTCTGCTGGATACGCGCACCCGCTTTTCCATGCGGCGAAGAGAAGGAATTGTGATGGTGATGAGGATAGTCTAATGATGCTACTAGATGGTCTGCTAAACTTCTCTAAAACGATTCTACCCTCAGGAAGAGGAGGAAGGATGGATGCTCCGCTAGTTCTCAGCACTAGAATCGATGCTAGTGAGATCGATAAGGAGGCTCTGAATGTGGACTGCGGGTGGAGCTACAGCAAGGCCTTCTACGAGGGCACAAAATCTCAACCCCATCCTTCTGAGATGGAAAGAATCGTCGACCTAGTCGAAGGGCGATTGGGCACAGTTGGCGAGGTCAGGGGCTACGGTTGGACTCATGACTCGGGGGAGTTGGATGCAGGGCCGGCTAACTCTTCCTACAAGACGCTCGAAACGATGGAGGACAAGATGCTCGCGCAATTGGCCATAGGTCGGCGTTTGCGCTCGGTTAGTGCTGCTAGAGTCGCGTCTCAGGTCATCGAATCTCACTTCTTGCCTGACTTGCGTGGTAACCTAATGGCATTCACTAGACAGAAGGTACGCTGTGTGAAATGTGGACACTCGTATCGAAGAATGCCTCTGGCTGGTAAGTGCATCCAGACAACTAGCAGTTCTGGCCTAGGCCTGGGTTCATCCCAGGACGGGGGTACTCTATGCGGAGGTAATGTGGTTCTGACCGTGTCCGAAGGTGCGGTTCGCAAATACATCAAAATCACTAGTGAAGTCATGGAGACTTACGGTGTCGACGATTATACCAAACAGAGAGTAGGTTGGATGACTGATAGTGTAGATTCTCTATTCAATGACGACAAGGTTACTGTGATGACTCTCGAGGACTTCATCTAGAATCTAATTTCTAGGATTTCCAGAACCTTGCTCATCCATTTCAGTTTCTCCAGCTTGGCATTCTCATCTGTAATACCAGACCAATGTCCTACAACATCAGTACGAGTTCCAAGCATGGAGATTGATTCTGCAGGAACACCAATCGAACGAACAATACAAGCTGCCCTATCTCCATCGGTGAAACCGCCTGGGTTACTCATCCCTTCAATGGTTGATTTGGTTTGATGGGTGAGTACCAAAGGAGGAGGGGTGGCGATATCGGAGGCGTGTTCTAACAATTTTTCCCAATCGCCTACATTGTCACCGTGTGCGTGTAAGAAAATCGGCTTGCTGCGCTCCACCGCTTCATATATCCCCTCTCCCCCATCGGCATCGCTGACAACACAAATTAGTCTAGACCATGCTCTCTCTGCCATCGAAGCGGGGAGCATTGAGAATACTCCTGCAGCCCCATCAGCGGCTACCAGTAAGGAAGGTCTCTGTAGTGCTACCTCAACCTCTTCTGGTTCTACTGCGGCGCCAAGAATTGCAACTTCGGTTTCGCGTAGAACCAATCTACGAAATGCGGTAGCGACATTGGCAGCCCGTTGAGGCCTCTCCCATGATTTGATTTCATAGGATTCCACACGCTGAAGCAACTCTTGCGCGCTGGTAATATCTTCGTTTGAGTCCCATCCGAAGTGCTCCCTGATATCAGATTGAATAGTGACAAGTCGGGGGTCCACGGGGTGTAGCTCAGTCGGCTTGTACATACGCCTGCTCCAGTAGAAGGACACGGTGAGTGTTGAATAACCCTCGCGACTATCTGCTTTCATGCCAATGCCACTGGCCCTTCCCACCATCAATGACGAGAGGTTGTTGGCTCGCTATCCATTCATGCCTCAGGGAAGGGAACATATGCGCCAGATCCTCGAGATTAACGGTGTAACAATAGAGGATTTGATTGAGGCTCCTTGGTTGGAAGATGTTCGAACCAGAGGTAGGCTCAGGTTGCTGGATAGTGTCATACACAAAGATGGCGCAGAAACCTCGTCTGGGGTTGATTTGTCGAGTGAAGTTGGTCGGATGACCGAAGTATTGTCCTTCCTGCATGCAATGCTGGTAGTTTGTGCGTCCTTCAATGAGAGGTTACTTGCTCGCTGGGTCGAAGGAGAGTCTAGTAGAGCTGACAGTTTGTTCGGGGATGATCTGGAGAATTTCGAATTGATTGCTTCCTCTTATCTCTCTGAAATTCGTACTGAGCCACAGCAAGGTAACAAAGAGCCAGTATACTGGATTCCAATGGTAGACTTCATCGAATTATGTCCAAGAATTTCTGGTGCTTATTGGCATCTTCCAAATCGCCCTGTTGAAGATGGTTGGGTACGGATGGATCCAGCAGTAAGGGAGAGCAGTAGAGAACGTACTGCGAGGCTTTTGAAGGAGAGAGTCAGGGAGAATCTGACCGATGCTTGTCTCGAGAGAATGAGTAGAATGAGCGAGGAATTCGCCGCTTTATTTTCAGATCCTGTAGAGAGGATAACTTCGTTGCTCTCCGAGCGGGTTGAGGCAGAGATGCCAATGTCGGCAGCAGTCAGAGAGGATTGGCCGCCTTGCTTCGAATCTGCAGTATCTGAATTGAACCAAGGTGTCAATGTCAACCATGTCGGTCGTGTATTCCTAGCGGCCTTCTCGAAATCAATCGGGCTCAGTCCGGAACAGACTTGTTCGTTCTTCGCTAACGCTCCTGACTATAGCGCTGAGACTACCGGATACCAAGTCAATCAAATCTACGAGCGTGATTACACACCGCATGGCTGCGCGGCTCTCAAAACCTCGGCCCGATGTCCTGTACAGCCAGGTGATGATCGGCTCTGCGATCAGGAGTGGTTGACACATCCTCTGAAGTATATTCGTGCCAAGCAAAGAAGTCGTTTCAGAGAGAGTTCGCAAGGTAGCCAAGAGTCTGAAGTTGTCGAGAGTGAGTCCGAGACGGCCAATTCTTGATATGGGCAGTGCCTCATCGCTGTTCAAATCGGATGAGTAGACCATGGTGAGAACTCTCGTGTTGACCGTAGACCGAGACAATGATCTCGGAGTCAAGGCAGGTATTAGAGGTCCAGTGGTGGGTCGTAAGGCCACTCTTTCGGCGGCTCTTAGACTGGGAATTGCTGACCCTGAGGAATCCGATACCAATGCAATCCTAGGGGCCTTGCATCACCACGACCAGTTAGTCGAAGGTGCACAGGGTAATGATGAGGTAGAAATCGCTCTTCTAACAGGAGATGTCAGAGTCGGCCCGCGTAGTGACCGTGCTATTGCAATGCAACTCGACGAGGTGATTCAGGAGTTTCAGCCTGATTCTGCGGTTTTAGTTACAGATGGAGCGGATGACGAAGCATCTCTTCCTATCATCACATCTAGAGTTAGAGTCGATCATGTCGAAAAGGTGATTGTGAGGCAATCGAAGGGCATAGAGAGTACTTACTACTACATTGCCAAGGCTATTGATGATCCTCGCTGGAGAGCTCGTCTACTAGTCCCGGTGGCAGTATTCCTGATGATATTCGGGCTGGGGCTAATTCTTCCAAACGGGGCGGCTCTAATCGGAGCCATGCCTCTTGTCGTTGGAATCTGGCTTCTGGCAAAGGGCCTAGGATGGGAGAGGCAGTTTGACCGTCTGATGATTGACATGAGAGAAAGTGCCACTGGAGGTATCTGGTCCTCATTGTTATGGGGCCTGTCTATTGTCTCAGTATTACTGTCGGTTCTGACTGCGTATCAGGTATTCTCGTCTAGCACATCTGAGATAGCCGACTATGTGGCCGATTTGGGTTCTGATTTCGATGTGGATGCAGTCAATAGGGACATTGCTGTTTGGGCGATTGCTATCAATGAGGCTCTCACATGGATAGTTGTTGCAACATTCTCATTCATGTTGTCTCTTGGTGTACTGCGTTGGAAAGAGGGTTCATTCACCGGAAGAAGCGTGCTATTGTTGGGTCTGGGGGCGGTTGTTTACACCTTTACCAAAGCAGCTTTGGTAGTCATATTGGTAGAGATGGGTGGATCGGATTTCAGTCTAGACTATCAAAGCGTCAGCGATACTTGGTTCACACCTGTGTTCACTATAGTTCTGTACTACCTACTGAGAACCGCAGTGATGTCCGTAACCGAAGACGAAGGGATATCAGGAGAGGAGCGTTTCTGGGGTGTCTAATTAGGCCTCGAATGTCGATTCCATCATGCATGCAGGGCATGTGACATTGATTGGTCTAATGTCTGGAATTGCTAGGGCTGCTCTGCAGTGAGGACAAGTTATGGCTTGAGTGGCGTCCTTCTGTCGATCCAGACCCACATGACTTGGGTCATACCTGAAGCGATATCTATGAGAGTCGTCTAGGAATTCGGGGCCGCCTTCCTTTTCCTTCTTCGGACGACTGAAAATAGATCTTTTCTTTGGTGCCTCGGGGGTGTTTTCTTCATTCACTGGAAGGTTGTTGTTGAAACCGTCTCCTTGGAATGAATCAACTTGGGCTTGAATCTCTTCAACGCTCATTCCCAACTCTCTGGATGCCTTGTCGATTGCCAAATTCCTCTCATATTCAGAGAGTCCAACAAAGTGCTGTAGAATAACTGCGGGAATTCTGGACATCTTACCCACTCGCCGCAGCGCAATCGCCCCTTTGAATGCCGCCGTCATTCGTTCGATGAGCAGTATGCCTAAGAGCAATCAATTTCGATTATATCCTGATGTTCCCCGAGTGCATCGACTGTAGAGGTACCAAGGGGTTGTGTGGAATTTCCCCCTGTCCCTTACTAGCCGAAATCAGATCCAAGCTTCCAACAACTGAGTCCAGTAGTGTGAGTGAGTTGGTGGGCCCCAGCCCGCCATCTATGTTTGTCGGCAGGCATGGCTATCCTGATGTTAGAGCCGGTCCGAGTGCGACCTGGGGTGCCGATGAGAGTGATGTTTCGCAAGTTGTTAGTGGGGACCCTGCCAATTTGTTTGGGAGACCTCTAGAAGAGGTTGCTGCAAGGCACGCCAATCTGATCACAGGAGGTCAGGTGATGCGAGTACATAGTGCTCGAACGCCTGACCAGATGCTGGAGACGACTCAAGAGATTGCAATGGCGGACAAGAGTGTGGATGTGGAATTGGATTTCGCTCGGCCTATTGCTGTAGGTGGTAATCCGACATTCGATAGCATGAGTACTCCTCTAGGTCCTTCGGGAGAGGTTCTTCGGGCCGAGGTTGTAGGGCATGCGAGTGTTCCACGTAAGGTTGATTCAATTTCAAATGAGAATGATTTGTTGGCTTTTGATGCAATTGATGAGTTGAGTGAGGCGTCAATTGGAGAGGCGCAGATTTCACGTCTACTATCTGCGGGCCTGCTAGGTATGTCAGACAAAAGGAAACTAGTTCCTACTAGGTGGGGAATAACCGCTACTGATGATATGCTCAGTAGGCAATTGTGGGATAAGGTGAGGTACTATCCTTCTCTAGACAAAGTCCAGGTCTACGAGGCCACTTACCTTGACAATAGATTCCATGTCATCCTAACTCCAGGGTTGTGGGCTTTCCATATGCTAGAGGCTTGGACGCGTGGAAGTATCTGGACCGGTACTGGAAAGGTTCTGGGAGACTGGGAGGAAATTGAGCCTCGCAAGGAATACGCTCATCGAATCACGGGAGCATACTACTCTGCTAGACTAGGTGTATTGGAGCATATGGATTCAATTGGTCGATCTGGGGCCTGCCTAATCTGGAGAGACATAGGGCCAGAATACTGGGCTCCTGTGGGGGTCTGGCTGATCAGAGAGACTGTTCGTCAGGCGATGAAGAATGGTCCAAAGGAGTTTGATAATCTAGGACAGGCGATACAGTATGTTGCCCCAAGAGTCTCGGTCCCTGATGATTTGCGGAATAGTTGGTTTGTCAAGCGTGGCCGGCAAATGCGACTGGATGCGTTTTCCGTCTAGCGCGAGCTATCTAGGAAGTCACCCACAATCTCACTCTCGGCCTTCACCAACTGCTCTGCTACTGTGGATTTAGATAGGCCCAACTTAGAGGCCAGTCCTCTGATTGAAATCTTCTTCGGAACCTCATACCATCCATTCCTATGAGCCACTTTGATGATTCTATGTTGCTGCAAAGTCGGTCCCTTCTGCACCATGCCCTCTGAGGACTTCGCAGAAGTTATTCTCTCCACAGGTACGGCTTCTCTTACCTCTCTTAGGAAATTCACCATTGAGGACTGTCTTCCCGCTACCTGAATGACCAATCCATTTGATGTCAGGTTGGTTCCAGCCAGTAATGTGAGGTCTCTGGACTCAAAGAAGCGCCCTACGAGTTCTTGGTCAAATTCTAGGGATACCAAGTGATGAGTTAGATATTCAGTAGTCCACTCCTCTAGTATTTCGACCACAGTAACTCCTCCGATTCTGAATCCGGGTGAAAGACAGTTCCCATCGGTGGTTATACACTCACACATTACCCTCAGGCGGCCATCGATTTGGTCAAGGATTCCACGGTAATCCCAACTTACTGCCTGTAGGGCCGCCTGAACCCTTTGGTCATGTTCTATCGATGGGATTGAGCACTCGACTCTGACCGCCCTCATCTTGACCCTCCTAGACCTGAGGCCTCATATGTGGTTAAGAAAATGATTCATGCTTGTTCGGTGTGATTAGTTCCTACGCCTTCTCGCTCTTTCCTCGTTTTCCACTATGGCCTTAGCAACCTCAGGAGAGTAGCCAAGGTCAGACAGATCTCTGACCTGCTTGTCAGAATCCTCTGCGACATCAATGGTGATGGTCGAGTCACTCATTGTCTGCTCAACTGACCAAGTCTGGTCCTCCATTTGGATACGTGAGCGAGTAGTGCGTGCAGATATCACCATGCCCGCAAGGAGCAGTACTACCACGCTTGCAGCCATCAATGTCATGAATGCATTACTGCGTAGAGTGTAGAGCAGTCTACCGGTAACTCGGTCATCCTCTAGAGAGTCCATACAACCATCTCCGTCTATGTCCGAACCGGATGATGAATCCCAATTGCTAAGGCCCAATGGGCAACTGTCAGATGTGTCAGGAACTCCGTCACCATCATCATCCCAATCCTCAGTTGCATCATCACACCCATCTCTGTCGAAGTCTGAAGTCATACTGACAGTCTGAGGGCATGAGTCATGCTCGTCGAATACGCCATCTCCATCATCATCGAAGTCTACTGTATCGATACATCCGTCTGAATCGTAATCCTCCTCGAGAGTTGAAACCCAAGTGGAGGTCGGATCTCCCTCGCAGTTGTCGTAAATTGATTCAATTCCGTCATTGTCGAGGTCTTTGTCCTCCGTGTTGTCGTCGCAACCGTCCCCATCACTGTCCATATGTGATTCTGCAATTGCTGAGCTCCTGACACAGGCATCATCCCAGTCTAAGTAGCCGTCATCGTCGTCATCGAGGTCTTCGTACTCATCGTGACAGCCGTCTGAATCCCAGTCATTGAGAGGTGTGGAGGTCCATCCGAGCATTCCAGTAGGGCAGTTATCATCTATATCCAAGACCTCATCATTGTCCCTGTCAAAGTCCTCGGAATAGTCGTGACAACCATCTGAGTCGTAATCGCTGGCTGGCTCTGAGAACCATACTGTCATGCCGGTAGGACACAAGTCATTGAGATCTGGAATCTGATCGTTATCGTCGTCTAGGTCCTCAAGGTCATGGCAACCATCACCATCATGGTCGAACAGTAGACTGGTCCACCAAGACATCCCTGATGGGCATTCATCATCCACATCCAGATAGGGGTCATTGTCGTCATTGTCATCCTCATCTGCATCTCGGCATCCATCGTTATCATTGTCTTCTGAAATTCCGGACCAGTACTGTGCTCCATTTGGACACATGTCGAGGTGATTCTCGACCCCGTCGCCATCGTTATCGGGATCTTCGTGCACATCGTCACAACCGTCATTGTCGAGGTCGATGTGCTCACCCATGTAGCCAGACGGGCAAGAGTCATCGACATCTGGATAGTCGTCGTTGTCGTCATTAAGATCCTCGGTGGAGTCTCTGCAGCCATCGCCATCGTGGTCGGTGTCTACATCCGAGTACCAACCGGACTCGCCAAACTGGCAGTCGTCATTGTAATCGGGGACTCCATCGCCATCATCGTCATTCCAGTCTCCTTGATTGACTAATTCGACTAGGAAAGTCTTGGTGGCAGAGGCTTCTTCCTTGCTGGACGAGGTCACAAAGACGGAGAGTTCGAAACTCTGATCCTCATTCACATCCTGTAGACCTGGGGCGCGGATGAATAAATTGAGATCTGCAGTAGATCCTTCGACAAGAGTTGTTGTGCTCTGATATATATTTGAGAATCCGACTTCTAATTGCCAGTGATCAGGTGCATCAGAGGTGTCAGCGACAACAATATCGCTGCCTCCGGGGATTTTGATTCCTCTCAACAGCATTCCGACTTCAGCAGACTGCCCGGGCTGGAATGTAATCTCATCATCCATTCCCGGGTCGAGTTCGATTGCCATGTTGTAGACATTCTCGGACCACATGCAGACATCCCACTTGTCCTCAGAGGTGGTGTCCTCAGAACAATCAGGGGTCGTCCAGATGATGTCCCGGTTGGGCCAGTCGAAGTTGACTATTGGTTGTGAACTGGAGTCTAGTCCAGAGCCAAACACGCCCATCAGATTGTCATTGCTGGTAGTGATTACGCGAGTGTTGATGACACCGTATGCCTGGTCCAGCATTCTACCCAGAGGCATTTCACCATCAACCAATTGAGGAGAGAGGATTCTTGTCCACCTCAACTCAACTCTACTGTTCTCATCATCGGTGTTCGGAGTGGACTCGAACCATGTGATGTGTATTGAGCCATCATTGTCGAAGTCGACTCTCGGATTAGAACCCCAAGTCATGTCAGAGCCCAGTACTGGAGAGTCCGAAACTACGGCGACCTCACTCATGTCTAGGCCGTCAGCCTCGCCGTCGAGTACTCCTGCTCGGTCAAGATCAATCTGCATATAGTGGAGTTGCGATGGGCCGACCTTGCTAGGAATAACTGAGCGTCCATCTACCCAGACGACATGGATATTGCCAGCATCGTCGACATTAACATCGGGGCTGGAACTCCAGCCATGACCGTTGGTAAGTCTGGTGTCGTTGACTAGAACGAAGTGGCCGATAGTGCCCCATCCACCTCCGTCTTGCCAGACATAGTCCAGTGAGGGTCCGATATCCTCGACATACTGCCCCGTGACAGGATCAATGGATGTGGCCGGATCGCCTGGTTGCCAGGTGGACCGTGGATTGTTCAGAAGTGAGTATGGATTGAGTACAGTTAGGAAGGTCTCAGTCGAGCCTGTTGCGGTTGTGAGGGCAATTATTGACTGTACGAGAGCTTGCATTTCCTCAGTATAGTTAGCCAGTGGGATTGTAACATCGTCTATCCAAGCAGCATCGCTGCCAGAACTTACGCTTCCGTCTTTCACATAGGTCCACTTCAGGGTGTGTTGACCCAACGATACTGGTGTCGAGAAAGTGCCACTCTGAGTGCCGGACCACTGCGCTAGTTGTACTCCATCAATTGAGAAGGTTAGGAAGTCAAAGTTGGCCTCCGAAGAGACATTGTATGCGAAACTGAGTGTTCCGTTGGACATGACTCCAGTGAACTCCATACTTGTGCTCTCACCATCTGATATGTCTCCGGATCTAGCAGAGTATGTTCCCGAAATCGGGGTCGAAGGTGGGTTTGTGGCTGAGACATATGTGTAGTCAGCGGAAACCGAGGTGCCGCCGTCTCCATAGGTGTCATTCAGGTAGATTGTGTAGTTACCAGCGCCAGTGAAGCTAACCAGCACCCCATTGTAGTAATTGTACACAGAGCTGCTGTTGAACGAAGCCACAGTTCCATCTGGCATTACTATGTCCATGCTGAACTCAGATGCCCACCCGTCCACGGTAACGGTTAGATCGACCGTTTCTCCGGCTGGGTGAGTATAGTTACAGGACAGAGAGTAAAACGAGGGGTTGCCGGCTGGACCGCCAATATCGCATAGATTTGCTCGTGAGTATACATTGCCGTTGTTGGCCGCTTCAACAAACCATGTATTGTTCGCATTTCCTGATAGCCCCCAACCATTACTCAGATACCCCGACTCAAAATCGCCTTCGAAGTTGGCCATGTTGTCTGTGGGGTAGAGGAACATGTCTCCTCCAGCGTCTGTGGTATTGACTACTGAATCGTCGCAGGTCCTGTCATGGATTCCTGTCGTATTACTCGCACACTGTGCTAGGTCCATCATGTGCGAGCGTACATGGGTGTCGTTGGCCCATATCGTGCTTGCTCCATATGATGTGGTTCCAGCAACTGGAATTGGGATGATACCAGCGCTTACGCACGCATCGTGGGCCTCGCTGATACTTTGGTAGTCGTCGGCTTCCTGAGCCTGAGCGCCATTGCCAGAGCCTCCAAATGGGCCTTCATCAGAGACTGGGATAATCAGCTTGGTCGCGTTTGGGTTCCATTGATGGTCTACTGCAGTCGCAGGATCTCCCGGGGTCATGCCGGAGTTGTCACGCCATGAAAGGCAGGCCCAAGTAGAACCTGGCCCCCACATCTCGCTATTGTAGCCCCAGTCCGATGGAATGGATAGTGAGGAATTGTTGTACATGACGGAACCTAGAGTACGAATTCCTCCGGTGGTGTCAGAAGCGTTCTGACCCAGATATGTGGATCTTGGTCCTTCTGTGCCGCTACCTCCGACAATGTATCCATCTTCGCAGTTCTTGTGACTAGAGGCATGATACATCGTTCCACTTAGTGCGTACAGTGTCTCTAGGACAGTTATACTGGCGGCCTCAAGCATGGGCTTGACACCTTGGAAGTACTCCCCGCTGGTCAAATTGCCACCGTAGAATACAGCGCACATATCTCGCCATTCCTCGGTCATAGAACCAGATGTATCGAGTAGCCCCACATACTCGACAAGGCTTCCGCGGGTATCTTCCCAGACCACGATTACTGTGTTGTTCGATCCCATTGATACTGCTGGATTGCCCTTGAATCCTAGTGCTGGTGTGATGATTGAGTTGTTGATCTGTACTGCGAAATTTCCGGATGAGTCATAGGTCAACATGGTGTAATAAATCAGGGAAGTGCCAAAGTACAATCCCTGAGGATCGTATGTATCGACCCATACGACATGCGCACCGTCATAGGAGTCGATTGCTATGTCTGGGTCATTGCGCACTCCGGTTCCGTCAGCGATTGTATAGGATGCTAGTGTCATATTATTCATGTCGCCGGCGTCGCCGTCGCGATCGTCCTGTGATGGATCGAGCAGTACATACAGAATCTCTATGTCGGTAATCGCCCAAACGATGTGAGCTCGTCTATTTGAGTCAACAACTAGCGATGGGCTAGAAATTGATGTGGAATTATTGGCCCCAACGAGAGTATTGGAAATTAGTACCGTATCGACGCCGTTAGTCGAAATTAGTGCATATTGAAGCAACGGCTGAGAGACATTCTCAACCCAGACTAGATGTACTCTGCTTAGATCATCCATCACTCCCGTAATCTCAACTGGGTTCGAAGTGTTAAGATTCGACATGATAGTCTGGGTAGCGCTATCATTCAGAGTGTTATTCGCTGTCTCATTGTGAGTCTTGGACGGTTCGAGGAACGAGACATCGGTGGTCAAAGAAGGAGCGAAAAGAGAAGCTAACATGATAGATGTTAGGAATATTGTAAGTTGTTTCTTTCTGGTATTGGGATTCCTATCATTCCTACTCGAGGGGTTGTATCTGTCTTGGGCGGGCTGTCGAACCATGCTTCGGCAGGGCGCAGTAAGGCGTTAGTAGGGTCACCGGACATGTCCGAAAAAGACGATTTTTGAGGAGATTGTTGAATATTGGCTCATGCGTTCAGTAGTGCCTCTATCCTGTCCTGATGTATCCTCTCCCAAGGGAAATGGCCGTCCTCTGTGGGAGAGCGTCCGAAGTGTCCGCCTGAAGCTGTGACGCGGTAGATTGGTCGCTTCAGGTCAAGGTCTCGAATCATCGCGGCTGGTCGCCAATCGAATGTACTCTGGATTCTTCTCGATAGTTCTAGGTCAGAGATGGTTCCCGTTCCAAAGGTGTTGACAAGTAATCCAACTGGTCGTGCTATTCCGATTGCATAGGAGACTTGGACTTCGCAACGGTCTGCCAGCCCTGCTGCTACGACATGCTTTGCAGCCCATCTGGCATGGTATGCTGCAGTGCGATCAACTTTGGAAGGGTCCTTGCCACTGAATGCTCCTCCGCCATGCATTCCTCCTCCATATGTATCGACGATGATTTTGCGGCCTGTGAGTCCGGCATCTGAGTAGGGTCCACCGGGATCGGGGAAGGACCCAGTGCCATTGACTATCAGTTTGGAAGTATCAAATCCTTTGAGCCAGCGTTCAGGGATTGCATGCTTCACCACATGCTCCCAAACTGTGTCTCGAATGAACTGTCTCTGGCCCTCCTCATTTGGAGAGAATCCGCCTGCGTCTTTCGCGTGCTGTACTGCGATGACGATTGTATCTACAGTTTCCGGGTAACGTCCTCCGTCCCCATTTTCTATTCGATTGCTATCCAGCCTTACCGAGACCTGACTCTTACCATCAGGTCGCATCCAAGGAATCTCGCCAGTGTCCTGTATCATGTCTAATCTGCGAGTGAGTCTTTGAGAAAGGGCGGCGGCTATTGGGAAATGTCGCCCACTGAGCTCATCAGTATCCTCTGTTTCATTACAGGCGAATCCGAACATTATGCCCTGATCGCCTGCGCCCTGAGATTCTATGTCTCCATCCACTCCCTGACTGATGTACTGAGATTGAGTTGTGATGTATGTGAGAACCTCACAAAGTTCTGTGGAAGTCGCGTCCATTCCAATAGTGTGATCATTGTAACCAATTGAAGTGGCGGTGTCTCGTGCTATAGATTCGTAGTCCGGGGCGTTTCCTGCTAGACTGACTTCTCCGGCAAGGACGATGGCAGCCTTGCCTTCGACTCCCTTTACCAGTGTCTCTACTGCTACTCTTGCATTGGAATCAATACTCAAACAGGCATCGAGGATGGCATCTGAGATTGCATCGCAGAGCTTGTCGGGATGCCCTGATGCAACGGATTCCGCTGTAGTGATTGGAGGAATCGCGTCAGTCATGCTTTGCCGAGAGGGCGTCTATTCAAGAAGGCCGCGACCGCAGCAGCGAAAACCGATGTGCTGATCGCGATGCATGGGCGGCATAGAGGCAGAGATCGTCTGGTGCGGTGATGAGCAGCGAGCACACAGCCTCTTGGCAGCAATCTCTCCTGATGATCCGGACTCCTTTGAAGCAGAAATTTCCGGAGAAGGAGATTCTGCAGAACTCAAGATTACTGTCTCAGGAGAGAAATTGGAGACGGTTCGCTCAACGGTTGACGATTTGTTAGCCTGTCTAGCCGCAGCAGAGTCTAGTCTAGATGTCAGCGATTCTTCGTGAGGGCCTTGGCAGCGGCCCTGCCAGTATCCACTGCAGCATCGCTCAGGTGATAGTCAGAAATCACATGTGCTCCCGCCAGTCCTATTCCCGATTCTAGATGTAGAGCGGTGTCCACGCACTGCTCGTGCGAGCAGGGGTGGAGCATCACAGATTCGGTAGAGCGTCTCACAGAAGTCATATTTCTCCATCCCGAACAGCGGGAGTCTAGCATTTCCTTGATTTGATTGAGAGCATCTGGTCCCTCGCCTGACAGGTTTACTGCGTGGAGAATGGTGCAAGAATCAGAGTCTGCCCCTTTTGGAATGCGGTCCAGTGAGGTCATGTCAATGGCAATGACTCCTGATTCCTCATCGAAAAGACCTGAGTAGGGCCTCATCGGTCTTCCCTCTAGTGCTACATCCAGTGCTGCTACCCTGTGCTCGGTACACTCGTGTAGTGGGGTTGCGTCTAGCCCTGCAGTCTCCAGTAATTTTGCAGCCAAACTTGGAGGGTTTGCAAGAACTACTGCATCACACTCGATATCCTTACCAGAGATACTTAATGAGGATATTTTTCCTGAATTTAGATTGATTGATTCGGCAGTGCTTCCTGGATCGAAAGTCACGCCAACCTGGTTTGCAGCTGCAATCATTCTTCCGACTAAACTCGACCACCCTCCTCGGGGAATAACGAATTGTGGAATTTTGTTGGCTATGTTGTCTGTTGACATTGTGGTTAATACTCCCAGTGCCCGCTTCTTATCGCATCCGATCGGGTTGAAATTGTGTTCATTCCATCTCTGCCCCAAAACTCTGGGCGCTCGTAGTTTCCTCAGAAGTTGATTCATTGCACCTTTGCGTCTAAGCAGGTGTAATCCAGGATCAAGTAACCACTTCGAGTTCTCCCTCATCCTAACGCGTCCGCCTAGGATATCTCTCTGCTCTACCAGCATCACTTCGTGACCATCCGCGGCCAATTGAACTGATGCAGCCAAGCCTGCGATTCCCCCACCTACGACTATGCTGCGCATTGGATTCGCGTGGTGATGTAGTCAAATGACGTTTCGGACCATTGAAGGAGGAGTTTCGATACGTAGTGGTGTGAGCGAGTTGCCGCATGACCGTTCTGCGATGCTGTGGTCCGAGGCTGGGCCCTCGGCCATGTTTACAGAATCAATGGATAGGTGGATTGGGTCTATGCTAGCTGATGAGCACGGTGGAGGGGATGGACCAGAAACTGTGGTTGAGGCAGAAATGGTGTCGAAATCAATTGGTATATTGTGTGGTAATTCGGTTGCTGACAGGCTACTCGAGGTATATTTCCCTGAATGCTCTATTGAGTGGTCAGTCGTGGAGGGAGGTGGGGTTTCTCCGAATCTTTGTGTGGCATTATTGCAAGGTCCTGCTCGTAGTATTCTACAACTAGAGAGAGTTCTTCTCAACCTTGTAGGTAGACTATCTGGAATTGCGACTAATACATCGCAGTGGAGTAAGGTGGCAGGTTCTCTTCGGGTCGCCGCCACACGCAAAACGGCCTGGGGTCTTCTTGACAAGTGGGCGATACACATTGGCGGTGGACTTACACATAGGCTCGATCGCAATGATGCTTTGATGCTCAAAGAGAATGACATTGCAGCGATGTCCGAAGATGATGAGTCGTCGACCGATGCAATCACAAGGATAGTTTCTGGGTTGCCAGCTGAGAATGAGTCGTTTACCACTGTAGAAGTCAGGAGTGTCGACGAGGTGATGGCAGCGGCACGAGCGTGGGATAATCGAGACAGTAGACTTGTTTTGATGTTAGATAACATGGGCCCATCTGATGCGAGTGAAGTGGTTAGTTCGCTGTTGGAAGAGGGTCTGAGAGAGCGTTGCTTCCTCGAAGGTTCGGGCGGGGTCACAATTGAGTCTCTGTCAAAATGGTTAGATTGTGGGGTCGATGTGGTGTCGTCGAGTCGTTTGAATATGGGCATCACTCCAACCGATTTCTCAATTCTTGTAAGAGGTAGTTGAATGGCAGATATTCCAGATAGTCATCCTCGCAAGGCGTCTCTGATGGCTAGGCAAAGTCTGGTTGAAGCAGCGGCACAAGGCCTGCTGGCAGAATCCGCTATGATTGCCCACGGGAGAGGTGAGGCATTCGACTATCTGCTTGGAGAGAAGACTTCGGGTTCGGCTAGAATTGCAGTCAGAGAGGCTGCTGCCCGTTTGTTGCAAGCAGAAAGACCTGTGATTTCTCTAAATGGAAACACAACTGTACTCGCTGGAGAGCAATCGATTCGTGCTGCTGCAATACTTGGGTGTCCAGTTGAAGTCAACATCTACTACAGGACTCCAGAGCGTATGGACAAACTGATTTCGGCCCTAGAGGATATTCGAGTAATTGTTGCAAGCTCTGGCGCTCCAGCAGGTTGGAAAGGGCCTGAGTGGTCCGATTCTGTAAATGCGGTTGAGATTCTCGGCGGGGATGCAGATGGTCGAATTGAGGGTCTAGAAGGGCCGCGTGCTATCTGTAGTTCTCGCGGAATCGAGATAGCAGATGCTGTGCTTGTTCCTCTGGAAGACGGCGACCGTTGTGAGGCGTTGGTTGCTCTAGGGAAGCAAGTGTTGGTAATAGATCTCAATCCACTTTCTAGGACTGCTAGAATGGCTCATGTTACTATCGTGGATGAAGTCACTCGTGCAATGACAGAACTCTGTATCGCCCTTACCGAAGACCTGAAAGTATCCGATTGGGACAATAACCAGTCTCTGCGAGATGCGTTAGCAATTATGGCTGAAGCGTCTGAGTTGATTTAATGAAACTCTTGTTGAATTAAGGTTTCACATCGATTAGCAATAGCTTGACCGACATCTGAGGTGCTAGCATCACCACCGAGGTCATAGGTGACAATTCCGCCTTCCTCGAAGTGTTGCTGAATTGCTTGTTGTAGGATATCCGCACACTTATCCAGCTCCTGATCCTTCTTTCTGTAGGCTAGAGCTTCAAACATTAGTTGAACCGATTGAAGCATAGCAATTGGATTGACAACATTCTGGCCAGTATACTTTGGTGCTGAACCATGAACTGGTTCGAACATCATGTGCTTAGGTCCCATATTTGCACTGGCGGCCATTCCCAGGCCTCCTTGCAATACACTTGCTAGGTCGGTTGCGATGTCTCCGAACATGTTTGGAAGAACTACTACATCGAGATCTTCTGGATCTCTCATTAACCACATGGTAAATGCATCAATGTATGCGGCATCGGTGTCAATATCGGGATTCGCTTCTGATATCTCGGTGAATATTTTCCTGAATAACCTGCATCCTCGGGTCACATTTGACTTGTCGACACATGTTACTGACTGGGGTGTTCCCAACTTATTCTCACGATGGCGAGCTAAATCGAATGCAAAATTGATTACTCGCTCGCTCCCTTTACGAGAAATTGGCCTAGGATCCCATGCTACCTCGCCCTCTAGGCCAGGAAATTCTTCGATTACGATTGGTTCGTCCTTCTCGCCCTTCGCTTTCTGCTCCATACGTCGTAGCAGGGAGTGGTAAAGCCCCTCGGTATTTTCTCTAATCATGACCATGTCGACATGTTCTGGTTGCCAAACCTGTTGGTGAACTCCGTGGACTTTGTGTTGAACGCCTGGATAGAGTTTGATTGGGCGGACATTCGCGTAGAGCCTTAGGCCACTTCGTAGCCCAAGGATGACTTGTCCACCGGCCATGTCTCCATTCGGTAATCTAGCTCCTGGCCATCCTATCGCGCCAAGTAGAATTGCGTCAGAATTGTCTCTACAATGCTCGAATGAGCCCTCGGGCCATTCTTCTCCAGTTTCCAAGTAATATTGTCCGCCACATGGAATATCTGTGATTTCGAAGGAGACTGGACTATGCTGTTGGAAGACATCAATCACCCTTAGAGCCTCAGCCATGACTTCCGGCCCTGTTCCGTCGCCGGCTAGGACTGTGAGGCGGTAGCCAGTCATGTGTCGTTGCACTTGTTCATCATTCATCAATACAACCCTCAAATTCGCTGTGAGTCTTAGGCGATAATTGATAGACGGTCACCACGAACCAGCAAAACATGGACCGTCGACCAGAGGATGGAAGCGAAAGCCCACGGATAGATGTCAGGTCTCTACCTGATTCTGTTGCGAGATTGTGGGAGACTATGCTCAGGCTGGATCCTTCGTGGGATATTTCCGAGTGGTTGGACAAGAGAGCCACAGAAGAATTAGAGTTAGTAGAGAGTCATCTTGGGAGAGAGAGTCTCCGATTGGAACAGAGGTTGCACCGAATCGAGACACTTGTCAAGAGGTTGCAGCGTCAACGCGAAGTCGTCGAACGCTCAACATGGATTGATCCGCATCAGAAGAATCTGTTCGATGTTTATGAGAAGAATGCAGAGAAGAAGGAATCGCGGGAAGATGATGTCGAGGGAGATGCTGCTGTTGACTTTGGCTCTCTTGATGCTGATGATGATCCATTCCTAGCTATTGTCTCAGAGCACATTCTAGGACTGATTGAAGAGTCCATCGAGAGTGGTGAGGAACAACTCCATTTTGACCGATTAGTGGCCGAACTGGAAGGTTTCGGGATAAGAACTGACGAGATTGATGAGGCGGTCGCTTGGTTACTACACCGTCGAGTAATCATTGAATTGGAAGAGGATTCTTTCGGATTGAACGTTTGAGTTCGCTCGCTACGGATTAACAAGCATTCAAAGAAGGGTAGCGATTCCGCTAATCGTAGTACCATGTCAAGTGTCACTTCGGGGTGGTATGCACGCCTCGATCATGTATGTCCTGATCGAGTTGAGCAACTCGAAAGGTGGCTTGACTCTTGGGAGGAAGCGGTGCTTCACAAACTGCCAATTGCTGCCACTATGCCCGGTTCATGGCCGACTCTTCCTGCCGGACTAATCTCAGACCCCGGGGCGGTGTTAGAACACCTTCTGGCCCGACATGAAGCTGTAAGTGATGGTCGCTCACCAAGAGGTGCTTACTCAACCCCTGACAGAATGGTTCGTGCGGTTTTGGCAGACGAACTGAAGGGCCATTCGAAGAGTACCAAGGAACCCCCTGCAACACTCTCTCTGGCTGCAATGCCGCCCGGCTTCAGGGCTTATGCTGAGAAGTTGAATCAAACCGCACTTAGCGGATCAGAGGAGGCTTCCGAGGGTGCTATTCAAGCTGGTGAGATAACTCGTACTGGCGTACCAATTCCTTTCTGTGATCCAGCTGTTGCTGGGGGGGTTGTTCCGAGCAGTTTGTTGAGGATTCATACCTCACGGTGTGAGGATTTGACTATGGAGCAGGCCCGTGAGGATACTCTTCGACTATTACGCGGACTGCAGATTTCTGATCCATCGCGAATCGCAGTAGTTTGTGCCCGTAGGCGAATCTTGTTAGTGCTCGCACGCTCGGGTTTGGTGGACTTGCAAGGAGATGGAGATAATCAACGGATAGGCCGAAAAGAAGTTGAGGAGATTCTGGAGACTAATGTAGTACAAGTCGATGCACTCAGGGATAATTGGCCATGGCAGGAGGCTCCTCGTCTGCTGGTCAGTAGACCGCCGTGGCTTCGCATCAAGGATAGGTTCAGAGGTCATCCGGAAGGCAGCGAGTTGAGGAAGAAATTGTCA
Source organism: Euryarchaeota archaeon UBA220 (assembly GCA_002501885.1). Classification (GTDB taxonomy): domain Archaea; phylum Thermoplasmatota; class Poseidoniia; order Poseidoniales; family Thalassarchaeaceae; genus Thalassarchaeum. The sequence goes on along the minus strand of DAON01000096.1, from coordinate 6,891 downwards.
AGATCATTGCGTGATACGACTGAGATTGATGGAAGTAAGAGGTTCACTGCTCTAAGGGGTAATGTGAATCTGTATAGGTTGTACATTGAGAGATCTTTGCAGCTTGTACGAGACGGTGGGAAGATCCGCATTATTGTACCTGATACAGTCCTGAGAGAGAAGAGCAGTGTGGCTCTTCGTAAGATGATTGTAGAGCAGAATCAATGGGTATCCTCGTGGTGGTTCCCTGAGCCTCAGAGAATATTTCCAGGAACTTCACAGGGTGTTTGTGTAATCGGAGTTGAGGTTGGTGGGAAGACCGAAATGATGACTAGTTTCGGGCCACTAAGAACTGATGATATCTCAACTAAGACTGGTTTGGACAATAGTTCGCCGTTCATCGAAATGGAACGCGGTCCTTGGTCAGTTTGGACTGATATGACTTGGGCTGTTCCTCGCATGCCACGCGATGATTTCTCTCGTAGAGCCGTACTCAAGGCGATTGGTGATCTGGCTGATCAGCCAAGGCTCGGTGAGGAAGGTAATTGGCTCAATCCAAGTGATGATCCGATTCGAGTCAGGGTTGGAGAAATTGACCAATCAAAGTGGTCTACAGACATCGACAGTTGGAACGAAGATAGTGATGGGGTTCCGTTCATCAGAGGTAGTCACTTTTTGCTTGAAGATGGTAGAGTCAGTATCCGCCACCCTGCTTATGATGCCAGCATCGAAGATGGTGCGACTGAGAGGGCGCATGCCCTCTGGTCCGGGTCAATTGAAGCTAAGGGAGTGTCACGGGTTGCCTGTCAGGCTATTGTGAACGCCCAGAAGGAGCGTAGGCTTCGATGGGCTGTAGTGCCACCTGACTGTGTGCTGGGTAACTCAGTAAATTATCTCGAGTTGCCAGAGGTTGTTTTAGATGGCCTGGCTGAAGAACATGGAGGGGTCGATCAAGGCCTGTTGTCTCTAGCCGAGCAACTTAATTCTGATGCTCTGGACCTTTGGTCCAGGGCTTGGGCTGCTAACAATAATGTCAACAATTACGAGATTGAGAGGCTCCCTCTTCCCCCTCCTTCCACGGATGGTGCTCTGAATTACGAATTGAGGCAGTAAACTCTCTAGTTTGAGTCATTTCTAGGAAAAACAATTCCATTTACCTGCTAAATCGCTACATCTGACCAAACACTCTATTATCCTAAGGCTCAGTAAGCGGAGCATTCCATCGCGCAAGCATTGGCACAAGAGGCAGAAGTAATGGGAATCAATCCAAAGATTGGCATCACCGGGCTGCCTCGCTCAGGCAAGTCAGCCGTACTGGATAAGGTCGTCAGTATGCTCGCCGAAGAACAGGGTTCGGGTTCTGAAACTAATGTCATTGGTGGAATGAGAAGTGAAGCGATTATTGAGAACGGTGAGCGTGTTGGATACGCCTGCATAGATATCGCCACAAAGGAAAGTGGAGTTATGGCCCATCGGGAGATAGACTCACGAAACAGAATCCTCGGATATGGAATAGATCCAACTGAAATCGATAGAGTCGGTGTCCCGGCCATACGCAACGCGATTGGTAACTGTGAGGTGTTGGTAATCGATGAGGTAGGCAAGTTCACCGTAGAGAGTGAAGGATTCGTTGATGCAGTCAGAGAGGCTTTGGAATACGATATGCCTACACTATTGACTCTACACAAGAAGAGTCGTCACCCACTTCTACAAGACATACGAAGAAGAGATGATGGTCGCATTCTCGAAGTCACCCCAGTCAACAGAGCCCTGCTTCCATACAAGGTACTCAAGCTGATTAGTGAGAAGCCGTGAATCTGCGGTCAAGTTATGCGTGGAATGCCGTTGCGCATTCATGGATTCGCCGGCTGGTCGAACTCGCAGGGTTCTGATAGGCTTCGCAGTTCCGTTGTACATACTAACCGCTCTCTCGCTCGCGGAAGGTAGGGTTTCGATACTTTCTGATGAATCTCCGGTCGATTCCTCACTCGCTCCTCTATTTGCGGGGCTTGCGATTCTGGCCACTCTGCTCCAAGCATACATCGGCTGGCTAGGAGATAGGGCTCATGGCTACTCAAGATTGGACTCCCTGATTAGTCGCGAGGGAGAGAATGAGATGTTTCAACGACTGCGCCAAGAGCAGCGAGAAGCGGATGTCTCCAGTATGGGTTCTGCATGGGCAGAAATGGAAAAGGAGCACCTAGAGAAGTCGCTCGGAGAGGAAGAGTGAGAATCGAAACCTTCACCCCCTGAATGTAATACCGAGGTACGAGAAATATGAGCGAAGTACCTGACAACCTGCATTACACCGAGTCTCACGAGTGGATTAGAATCGAGGGCGACAAGGCCATAGTGGGCATCACCGACTACGCCCAGGACGCATTGACTGATGTTGTCTGGGTCGAATTGGCTGAGATAGGTTCCAAGGTAGGCGCCATGGAGCCATGTGCTAGTGTGGAGTCGGTCAAATCAGTCAGTGAGATCTATGCACCGATTGCTGGAGAAATTGTTGAGTCCAACGATGCGTTAGAGGACGCTCCCGAGGCGATCAATCAAGATCCGTATGGTGAGGGTTGGATTTTTGCTCTCAAGATTGACGATGGTTCTCAGGTCGAAGGTCTGCTCGACGCGGCTACATACTCCGGTTTGATTGGAGACTGAAGATGGTAGAATCTCCTCTACACATCTATGTCGATGGATCGTGTGAAGAGAATCGAAATGTGACAGAAAGCACCCCAGCTGGATGGGGTTTCTGCGTAGTTGACGGTGATAGCGGGATTGGTCGTGGGGGAGGAGATGTCATTGCCGAGCGTTCAGGTCCGGTAGTAACAAATCCTTCAGAGAATGACTACCTAGGTGCAGAAGTTGGTTCAAACAATACAGCCGAACTGACAGCGATTGGTCATGCAGCTAGATGGATTCTAAGCCAACCGGGAGAAGGTGTTGTAGTAATCAGGGGAGATTCACAATACGCGCTCAATATCGCATCGGGGGCGTGGCGAGCTAAGGCCAACCAAGACTTGGCCGAATCGGTCAAGGCCCTTTGGATGGAGGTGGATTCTGTACGAGGTCTGAGGGGCGAACATGTGCGCGCTCATCGAGGACACCGGTGGAACGAAAGAGCAGATCATCTTGCTTTCAGAGCCATGCAGGGAGAGTCTCCTCTGCCGTTGCAATTCTGGAAGCCTGGTCAGCGCTGACTATTCCAAGTCTGAAAGCGCACCTACGCTGAGATAGACATAGACTCCGTTTAGCAAAGTCAGTAGTCCGACAAGAGTCAGAATCAAGCCAGTTGGTTTGGGTAGTGCTTCCTCAACTACATTTCCTGCTAACCATGCTGATGCGATTATTGCAAGTCCTGCTACTATCACGGTCCTCGACGAATCTTTCGGGTTCTCCCACATATCCATCCAAGGAACTAGGCCTTTGCGTTTGAAAGTCAATCTGTACCAAGCAGTGTAAAGGAAAACAAGACCAATTAGCCCGATTACGCCCAAAGTGAACGACTCAGCGCCCCATGGCCCTGCAGGGGCCAGTTTGACTGTGAGGGTGTTGAGTAGCAAGATACTGCCGATGGATGCGTGGGCCCTCCATTCAGGTGCGGCCTTGGCCTCCATGTAAGGCCGAGGTGGTGTCTGTGCTTGAAATCCGCGCAGCGATGGAGTCATGAGTGACCTCTCTCAGCGAGATTCGTGGAGTATTCAGTCAGTATCGAAGATGTATTCGCCGCGGCCGCCAGATTGGATGGTATTGTGAAGCGTACACCTGTGGTATCAGCCGAGGGAATTGACGAAATTGCAGGTAGACAGGTACTGATGAAGTGTGAGAATCTACAGCATATAGGGGCGTTCAAGTTCAGAGGGGCAACGAATGCTGTCATTATGCTAGGTGATGCAGCCGAGAAAGGTGTGTGCACCCACAGTAGTGGTAATCATGCACAGGCTCTGTCAATGGCAGCTAAGAATAGAGGCGTAGATGCTTACATTGTGATGCCAAAAACAGCACCTAGAGTAAAGGTCCTCGGGGTCAAGGATCAAGGTGCTGAGTTAACTTTCTGCGAGCCTACTCTAGCAGCTAGAGAATCTACTGCCGGTGAAATCATCGATAGGACAGGGGCCGCTCTGGTTCATCCATATGATAATCCGGATGTTATTGCTGGTCAGGGAACGGCTGCCCTAGAGTTCTTCCAACAAGCCGGTGAACTCGATGCCATTGTCTCACCAGTAGGAGGTGGGGGGTTGATGTCCGGGACCAGTGTGACCATTAGGGCAGTGACCCCTGATGCTCGTATTTTTGGTGCTGAACCAGCGGGAGCAGATGATGCTGCAAGATCTCTAGAAGCCGGAGAGTTTCTGCCACAGACTGGTCCTGACACGATTTGTGATGGTCTTCTTACTAGTATGGGTGAGCACACATGGCCAATAATCAGAGACCATCTAGAAACTATCATCAGAGTCACAGACGAGCAGGTCGTCGAGGCGATGCGTTTGATTTTGGATAATCTTGGAATGGTCGTTGAGCCCAGTGGAGCAGTCTCTCTAGCCGCTGTTCTCACTCCTGAGTTCAAGGAACTGAAAGGAATTGACAGAGTCGGTGTGATTCTCTCTGGAGGGAATGTCGATTCCCTTCCGTTTTAATGGCAATATAGAGGTAGAGAAGTTGAGTGGAAATAGGACTAGAGCGGTGTTGCTGGTCTTGGTATTCGCCTCGGCTCCACTATCTGGATGTCTTGATAGTCAGACACAGAAGCCTGAGCTTGAGAGTAGTCACTGGCTACCCGATGTAGAAGATAGGTCTGGTATGATTTACGAATCGGACGATGTTTTCTCTAGAGTCTCTTGGAATGGTTCCTATCTGATTGATGAGGTTCGCTCGGTTTATGTCGCAGTGCCAGAAATCGATGCTTCAGATGGTGGTGCAGGAGTAACTGGGGGGGCCGAGGTTCACCTTGGCCTGTGGTTGCCCGTAATCGAGGGATGCGACTGGGGGGCGGCAGAGGTTCCCGAAAATTGCAGGGTTCCGGTTCTAGCCGAAATAGGTCCTTACTACAATGATGGAGATGTAGACGCATTGACGCCCGCTGATCGTCTCGGACGATTCCTAATCGAGAATTTCGTTCCTCATGGATATGGAGTGGCTCAGGTCTCCGTCTTCGGGACTGGTGAGTCGAACCATTGTATGGATCTGATGGGGCATGATGAGCAGGCAGGAATCAAGGCGGCTGTAGATTGGCTTGGATCTCAGCCGTGGTCAAATGGTCGTGTTGGTGCAATCGGTAAGTCGTACGACGGTAGTACGCCATGGAATGCCGCTGCTGCGGGGTCCGATTATCTCGCCACCATCGTTCCTATGTCAGGCCTGATTGGAGTTCACGATTTGATGTGGAGAAATGGTAGCATGGAGTTTAGAGGCGCGATTATGCACAATGGTGTCTACGGTTCGTTTGGACTTGATGGAGACTCCGGCGATATTGAAAATGCGTGTGAGGGATATCTGGAGGGGTATTACGCAGGACCTGCTGCTTACCTGACAGGGGACAACCTAGCTTGGCTGGGCTCAGATTACTGGGAAGAGCGTCATTTCCTCACGCATGCGCTAGATGTTTACGGGGGCTCAATATACATCATTCATGGAATGCAAGATTGGAATGTGGACCCTCATATGGCGTTCCCAGTACACCAGATGTCTATTGATGCTGGTTTCGATGTCAAGGGCCTGTATGGACAGTGGGGTCACGACTATCCGGACCGTGTGAGCGGGCACTCGGGTTTGTCTAGCGGCAGGGGGGCCGAGGCATACCCCTACACATTGAGGTGGGACTGGGCAGATGATTTGCTGGAATGGTTCGACTACTACCTTCGAGATATTGGCCCACAACCGAGGTTGATTGCCGAGATTCAGGACAATATGGGGGGCTGGAGAGTTGAGTCGACCTATCCACCTGAGGATGTTGAGTGGATGATGATAGGCATGGATGAGTGTGAGATTTTGCTTGGAGGGTCTACTGTTACTTCAAGCAGTCAGACCAGAATTGAATGTCCAGCATTTGAGCGGGAGACTCGTATAGTGGGAACTCCAACTTTCCATGTCGAAGCACAAATAGGACTGTTGGCGACCTCTGGACATCTATTCGTGGAGATGGTACGGACTTCTGACGAGATGCATCTCGGGCATGCTGTAATGGATTTGCGATTCCATGCGGGTGGCAAGGAAGGTGAAACATTGTTTCCGGGAAGTACTGTAATTGCGAAAATGGAGTTCTTCGGGATGGATGTTGTTCTACCTGCAGGAGACGGAGTCACTCTACTAATTACCCAAACTGGAGAAGATTATGTTCCAAGTCCGGTATCGACGCAGCCAGTCTCGATTTCGCTTGACTCGACGAGCGTTCTAGGTTTGTCAACGGTGAATCGTACTTGCGCAGATCTGTTCCTACCTCCCATGCAAGAAGCGTATCCGTTTTGTTGACTGGATCAGGAAATTATGGAGCACGGGCCGGGATTTGCACCCGGGTCCACGGATCTGCAGTCCGTTGCATAGCTACTCTGCCACCCGTGCAGTGACCTGCCGAGCCGCGAGCCCCCCTTGAAGGGTATGTTCATCTCCTTTGGGCCGCCCGTAGACGGTATGCCTCGTATCTCATCGCGGTATGAGGGGCTTGGTGTGGGTTTCGCTCCATACCTGCAACCCCCAGGCCCAGGAGTAGTAAGATGGACTGTGGGCGAGCCTGGATTCGATACACCCGCCGAAGTGATTGAGGAGGCAATTGCGGCGCTCAAAGACGGTGAGACAAAGTATACTCGGGGCGCGGGTTCGATGGAACTATGCCAAGCGGTTTCTGACTACCTTTCCAAGCATCACGGTATCGATGTCGGTGCAGAAGATGTAGTGATTACTCCAGGGGCCAAGCAG
>DAON01000101.1 GCA_002501885.1 Euryarchaeota archaeon UBA220 | reverse complement strand
AGGTACCAAATCTCGAGTTTTTCAACTTCCTCAGATCTTTCATGAGTCTCCCACCAAAGCCAGCAGTAGAGGCGTAATTGGTCGATATAGCCGGCCGAACGGTCACCTTTTCCAATAGAAGCCTTGAGATCAATAATTCTGATTCGGCCTGTCCAATCATAGACCATATCGTACTCTCCTTGAAACCACTCATCCGGATGAGAAGTGGTCTGTTTCCACTGCCCCGCATCAGGATCAACGAACCATGGTCTAGCCAATTCCCATGCTTCACACCATGAGACATCACCAGAGTCTTTGGCGCAAGGATGTGGCTGATTCCACTGACGAGGGAATCCATCAGGAGGTGGCCAATAACCTCGGCCCTCTCCTACCCTCCAGTTCGAAACTCTTGGACCGCCTCCTGCATTCAGACAGGCTTCGACTTGATCGATATGCATCCTCAGGCCTACTTTGACCATGTCTCTGGCTTCATTGGGGTCAGCATTGTCGACTGAACCCGTCTTGTTAGGTAATGACTCCCAATCATCTACTGCAGCCTCCCAGCACTTGTCGAAATGTACCTCTGCTCGGGCTTCTGCCCAAATGAGTAGTGAGTCTCGGTCTTTTGGCCATTGTTCTTCGGGCAATTCAATTGCAGCGGGACCGGGCCAAGCCAGTTGATTGTCATAGTCTAGAGACCCATCGTCAAGGAGCGGTGATGTCATCTCATCTTCTGAATCAGCCGAAACCAGCGCCGGCGAGTCTCGAAGCACCCTGCATATGCACTCTTCGACAGCATTTCCTCGAATAATCTGAGGCGGAAGGGGCGACTTCAGGCGTTCGATGTAGTTGTAGTACCACAGCCTGTTGCAGGAATTCCAAGTGATTACTTGAGATGCTGAAAGCCTACGGAACGGATTTACTCCCGCTGCTTCTGGATTGCCTTGCCTGACCGGCATGGCATGGAGTCTGAGTCGAGACTCTATGAACCCAACGAAGAACTACAGAATCAGTTTGAATCGTTGAGCCAGACTACTGTAACTTCCATCCTATCAAAGGTAGGCGTAACTTCGACCATCGCTACAGGCGCATCTACCTCATCAGCAATTGATTCTGCAATAACTAGTGGTAGTTCGATTCGGCCCTCATCGGAGTCCCAAAGCATGAATCTGCGAGGGAGTCCAGTAATCTCAGTAATCTCCTCAATCCAATTAGCCTGATTTTCGGAGGAAGAATAGACTGCTCCAAACATTAGTGTCGAGTCCTCAGTTAGTGTCTCGTGGGGAGAGATAGTGGCCTCGCCTCTGCGCTCAAATCTTCTTCTCAATTGACCTGCATCCTTGTACACAGCAGTGCAGAATTTGACATGGAATCCGTATGGCTCACGGACAACTGAGTCAAATGAGTCTGGCATCCCGTTGGCCGCATGATTGACTCGGTCCCTCAGCATTTGAGCTAGTTCGGAGGATCCTTTCGCGCCTGCAGTAATTTCGGTTGATAGATTGAAACCTCGTAGTTCCATATTGTCATGATTGCCTACAGTAATCTCCAACTCATTCAAATTTAAGAAATTGATTTTGAAGTCTCGTAGATCCTCGAGAAGTTGTACTAACTCTGCCTCCTTATCGGGCTCGCAAGGTAGTTCAATTCCAGTTTCTATTCCAGCCTCAGTACAAGCAGAAATCACTTCTCGATACTCCTCTGATTGTAAATCCAGCAAGTGGAAGCGTATCTCATCTAGTCCTGCTTCAGCGAACTCAGCAGCCCATTCTGTTCTGAACGGGATGCTCGTATACATGTGCAGGTGGAATGACTGGCCGAACTCTGCTTTCAGAGTTCTAATTCCCTCTAGCGTCCTCTCTCTCGCCATCAGGGGGTCTCCGCCAGTAATTCCAGCACCGGTGGCTCTCATTGCCTTAGCTTCCTCGATGACTTCATCGAAGTTCTCACAGCGCCTCTCATTTGCGAACATATAGTCGATATCGCGACGAGTTTCAGACAGTGGGCAATAGTCACATCTCCAGTGACAATTTCCAGTTATGAAAAGGACCAGTTTGCTTCCCATCTGACATTGGATGCAGCCTTCAGAATCGCCTTCATCGGCCGCTTCGGGGAGAGTTTCAATCTGTGAGATAGGTAGTGATACGCTCACACTGCCACCTCCTGGGCCAACTCAATGAGCCAGCGGTGAAATCCCGTATCATTGGAAAGTTCTGGATGGAAAGTCAGGGCAAGCCTATTGCCATATCTGATGCCAACTACTTCTCCCTCATGTGTTGCAGCAACCTGTGCTGAATCATCAATAGAATCGAATCTAGGCGCTCGAATAAAGACGCCAGGGAAATCCCTTCCCAGTATCTCTGAGTAAACTTCGGCCTGGAAAGATTCGGCCTGTCTGCCATAGGCATTCCGATCTATGCTTGCAGGAATAAGAGAAGTTCCTCCATCTTGAGGGTCAGATAGTAGAATTGCGCCAGCGCAGGTGCCTAGGACGGGACGGGATAAATCGCTGCGAATCCAATCAAAGACCGCAGGAAGTAGCCTAGAAGTCTCGTGATTCCCAGTCAGTCTCATCGTAGTGGACTCACCTCCGGGAAGAACCAACGCATGTGGGTCGGCCTCGGTTAGGTCTGATTTCATTCTCAATTCATGTAGACTGATTTCTATACCACACTCATCAGCAGCCTTCTGTAGGGTCGACATGTGAACATGTCTGGCACCCTGTAGCATGACTAACCCTATGCGCAGCATGTCAACGCGTCCGGCCACTCGGAAATTACTCTGTCGCGCCTCCGATGAACTGAAAGACCGAAGCCTAGACGTCGATTTGTGCAACCCGAGGGTCGCATCCATAACTTCGGTGCTGGGCCGGCTGTGCTACCTTACGAGGTAGTCCAAGAGGTCTCGAAGGCTCTACCTAATCTATCGGGCAGTGGTTTTGGCCTCATGGAAGTCTCACATCGCTCAGATACTTTCCAGGCAGTGATCGATTCCGCGATTGGTAGAGTGAGGAGTTTGTTGTCTGTACCTGATGACTACGAAGTCCTACTTCTACAGGGAGGAGCCTCGACTCAGTTCTATATGACGGCATTGAACCTGATAGGAGAAGGGGGCAAGGCCGACTATCTGGTATCAGGAACATGGTCGAAGAAGGCCCTCAAGGAGGCCAAGAGAGTTGGGGACTGCGTTGCTGCTTGGGACGGTTCGGATGAAAATTTCAGATCTGTTCCCTCGGACGGTGATTACTCTATCAGAGCTGATGCAGATTATGTTCACTATACTTCGAACAATACCTTGTTCGGAACGCAATTTCATCATCTCCCAGATAGTGCTGGTAAACCCAGAGTAGTTGATGCTAGTTCGGATATCTGCGGTGTCCCATTGGATGTCTCGGAGCATGACCTAATCTACGCCGGTGCGCAGAAGAATCTCGGCCCTAGTGGAGTAACTCTGGCTATCTTGTCTCCTTGGGCTTTATCGAGATGTCATGATGGATTACCCACGATGCTCGATTACCGGACTCACGCGGCCAAGGGATCGATGTTCAATACGCCCAACACCTTCGGCATCTTCGTCCTTGACAAAGTACTAGATTGGGTCGAGCGAAATGGTGGCCTAGAGGGTGCTGTTGAAAGAAATCGTGCTAAGGCCTCACTGTTGTACAATGAATTGGATAGGAGTGACTTCTGGAGACCTCATGCACATGGAGGATCTCGTTCGGTGATGAATGTCACATGGCGTCTATCCAATACCGAACTAGAGAGCGACTTCCTGAATGAGGCTACTGATTCTGGACTGGGTGGGCTCAAGGGGCACCGTAGCGTAGGAGGAATTAGAGCGAGCATGTACAACGGTTGCCCAATAGAGAGTGTGGAGACTTTGGTTGGATTCATGCGTGACTTTGAGTCGCGTCACGGGTGAGAGAGAACATGGATGCGCGCGAGGCACTAGATATCCTCGACTTGACTCTACTCGATCTCAATGCAAGTGAATCCGAATTGGATGAATTATGCAGATTAGCTAACTTGCATCGCCCGGCTTCTGTGTGCGTTTTCTCTGAGCATGTTTCCTATGTTGCAGAGAGATTAGAGGGGATCTCAATCAGTGCTGTTGCTGCAGGCTTCCCAGTCGGTGGCGGTGACCCGGAGCAAGTAGCGGCCGCAATTAGGCAAGCAGTTGAGGCGGGGGCCGACGAGATTGATTGCGTTCTCGAGCCATCTGATGAAGCACCTGGGCAATCTGAGTTAGCGATGCTGATAGCGATGAGAGAGGCATCAGCTAATTGTGTTCTAAAGGTGATTATCGAGACTCCCTTGTTGGACGAGCACAGTATGCGTGCCTCTACTCGAATGGTGTTAGCTGCAGGTGCTGACTTCGTCAAGACATGTACTGGAAAACGTGGAGGATGCAGTGATCAGGCTGCACAGATTCTGGCTTTTGAGGTCATGAGGCATGGAGTGACTATGGGCAGTCGCCCGGGAATAAAGCTCTCAGGGGGAATTGGCACTCTGGATGATGTGAACAGGCTGGTCAGCATCGTCTCCTCAGAAGATTCTTCAATTCAAGGTCCTATTAGATTGAGAATCGGGGCTTCTTCTCTACTGCACGAATTAGTCTAGATGGTGGGCTCGGCAGGAATTGA
>DAON01000074.1:9133-10125 GCA_002501885.1 Euryarchaeota archaeon UBA220 | reverse complement strand
CCTGACTAAGCTACAGACCCAGCCAGCCGACTTGGCGCCCCTCTATAACGGCGACGGCCGGCATTTAATCCAGTCTGCCGCCTTGTTTGAGTAATGTCGTTACTCCAGAATTGGAGGCCATCACTACTGCATCGCACATGCCTACGAACAAACCGACTTCAACGACACCATCTATCGATTTGATATGTCCCTCCAGCAAAGATGGGTCCGAGATTGTGGGGCCAAAATCACAATCGAGAATGTAGCCCTCATTATCAGTAACATACGGAGATTCGCCTCCTCTGATACTTACTTGCCCGGGGCAAATTTCCCGTAATTTGGCTGCAACGGTATACCAGTCATCCTTTCTAACCTCGAGAGGTAAGTGAAATTCCCCCAGAGTGTTTACTTGTTTACGGTCATCAGCAACCACGACCATGGCTGCTGATTTTTCAGCAACTCTCTTCTCGCGAGTTAGCGCCCCGCCTCCACCTTTGATTAGTTGGAAGTTTGGATCAAATTCGTCTGCCCCATCGATTGTGATGTCAAGTGGAGCTGCTTCTTCCAAAGTAGACAAAGGGATACCTAGACTCTCAGCAAGTTCTCTAGTTGCCTCGCTTGTAGGAACTCCAATTACATCGATTCCTTCTTCTGAAATCATTCGGCCGATTTCGATTACTGTGTACTTGACCGTCGAACCAGTTCCCAAACCAATTCTCATACCATCACGCACGAATGAGCAGGCTGTGATTCCTGCCTCACGCTTCAGTTCCTCAACCCTGTCCACGATGTCGCGGCGTGGTAGAATGTGAATGATGCTTTCCGAATGATTGCATAACAAAGACGGTCAAATGATGACCGTTGGGTTCATGTTGGTGCGCCTTGCCGTCAGAGTGAGGGAGCAGGAGGGTCGCTGACAGTGTACGACACTGAGGAAAGTCCCCTCTCCACGATGCAGGTGGTCCGGCGCAAGCCGGAGGTCTGGGAGGGCCGGCTCTGCAACAGAAACGAAC
>DAON01000074.1:0-8835 GCA_002501885.1 Euryarchaeota archaeon UBA220 | reverse complement strand
GGGAGGGCCGGCTCTGCAACAGAAACGAACCACGACAGGCGTACTGTGAACCCGAAAGGGAGAGGTTTCCTGGCCGTGGCTGGAACGAGCACCCCCGCCGGAGCAAGTCCAAGCAGGTCCGTATGGCATCGGCAGGACCGGGTAGGACGCATAGTTGAATGCGACCAGCCGAAAGGTGAACAGAAAGGGGCTTATTCCCTGCTCCCTCGCCCTAATTTATGTTATTCGACTATAGCATCGAGTACCGGCTCAGTAGCAAGAGCGCCGCTTTGATCGTAATCAAGCCAGGATTCACCTTTGGTTATTCTCGTCCCTACCTCATGATACGCTACAATCATGGCAGGTAGCAATATCGAACTGGTCAGAAGAGCTAGGATTAGTAGTAGCATCATCAGGACAAAGAAGTTCTGAAGACCCGGTATCGCAACGAATAGCCCTGCGGCTAGACCAGCACAGGTAGTTGTGGTAGTCTCGAAGATGGTCTGACCGGTCTTAGCTACGGACTTTACAATGCCAGAAGGAGTTTCTCGTTCGTCTTTAATTCTGTCAACAATATGAATCGAATCATCTACTCCTATACCAAAAACGATTGTCCCCACCATCGCGGTGAAGAAGTTGACATTTACACCTCCACTGCGCATCAGCAAAGGTTGCCAGACTACTACAACGCCCACTGCAATCATAGTGAAGAATGCGAGCCTGGGAGACCTGAATAAGAAAGCCATTGCAATCAACAAAATTAGCATGGTTGCGATTGTAGTCTCGGACTGTGCCTCTTGTACGCCATCATTCACATCGATTGAAACTGGGAGGCCTCCTGTAAGCAGTGAATTGAATAATTGCTCAACCTCTAGTCCAGTGCATGTCCAAGCTGAGTCACATGGTTTGTCTCCAGAGAGGAAGCCGTCAATTGCATCCCTCAAGACTGTGGCATCTGCGAGATTGATGTAAGGCTGATTGACATATACTAGTGTCTTGGTCTCGCCGCTTCCTTGGTCTGCATTCATCAGCATTGAACGAACTTCTGGAGAGAGTGTATCAAATGCGACATTTACCATTGCTTCTCTGCTTGTGGTTGCATATGGCCAGCAGTCCGGTCGGAGAATGTTATCTGACTCATCCCAACATTCGTCATGCAGAATCTCCCATAGACTTTGGTCGTACAATTCCAAATCTCCTATTACGACATCAACATGTATAGATTTCAGTATCGTAACTAGGCTTACTGTGGAAGTATTTGCAACTTGATCTATCTTCTCAATTTGCATTATGTCTATTGCATCTAGGATGGGCAGGTCCCTTATTGGAGCAGTATCATTCTGGGCTCCTCTTTGTGTTGCATCTACGATGAACATGTTAGTCTGTCCTCCCTCGAAAACGTAACTGTATTCTCTGAGAGTTTCATATGATTCAAGCCCAGGAGGAACTTCATCTGAAGAACCACTCAAGCCCTTTCCGAGCTCTTCCTCGAGAATGGAACCGCCCCACACAGTCAACACCACAGTAACTAACAGAACTAGGGCTGTATTCTTCACAGGAATTTCTCCTATCTTCTCCCAGATTCTGTCAAAAGCCTTCGATGGAGCCTTTCTATATCTGAGCAATTGAACCAAAGCTGGCACCAGAATCATCGACATCACAAAAGTGACTGCAATTCCAAGAAGGAGAGTGGTACCAACTGTTCTCATCGGCTCAATCGGAACAAGACTGGGCCATCTAAGGACGCTGAAACCAATTATAGTAGTCAGGGCAGAGAGGAAGATTGCATGCCCGGTTGTTAGAACTGCCCTTACTGTTGCTGTGAGGGTTATGTGTGAGTCCCAAGGGTCAATATCCTCAGTTTCAAAACCATCTCTTTGGGCCGACCATGCCATTTCCAGTCTCTCTTCAATTAGTTCTATTCTATTCTCCTCAATTCGATTAGTCAGATGCAGCGCATAATCGACCCCCAATCCGACCAGTATAGGACCAACAGAGATAATCATCGGAGTAAGCATGATATCAGCAATTACGGTGATTCCGAAAGTGATTGCTAGACTCATCATAATTGGAGCACCGCAGATTATGATGACTTTTGGGTTGCGATGCAATAACAGCATGGCTAAGCAAACTAGAACGCCGCTTATTGGGAGCATGCGGTCTACCAACTCCTGGTAGATTGCGTCCGAGATGTCGTGAACTACCGGAGTCAGTCCTGTGATGGTCACTGCTTTCCTATTTTCAGTAGATGTGAATTCATCCATTGTTGAAGTTGGAGAGAGATAAGTACGGTGACAAATTGGACAAATTGAGGGATCGGATTCCTCGTAGATTAGTAATTCGGCATGCCTGATAAACGCCTTATGATCCCTTAGTTGGCCTGAAGGATTTTCTTCGGTCTTGCCTTTTGGATCGTCACGAGGCGTTATTGCTGTATCGGACATATCGAACTTCAGCCCCATTACGACTACAGTAGTATCCCAAATACCGTCGTTATTCGTATCTCGAATGAAGCTGGAAAGTAGTGGTTCTGCATCCTCAACAAAGCGGTCTATCCTCTCTTGTGCACCATCACCTTCTGGAATTGAGTATCCTTCGAATGGATTCAATGAAGATAATGCGCAGTCTTCCCCATCCCCGGTGGGCAAGGCGTACTTCTCCATCGCACAATTGAATCTGTAACTGGAGGAATTTGCTTCCTTGACTATTTGGGCGGGTGAGAGAATCCAGACCACGCCATCTATCGCGCCTCGATCCTCTTTGTTGTAATCCAAACCGGACTGATAGCCTCCTATACCACGATTTTGATCATCGCCCTCAATCCAAGATATTTGTTTGAGGATTTCTACATCGGTGATATTCTCTGTCCCTCTCCCGTTCTCGAGGGCATTGTTTGTCTGGATGTAAAGCATGAAAATGTCAGTAGACCACTGCTCGCGAACCTGCTGAAGCAGCTCGGTAGAATCAGCCCCATCGGGAAGATAGATTTCGACATCTCCGTTAATCTGGTGTTCAAATTCCATCGCATCTCTACCAATCGTAGCGGTAAGTAAAATCAGCAAAATTACCACGGCTGCAGGACTTCTCAGTATCGATGAATAGGTTAACTCGGCTGTCCTGCGCGTTACTGCATCTGCAGCATCTCCAGCGTCGTCAACAAGTTGGGCTACAGTGTCGATGCTTTCGCCGATAAAACTCGATGAAATTGCTTTCTTTGCATTGTCAATCTCCTGCTTGACCGGTTTCAGAGATTCGAAGAATCGGTCCCAGAAGGCTCGCTCATCATCCTGATTTTCGTCAGTCTTGACAGAGTATCTGTCACCCGATTCTTCCTCTGCCACGCAGGGTTGCCCCTGCTGGAACCAAATGAAGCGTTCGCAATCGCTCTCGACTATGTGCGAATTAGAAAGTAAATCGAACTTAGGCATGCCCGATGGACTCAAGGCATACAGTAGGTTGGCCAGTACATGGAATTGGTCACCGGAGGGGCCGGATTTATCGGCTCACACCTAGTTGATGCTCTAGTGGGGCGTGGCAAGTCAGTAAGGGTGCTTGATAACTTCAGCAGTGGCAGGATGCAGTTCCTATCTCATCATGATGAATCGGGAT
The DNA here is from genome assembly GCA_002501885.1 of Euryarchaeota archaeon UBA220. Classification (GTDB taxonomy): domain Archaea; phylum Thermoplasmatota; class Poseidoniia; order Poseidoniales; family Thalassarchaeaceae; genus Thalassarchaeum. The sequence goes on along the minus strand of DAON01000074.1, from coordinate 5,247 downwards.
TTGTCGAAGTTGTCAATGCAGATCTTCTCGATCCAGATGCAGTCAGACAGGCGATGGTTGGAGTCGATGTCGTTCATCATATGGCAGCTAATCCTGATATCAGACTGGGCACTACTGTGACAGATACTGACCTTAAGCAAGGGACAGTGGCTACTTACAATGTTCTAGAAGCCATGAGGCTTGAAGATGTGAGTAAGATTTCCTTCTCATCCTCGTCAGCAGTTTATGGAGAAGCCGAAATCATGCCTACGCCGGAAACATATGGGCCAATTAAGCCAATATCTCTGTATGGGGCGTCAAAGTTAGCCTCAGAAGCACTGATTACAGCGTGGTGCGGGACTTTCGGTGCCAAATCATGGGTTCATCGCTTTGCAAATATTGTTGGCCCTAGAGGAACACATGGGGTAATCTATGATTTCATTCATAAGTTGAAGGTAGACCCATGTAGACTTGAGGTCCTGGGTAACGGTATGCAAGAGAAATCATACATGTCGGCTCACGATTGCGTACAGGCCATGGTTCATCTGATTGACAACACTGGAGAAGATGTCAATCTGTACAATCTAGGTACTGGAGATACCTGTTCTGTGCGCAGGATTGCCGAGATTGTTGTGGAAGAAAGTGGACTAGAAGGAGTATCAATCGAATATACAGGGGGCGACAGGGGCTGGGCAGGTGATGTACCTAAGACCTCTCTAGATGTCAAGAGTCTGTTCTCAACGGGTTACAAGCCTGACATGATGTCCGAGGAAGCAATCAGACATACTGCTAGTGCACTGATATCGGAGATTGGCCTTTAATCCCGTATAGGAAATGAGCATTTCATTAACCGGGGCTAGGAGCAAGGTCCGTGAGCAAACGCTGGTATCAAGATAACAGGCGCGATGCCTGGAGGCGTATCGCACGGTCCAAGGGATATAGGACTCGTTCCGCATACAAACTCAAGCAGATCCAAGAAAGGTTCGCAATAATCAGATCCGGTGATTGTGTACTCGATGTGGGGTGTCACCCGGGAGGGTGGTTGCAAGTTGCAGTCGAAGAATCCGGCGAAGAGGGCTTGGTTGTCGGAATCGATTTGCTCGCTACTTCTCCCGTAGAAGGTGCCGTTGTGATAATCGGAGATATTACCGATGACTCCACAATAGAGCGCATAAGTGAGTCTATTGAAGGTCGTGACATTAATGTGGTTGTCAGCGACATCTCTCCTAATCTGACAGGGCGATATGATACCGACCAGACAATATCCCTGGAGCTTTCGACTCTAGTTCTTGATGCTGCTATGCGATTCGTACCCGCAGGAGGTTCGTTTGTGACTAAGATTTTCCAAGGAACTGGTATTGAGGGGCTTGTGGAAGCAGCCAAAGATAGATTCTCCAATGTTCAGAGATTTTCACCTACTGCAAGCAGGAGTTCGTCATCGGAGACTTATCTAATCTGCCAGAATAGACTGCCGCGAGTTCGCGCTGCTGCTCGAGGTAAGACTGCACTAGAACAGGTGAATGAGCACCTTGAAGGGCTGGGGATACTAGTAGAAGAAACAGAAGATGAGGAGGAAACTGTAGTAGGATTCAGGAGATTGAACAAAGATAGTGAGTGAATACTTCACTCCGAGTTTCGATCATAAGGCACTATATTCTGCCATTCTGATGCATCTGAGCGAGCAACAACAGCATGCACCCATTCATCATCTGAGCAATTGAATACCTCATGAGGCAGGCCTGGCTCAATGTAGAACATATCTCCTGCGCTGTGAACAACCGAATTCCTGCATCCCGGACCATATTCATGCCTGACACTGCCTTTGAGCAGGTAAATCATGACATCGAAGTCTACATGGATATGAGCCTTGGCTATCCCTCCGGGTGGGATGTAAGCACGGTTCATCGACAACCCAGTTGAAGGGGTGTTCTTCCCTGAAAGACCGGGGGCGTACTCAATGTTGTTCCAACCTCTTACCTTCTCTAATTGCCTCAAACTCCAGATTCCGCCCTCATCTGTGACAAAATCGTTCAGATCTATTTCTTGGCCTGACAGATTAGCTTCGTCTTCCGACATTTTACTCGTTGATTAGTTTGGCCGGTGGTATTTCACCCTAACCTAACATGAGATTGGTATGTCTGTAGTCGTTACTGATTAAGTCAACGCTAAAAAGGGAATGCGAGTCGCCGCGTCATCGGGGTTCTCTAATGAGTCAAAGAGCGGACATCTGTACCTCATCTGGTCTACCACTGGTTGACAAGAAGAGTACTGCTTTCCCCTGTCCCGAATGTGGATATTCGATTGGCCGTAGTGAGCAGTGCAGGGTTCAAGCCGTAGAGTATGTCTGTACCGAGTGTGGGTTCAGCGGTCCCTGAGGTGATTTGATGGGACATGTAGTAGTCAAGTACAAGGTTACAATTGACCAACCAGATGAGGGCACTCCAAATTATGAGGAGATTGCTGCCAACATTAGCAACATGGATGAAGTACAGGCTGTCGAAATCAAGCCTCTTGCTTTCGGAATGATGTTTATTGAGGTTCAAGCCGTTCTTGGTGAGGGAGAAGGTATAGTCGATGGTTTTGAGTCCCGAGTTCGTGACTTAAATCCCTTAATCGGACAGATCGAGGCCCTTGAGATGGGCCGTCTCTGATTAGTAATGATCGAGTGGCGATTTCATCAACTCTCGCATTAGCACTGTAGCGTAAGTCCCCGGAGGCAATGAGAATCTCATCCTGAGGCTTGTCCCTTCTGGGTGCCATCTATCAGAACTAGATGGGCCATCCCTCCATCTTTGAGAAAGTTGGTCCTCTGGCATCTCTTGGGCCTCTTCTACACTGAATGAATCAAATGGAACAGACAGAGGTCGACGAGTTCCCGACGAAGTAAGCCTTGGAATACTTGAGATTCTCCAGTTGACATCGGTCAATCCTGATCTCTCTAGGCCTGTGATTTCGATTTCTCCTTGCTCCCCTAAGGCCAATTGTGAATCGAGTCCGGGAAGCGGCCCAGTCACGGTTAATCTTCCAAGTTTACAGTTCCGTCTGCATCTATCAAGATTAGATTCTGTAACCTCTGCCAACTTGGAAACATCGATTCTACCATTAGCATGTAGAGGGGCCACTAGATCTCCCAGAATTGGTTCAATCAAGGAATGTCCTGAGTCCATCCTAGCAGCGAGTGCATGATTGAATGCTAACGATTGCAACGAATGTACACAGAGAAGTTGTAGTGAGTTTGGTAGTCGCTTGAATGCTGCAAGCCAGTCCTCAGGTTTTTCGGATAATGATTCAAGAATTGATTTCTCATAGCCTAGGTGCTCGGGAATGATTTCTAGGCATGCATCTGGATCCCTGTCTTCTCTCCATAACTTCCTGAATTTCCAGACATCTTCGGTATCACTCTGGCCTTTCATTCCTAGGTACAAGTCACAGGCTTTCTCGAAGTCTCCTTCGATAACGGATCTGCCAACTTCAGGAGTTACTGGGCGCGTCGATCCAAACCGTTGTGGCCCAATCCAATTTGGAAATGAATCCGCACCCATTCTTTCTGACATATCAGATATAATCTGTCTGACTCTAGCCATAGCCTCCTTGCTGTCAATCGGATTGCCTTCAGAGTCGCAGCAACCCCGGACTGTGATTGTGAATCTATTTCCATCGTGATCACTCATCCCAATCTTGTGATGAGTTCTTCCAATCACTTCGATTGTGGCATCGGTTATCTTGGCGGATTCTACCTTTGCCCTAGGGGCATCGATGACAAGTATCTGGCTAGTGACAGCACGTTTATCCTTCATCCCGGAAGAGAATACTCTTCTTCTACTAATGCCGCATGCCTTGGCAAGGCGCCCTAGAAAACGGTTGGTTTCCCAGTTATTCAAAGAGACTCTGGCGACAGTAAATCTTCCCTTAGGGTCGAGAGCGGGTATACCTGCTATCTCGTCAACCCGGAAGTCCTCGACTCTAATCTTAAGGAGGCCTCCAATACCATCGCCGTCGGAGGACCATCCTGTCAATCCTAACTGCTCTTCTATAGAGCTGAACGACAAACCTCCACCGCCATCACAGTTTGAGTTTCGACAGATCCTTCGAGATGTCTGAACATAGACTCTTGAATACCTTCTCGGCGCTCTTTCCCTTGACAGTTCTGATGTATAATTCGGGTTCATCCAAGTCCGGGTGCTGCTGGAAGTAGTTGGAATATTCCACATCTTTACTAGAGTTGAGTCTTGAGCGGAACAACTGCAGCGAAGTGTGGTCTTCACCGGACATTCGCAGTCTTAGTTCGCGTCCTTCGTTCAAGAGTACCTTGATTGGCATGTCAGCCGCGCGACCGGACGCTCCCTTTTGAGGGCTTTCATCTCTATGTTGGACCCCGAAGGGTCCAATCGGAGCCTAAGTTATAGATGGAGTTCGATTGGGCGGCCGTATGACCGAGGGAGTTGCATCCTCGGAGGCCCTTGAGAGGCTGTTCGAGAAATCCTCAATGGCCATAGTAGTCGTGAGTGTGCTGTTTACTGCAGCAATGATGCAGGTTCTGATGGGATTTCCAGGATTCACTACTGAAATTTCATCATTCGCTCCTGAATCAGATTCCGACTCAGCAGAAGATCGAATCAATGAGGAGATGGGGGCATACCCGCATCTACTTTACATCGATGTCAGGCCATACAGTGAATCGGCAGATGGAAGAAATGCTTGTGATGACTCGCAATGTAATGTGCTGGAGATGGGCGCCCTACAGCAGTTATCTGTTGATTTAAACAGAGTTGAAGATTATTCTAGAAACAATGGTGACTTCATCGTCTCTCACCTTAATGCTGCAGGCATCATACAAACTGCTCTAGATGAGCGTGATGGGCAGTCGAGAGATCTCTCGGAGTTCTCTGGCTGGGCTGAATTGTTGGATGCGGTCTCGGATGGAGAAGAGTGTTCGGATGCCATCGGTAACGACCAGGCTATCGCCTCGGCATCCTTTGCGGCCTCAGCAATGTTACACACTGACTTCGAATATGACCCCATATGCGAATGGTTGGATACTGGAGAAGGAAATCCCACTCCTTTGGCCTCTAGCACCATGTGGGTCATTGAAATCAGTGGGGACATCAGCAACGAAGACAGGCGCGATTTATCTGCAGGAATAAGGAGTCTACTAGGTGAAAGTAGCGTTCTGACTTACGGAGTAATCTCTGATGATCTAATCAGTCATGATATCAATGAGTCGACTATGGATAACCTAGTGTGGTTACTTCTGATTGCAGTTCTTGT
>DAON01000060.1:2638-9264 GCA_002501885.1 Euryarchaeota archaeon UBA220 | reverse complement strand
TTGATTTCTACAATAGGAGGAGGAGTCAACCGATACGACATATCCTCTGATTCATGGCTTGCTACTTGGTCGACCAACAATTGGCTCTCTTCGAATGTAGTTAGAGGAATGGCTCTGACCGATGGTTGGCTACACATTCTTGCAGGCAGTACAGTGCATGCCTACGACACCGAAGCTCTACTATTCAGATCTCAAAGGCAAATTACAGACATGGGTCTAGTCGGGACTGCTAACTCAATTGTCGCTTGGCCTGCTGTGGAACCAAGAGGACCCTCTACTGGCATGATGATGGTAGGGGACGGTTCGGGAGTCATGGCTAGACAGACAGGGGAAGCTCTTGACGGCACAATTACCCTAGTCAGTAGCCCTTCGACTTCGCAGATGGAAGCCGTAGCTCGCATCGATGACGGAGAGCAAGGCGAAATCTGGATTGGCGGTGGTAGTACAATCGACCGATTTGATGAGAAGACACAAGTCTGGAGAGCCCCAATTGACTTGACTGATTATGTTAACAATCCATCTGCGGTGACCTCCATCGTTCAAGACGACCAAGGTATGGTATGGGTAGGAACTCTCAACGCTGGACTAATCCGTCTGCAAGGAGATAATGGAAACTTCCAGGGAACTGCATCCGGAATCAGTTCAGACCATGTTTCCAGTCTTGCATTCGACCTGAACTCAAACACTCTGGTTGTAGGTCACCATGAATCTGGAATTTCACTCATTAACACCTCGACTAACACTCTGATTGAGGTGCTGACCATAGAGGATGGATTAGACTCTGATACCATTACTCAAGTTGCTACAAGATACGGCATTGCCTACATTGCCACTCCTGATGCAGGTGTGATGAGGATCAATCTGTACGATGTTTCCATTATGGGCTCATGGCAGTCGTTAGGTGCCGACAATCTGGAGGCTACCCCCGTGGCAGTAGATGGCGACACCATCTACCTAGGACTCACTGACTTTGGAATACTGGTGATTGACAGACTGACTGGAGATATAACCGACCATTGGACTCAGGACGGCATTCTTCCTGATGACGATGTTCTCTCACTCCATATGGACTACTACGGTGGCCTATTGGTAGGGGCAAGGGTATCGAATACTGGCGCTACAGGAAATGGAGGATTGGCTCGCTGGGATGGAAACGGCTGGCAGATGCTAGAAACATCGATTCCTGGATGGAACAACGACCCATATGTATTCTACGATGTGTCCAGCGATGTCAATGGAATCTATGCAGGTACAAACAGGGGGGCCTGCATGTGGAATTGGAGTTATGATCTGCAGGACTGCGTCTCAAACCAAGATGGAATGCCTTCTCGTCAAGTCTATTCTATAGCTAAAATTGGAACAGACAGATTGTATGCTGGTACCAATCAAGGAGCCGCGGTTATCAACACACTGAACGGATCAGTCGTAGATGTATGGAACGCTGGCGACGACACTCAGAGGGCTCGTACTGTGAAGATTGGAGACATCCTATATCTTGGATTTGAGAACACAGGAATCGCTCGTTACGATTTGGTAAATCAAACATGGCTACAGGCATGGGATGGATCTCAAGGATACATCTCTGACGACGATGTTACCGCTCTAGTCTATGGCAGGGCAGAAGGTACATTATGGGCCGGTGGAGACTTTGGCCTTACTCTCATCGATGTCGTAAACAATACAGTTCTAAAGAGTTGGAATCGAGGCAGCAATACCAACGGACCGACTCTCTCAAACACTCCACCTGCCGATATTGAAATCATTGGTGATGTTCTGCATTATTCACTCCAAAGGAGTAACTCTTGGTGGGCTTCCAACGATGATATCTATCGAATCTACCTCAACAACAACACTAGTGCGACAATACTGGATGTCGGTGGCAAGATCGGCTCATCCTCAGTGGTGATGGGCATAGGAGCAGTTGGAGAGGAGTTGTGGATTGGGGCACGCCCTACACAGTATTGGAATAATGGCGATGGAACCATCGTCAGATGGAACACTACATCGGAGGCTTGGGAGGAAAATCTCGACACTATCGGTAATGTACTGAGAGTCAATGCTCGTTTCCTTGGTGACTGTTTCCCGTTAGATCCAGACTCATGTGAGATGTGGGTTGCTTATGGGGACAATATCATGCGAAGATTCCAAGCTGCCAACATGACACTACTCGACGAGTGGACCGATATTGACGGACCAATCAGAGGCATGGTTGAATGGAATGGGACATACATGTTCGCAAGTATGAATGGCATTCTGAGATGGGATCCGAATAACGAGTCATGGCTAGACTCTTGGTTAGAGGATGACGGACTACCAGCGGGCTCTACTGAGCAATTTTACACTATGGAAGTTATCTCCAACAACTTGTGGGTCGGTGGCTACGAAGGCGGCGGCTGGAACCCCGATTCTGAAGTGCTAATGCTGGACGGAACCACCGGCAACTGGACCGTATGGGAGTTAGGAACGGGCGATATTCCCGGAGGATATCCCGCAGATTTAGAGGAGTGTGACGGCATTGTACACCTTTCGGTTGGCAGGGTTAGCTGGTGGGGTAACCAAGGTGGAATCGCACGATACGATATGGGAGACTGGGATGGAGACGGAATCACCAATGAGTGGATTACTCCGATGACCGACAGTAACCAAGGCCTATCAGACGACGATCCGCGGGCTATGGCCTGTGACGAACAGAATGATGTACTGTACATTGGTTACGACTCGGAAGGAGTTGGCTTAGATCGCTACAACTACAATACTGACCAGTACCTAAGCACACTGACTTCCCAAGATGGTGTTTCTGAGGACAGAATCTTCCCTGGAGGAATGCTACATCACAACAATGTGCTTCTCGCAGCACATCAGTATGACAATACAGGAGGAATATCTAGGATAGTGACCTCAGGAACATCAACTGCTAACGGTCAGATTCTCGATCCCGGTATGGATGGGTGCTCAATCGCGAGGGCCCCATCCAGCACCACACCTGTCTATGCGATTGGTCGCTCTGGACAAACCACCGGTCTGAACAGAGTAGACAGACTTGATAGCACCGGTTTGATTGCCAGTGGCTTCGATGAGTTGGCGGGATTGACTAGTGGACGAGTTGTGGCTTTCGAATCCAATGAGACCCATGTTTGGGTCGCTCTGACAACCGATCCCAATGCGTACTATGCATCTTCGATTCTACAGGGGGAGAGGTTGGCGAACGGCTCGGTAAGATGGGTGTTCGGCTACAATGCGAATCAAGATGTAATCAACTCATTACAACTCGATGGCGAAGAACTCTGGGTCTCAACCGCCGGCCGTGGTCTATGGTCAATCGATCTGACAAACAGAATCTTCGCACCAACTCCAGCGGCCCTCCATGCCCAGATGGATGGAATGGTCCTCGAGGACGATGGCACGATGTATGTCGGTCTAATGGGCAATGAAGGCTCAGCTGCTGGATTCCAGAGATTTAACACAGCCACAAGAACCTGGGGTCACGGTAGTCTGATTGCAGGCCTTCCCAGTGACATTGTCAGAGACTTCCTAGAGTATGGTGACCACATCATGGTCGCAACATACGGCGGTATTGGTCTTTGGAACACCACCAAGGACGATTGGGACGATCCAATCACCACAATAGATGGCCTACCAACTCCGATTATTGAGCATCTATTCTCAATCAGCACACCCATCCAGGGTAACGGCACAGTTCTTGCAGGGGGTGCCGCTGGACTGACAGTTCTAGATCAGAATAACCTCTCAGTAATCACTACTCTTGACTTTGGTAACGGACTAATTGGAAACACTGTATCAGGCATCACATTTGCAGAGGCGACTTCGAGACTGGTGAACAACCCGGATGGGACCTCTACTGTCCTACATCACGATGCCGCTCTATTCATTTCACACAACGGACAAGGCTCTACAAGACCGGGAGCGGCTGCCTGGGATATTGCTACAGATATGGCTAACGGGACATACAATATCGACATGATTCCCAGCAATGATGTCCGAGCGATAGCGACAGATGACTGGGGAGTGCATATCGCAACTGACAGTGAGCCATTAGTTCACTGGAATGCCACCATGATGGAGATGGAGTCGGGCATGGGCAGAATGTCTCTGCTGACTTGGCCACCCTTCCAGATGTTGTCCGATGGCGACTATGTGGCCGTTCTAAGCCCGAGAGGAGTAGATGTGGTTCATTCGGGCGGCAATCACGCTAGAGTCGCTTCCAAACTAATCCCAGGTATGTCAAACGCCTTCCTTGACGACTCTGGCCTCTATGTAATCGCTCAAGATGGCCTCCACCTGTACAATCCTGTTGAGAGCCTCAGAGAGCAAGAAACAGGGTATCAACGCAGAGCAGGTCCATTGTCAGCTCTGTACGCTCAGAACTCATGGGATATCACCAACACCTCTCGACCCGGAATGTCCACTGTGTTGGTCGACGATGAGAATCCAATCATCATCCCTCAGGGCAGCGAGCAAATGATTCCAACCAAACTACCACTCTATACAGGCGCTCTCACTCTGACCGCGCCGCAAGACGGTGCATGGGTTTGGGCTCAATCTGTCAGTCTGAACTACTCAGGTTCATGGGATCTGACATCTATGAATCCAAACATCCAGGCATCATTCCAATCTGCTATCTCGAATTTAGCTCCCGGTACAAATTCTGCCCAGGTCCATATTCAGATGCAATCTCCTCAGAATGGCACACTCCAGGTCAGGATTTCCTACGACTGGGAGAGAATTGAAGTACCAACTGAGATGTCTTCTTTCCTCGACAGACCTAATGACGGTGGAGGGGTACTCGAAGCTTCTTGGCTACCAGCTGAGGACGCTGCATGGTACGCCTACAGACTGTATGTTTGGGATTCTACAGACGATCCGGAGTGGGTCCCATCACAGGATGAGCTGGATGATTTCTCAACCTATCTTGAGATCCCCTATTGGTCGCAAACTAGTGCCACAATAACCTCTGCAGATCGAGATGGTAACGAAGTAACTTTATCTGACGATAGAGAATACCGGGCTGCCATTGCCATTGGATATGCAGACGGCTCAGTAGGTCTACCAATATCATGGGATTACAGTGCTACACCGACTAATGAGGTACCATTCCCTCCCGAGTGGCTTAGTGCTGAAGCTGTCTCTGGAGGGTCCCCAGGAACAATATTACTGGAGTGGGAAGCGTGTACAGAGTTAGACCCTGATCGCACTAGGATTTGGGCGGTTCAGTATCCGATCACCAACGCCATTGCTCTAACTGATCACATCGATGTTTCCTTTGTTGCGGGTAACAACACCGTACTACAACTGGAGCAGAGTAAGACATATTGGTTCGCAGCAGTCTGTGTCGACGAAGCAGGACAATTCGATGCAGCCAATGCAACCGTGGTCGGACCAGTAGTCACCGCAGGTGGCCTAGATGATGGCATCCCACCAGCCCCAATTACCGATACAACAGCCATAGATGCGCCTAATGATGAGGGCGGACGAATTCTAGTTACTTGGACCCCTAATGATGAGGAAGACTGCACATATCACACAGTCTACATCCTACCAGCTTCTGGATTCCAACCTCCTTCAACTGTGGACGGCTGGCCTGTCTCTACCTATGTCACAGACTGTACTACTGGCGAGATTGTAATCGATTCAATCGGAGAGAGTACTCTGCAGAACGGAGTAGTATACTGGATTGGGGTCGTTGCAGCCGACGACTGGGGTAACGAGAATTTGGACGATGTACTAGTCGTTGAGGCTACTCCAATGTCCAATGTAGCAGGACAGGGCCAACCTCCAGAACGCGTTGAGGGGCTGAGTGCATGGGATCATCCTGAGGATGATGGAACAGCTATCGACATTCTATGGAATCGTTCTCTAGCACCAGACTTCAGCCACTATGTGATTTGGGTCTCTGACTACCCTCTCGATGATTTGACAGAGATTTGGGAGAGGTGTAGTGAGGATTTGGCTGGTTGCGGTCTTCTGGAAATTGATCAAAGACAGATAGGCGGAGCTCTCCAACTGGAGATTACCGTAACTACAGCATTGTACGGAAGTACCGTGGAGACCCTGACATCTCAGACTATCACTCCGCTCACACCCCTGTATGTCACAATCACTACCCATGACATCCAAGGGAATGTACACCTAACTGACATGAGCGACCATTTGGTACTCGTCGCACCCCTGGATAATAGGGGCGACATCTCACCACCTAACAGACTCGCCGCTCCAATGCTCGAGGACCGATCTCCTGACGACGGTGACGGCATGTTCGTGACTTTCCCCTCCAGCGATGCCTCTGATTTGGGAGAGTATCGAATCTACGCTGCTGCAGGTTCACCATTCAGCTCACTTGGAAACATGGAACCGGCTCTGACACTAGACAGAGATATTGAGATGCCAATACTCCTGGAGACACTTTCCGATGGGCAACCTCTCGCCCCTTCTGTACCGATTTGGGTAGTTGTTGTAGCCATCGATTCTTCAGGAAACTATTGGGACACTAACCTTCAACCGACTATGATTAGCCTAGTCGATGAGAATTCATTGGATCCCGGTCTGCACTTGCCTGAGATTACTGGGATTAGAGCCAACTGGAATCCTTCTGGAGACCATGTTGAGAT
>DAON01000060.1:493-2254 GCA_002501885.1 Euryarchaeota archaeon UBA220 | reverse complement strand
CCTAATCCGTTTGAGGTCACAGGAGATGCAATCCTAGTCGGAGAGATAGACGATCCAACGACCATGATGATTCTCACCGATTTAGAAGGAGAAAAGGTCGACAACGCCGCCAGTCATTGGCTCGCAGTAGTGGCCTTCGATGGAGAAGTACACAGGCTTGCAGTAGACCCGCTTGAGATTAGACCATGGTCAGAATCCTCATTCGGCTCATCAGAAGGAGGAGAGGGCGGTGCCAGCGACTCTTGGTATGACCAGCTGATGAACGGCGATCTGAACACGCTTGTCGCTCTAGTTTCTGCTGTGATGATTCTAATCGGCGCTCTACTATTCGTAAAGCCTCGTCAGCAGGCCGCACCAGAGCCTTGGGAAATGGGTGCCCTAGAGGTTGAGTTGGAAGAACAGATGTCCAGAGAGGCAGCCGGTCTGAGTGATGATGAGGAAGACGACTTTGTTATCGAAGACGATTCACAATCATTCACCTCATCTCCCAGTCCGGAATTAACTATTGATGAGGAGGAAGATGCTCCTGCTGCCTCTGAAAGTGTAATCGATGAATTGCTAGGAACCTCTTCCGAAGATACTGACTTAGACGACCTTGAGGATATGGCTGATGACCTCGACTTCGACGACTTGGGAGACATGGCTGATGACCTCGATGAAGACGATGACCTCGATACTTCATTCCTAGATGATGTTCTCTGACCCTTAGGTTTCACAACCGTAGCGTTGAAGGAGCGGACCTACGTGGTCGTACTGATACGATGCCCACATGCAGGATGTGCACCCAGAACTATCCGCTCAATCAGTTCGTGACTGGTAATGGGCCTAGGTACCAAGTCTGTGTTAGATGTGCTGTTGAGAATGGTCTCGCTGATAGAGAGGACACACCCCAGCTCTACTCTGATGATTTAGTCAGAGCACGCTTTTCTCTTTTCACTCGACGCTACAGGATCTGGTTCTTCATTCTCTTTGGTTGGACTCTATACTTTAGTTTCGGACGAGGTATCGAAGTATGGTCAACAATCTTGTTCTTGGTTCTCCTTCTATGCACTCTTGCTGCACCAGTACTACACTTCTTGGGTTCGACCCGTTTCAACGCAGAATTAGCTAAATTGACGCCATAAGCAGATTCGGGAATCGTTCATATAGAGAATATTCGCCTCTAAAATGCAGAGGGAACAGTGGGTTCCCTATGAAAGCCCGTGAGATTGGATGGATAAGAAAGGAGGAGATGTAACAGCAGGTATAGTTTCTAAGACCCGAAGAGTGGCGCGCAGTACAGCGTTTTCTCAGTCTTTAGAACAGTTGTTAATTTCACTCCAAATCAACATCCGAACCTCCCGATTGGATAGTTTCGCGCACGGCGAGCGCGAGCATTCACGGAAAGAGAGAACAGCGGGTTCTCTAAACTGAATTTGGAAGTGAAAAGAAAATGCAGAAAACAAAGAACGCGAGTATGATGATAGCTCTGCTTCTCGTAATGATGGCAGGTTCTGTTGGCGTTAGCGCCGACGGTTCCGACCCTCTAAATCCTGATGACGGCGGTGCCGACTGGGATGGCGATGGTCTAACCAACGCAGAGGAGCAGAATGCAGGGACTGATATGAACAATGCAGATACCGACAACGACGGACTGCCAGACGGATGGGAAGTAGCCTATGGCCTCAACCCACTCTGGGCTGGCGATGCGAATGCAGATCCGGATGGCGACGGCCTAACCAATGCCCAGGAATACGCTGCGGGTACTAACCCGAACTCAGC
>DAON01000060.1:0-166 GCA_002501885.1 Euryarchaeota archaeon UBA220 | reverse complement strand
GATACTGATGGCGACGGTGTGAACGACGCTAACGATGCATTCCCGAACGACCCCAACGACGGGTCAGCTTCGGACTCCGACGGTGATGGTATTCCTGATGCCTACGATCCAGACTTCGAGGGTAACCAAGATGGAGACGGAGAAGGCGGCGCCGAAGGCGGCGGCG
>DAON01000062.1 GCA_002501885.1 Euryarchaeota archaeon UBA220 | reverse complement strand
TGCCAATTTTGGAGCACATCCTCTCAATCCTTGTTCTCTGATAGTCGGATCTAAGAGCACCCGATACTAGAGCATCGATTTCTAGTGCCCCTTCATGCAAAACTATGCCCTCGCTATCCCAATTTTCAGGCCAGAATAAATCGAAATCTTCAGCAGGATTGCTAATCCCAGGCAATCCCCGTTCCAAATCTAGAATTTCCTGATCTTCTATGCCTTCCGTGACAATGGGTAGCCATGGGATTTCAGAAGAGGCTGATTGGAGTCCTGCGACACAGACTCCCCCTGTCTGAAACATCATTGAATCATCTCCGGTAACGCACAGTGTGATTAGGGCACGAACATCCCATCCCCTCATCAGGGCCCACCAAGTTGCATATGTCGAATCCTTCCCTCCAGAGCATAACACGGCCACACGCATGCATCCACGAACCAACCATTCGGCTTGAATGCAACGAAGGAAGACCCTATACTCAACTAACCTTGATAAGAGGCCGTTGATGCATGCATGCTGATTACGATGCAACCGAGCGGCCGCGGATACGACTCTTCAGTAGGAACTTTCTCACCAGACGGACGACTTCACCAAGTTGAGTACGCCCGTGAATCAGTAAAGAGGGGCTCTACTACTGTTGGTGTAAAATTCAGAGATGGCGTCATATTGATAGTGGCTAAGAGAATACCCAGTAAGCTTGTAATCCCTGAGTCGATAGAGAAGATGTACAAGATCGACGACCACATAGGAATTACCACATCTGGATTAGTCGCCGATGCAAGACAATTGGTCGATAGGGCTAGGGTTCAGTGCCAAATCAACAAGATGACCTATGGCGACTCCATCGATGTTACAACACTGGTCAAGAAAATGTGCGATTACAAGCAATCATTCACCCAGTATGGCGGTGCTAGGCCTTTCGGAACTGCGTTACTAATAGCTGGAGTCGATTCTGACGGACCTCATCTATACGAAACCGATCCTTCCGGAGCCTATGGATCATATCAGGCAGGGGCTATTGGAAGCGGGAGAAGCGAGGTTATATCTTACTTTGAGGAGAAGTGGAAGCCAGAAATGACGGAAAATGCCGCAGTAAAAATAGGTCTAGAGGCACTTTCAAAGACATTTGAAGACGGATTGTCCGAGGAATCAGTAGAAATATGTGTAATAAACTCTGAAGGTTACAGAGAGCTAACCGCTACAGATTTGGAGAAGCATATTTCCAAACTCTGAAATTATAACTCCACTATGTCCTTATGCTTGTAGCATCTACGAGCTACATGGTTAGTCTTGATGACGCGGTTATCGCTAGACTAGAAAAGGGCGGTTCAAGATATGAGATTTTAGTAGATCCCGATCTGGTCGATGCTTGGAAGGAGGACCCCTCTTCCGTTCATTTGGATGACCTTCTAGCCGTCAGTGAGGTCTGGACAGACTCTAGAAATGGAGAGAGACCCACATCAGATGCATTGGAAAGCGTATTCGGAAGTAACGATATTCAACAATGCGTAGAGATTATTCTGAAACAGGGATCCATTCAACTAACTACAGCTCAGAGAAAGAAAATGGTCGAAGAGAAGAAGCTCCAGATCATTAATGAAATTGCAACCACTGCTACTGACCCCAAGACAAGGATGCCACATCCCAGAACTAGAATAGAGAACGCTCTCGAAGAAGCTCGTTTCTCTGTCGACCCATTCAAGTCTGTTGAGGGTCAAGTTTCAGATGCCGTAAAGGTACTGAAGCCATTGATCCCTCTTCAATTCATTACAATACGCCTAGCCTTCAAGATCCCAGGCTCATCTTACGGGTCCGTTAATCAAATTCTTAGAGACCTAGTTATTCGTCAAGAATGGCTCACTGATGGGACATGGGCATGTGTTGTTGAGGTTCCAGGGGGTATGAAGAACGAGCTGATTAGTAAGGTCGCGAGTAGGGCTTCTGAGGCGGAAGTCAAGGAGCTTGACTGACTTCCCACCATAGGTGTCGACATCAACGGTTATGAATAGTAGGCCGGTCGGGCAGCTCGATAACATGAGTATTGAGAGCAGCGCGGACGGTCCGCGAGACACGCAACGCACCCTCGTCGTTGTGCCAGGAGAAGACCTGGGATCATCAGAGGGGATTGAAGCTGGACACGGCGTTTTAGTCGTCGGTGACAGAATCATATCGACAAAACAAGGAAAAATGAGCAGAAAGGGAAATACAGTTTCTGTTAGCCCTTTGCATACAAGATATATGCCTAGGCCTGGAGACTTAGTGATAGGACACATAGAGGGGTGCACCAACAACATATGGTTTGTTGACATAGGCGCCCCTTTCAACTCAATTCTACCAATGAGTCTCGGCCCAGCCAAGGTTGAGTTTGGAGGTACTAGAAAAATATTAGACATCGGCGACTCCATTATTTGCAGGGTCCAGGAGGTCGAGGAAACACACCAGAGTGTCGTCACAATGAAAGGAATGGGTCTCAGAAAGATTCGTTCGGGCGCACTGGATGAACTAGACCCGCATCTCTTAGGGAGGCTCATAGGAAAAGGAGGTTCTTTCCTCAGGGAAATGAAGATGCAGACTGACTGTAGAATAGTCGTCGCTGATAATGGCCGTCTTTGGATTGACGGAGAGCTTGAAAATATATTAGAGGTCAGAAAGAGGATTAATGGTATATCTTCAGAGGCCAAAATGATAGGAGTTGATGCATAGTGGGTGGTTACGGAGATGTTCAGATGATTGATGAGAATGGAATTAGAGCGGATGGCCGTAAGGCTGGCGACCTGAGGCCGATTGAGATTGAGACTGGAGTAATTCCAGTCGCCGACGGCTCAGCCCGTGTCATTTGGGGTAACAACCATGCAGTTGCTGCAATCTACGGCCCAATGGAAGCACACCCAAGGAAGATTCAGAGACAAGACAGAGCGGTTCTAGATGTAAGATACAACATGGCACCATTCTCAACTAGTGACAGAATACGCCCCGGATTTAACCGACGCAGTAGAGAAATCAGTAAGGTTACCGCAGAGGCACTTGAGAGCGTTGTACTCGTAGAGATGTACCCTCGCTCAAAAATTCGTGTTGAGATTGAAATTCTAGCAGCTGAGGCCGGAACTAGATGCGTTGGAATCACTGCAGCATCGGTCGCTCTAGCTCATGCTGGAATTCCAATGACTGACATGGTTGTTTCCGTGGCATCTGGCAAAATCAATGATGTAGTTGTCTGTGACCTCAACAAGGAAGAAGACAACTATGGCGAAGCAGACCTTCCTATGGGAATCCTGCCGAACTCAGGAGAGTTGGTATTCCTTCAAATGGATGGAGATCTAACTCAAGAAGAGTTCCAAGAGGCATGGGACTACAATATGGAAGCGGCTCATGATATTCACAGAATCATGGTTGATGCACTTAAGGGAGGTGAGTCCTGATGGCAATCCCCTTAGTTCCACAATTGCTCCGTAATCACCTATCAGAATTGGCTGAACAGAATCAGAGAATCGATGGCCGTGGCCAATGGGAATCTCGTGAAATAGATCTTCAGACCAATGTATTGCCTAATGCTGAAGGTTCTGCTATGGTCACAATGGGAGATACCATTGTCTATGCGGGCGTGAAGTTCCAAATCATGACACCTTATCCTGACAGACCTAACCAGGGCGGATTGATGTGTAGTGCCGAGGTTAGGCCAGTTGCTGGACGTAATTGGGAAGCTGGGCCTCCAAGTCCCGAATCAATCGAGCTTGGCAGAGTGGTTGACAGAGGAATTAGAGAATCTGGATGTATCGATGTAGATGATTTGTGCATCATCCCTGGAGAGAAAGCATGGCAGGTCATTCTCGATCTATTCGCTGTCTCGGATGATGGCAATCTGTTCGATGCCTTTGCTTTAGCCGGTATTGCTGCTCTAAGAACTGCAGTCGTGCCAGAAGTGAAGTTTGAGGTGAGCGATACAGATAGGCCACTTCCCGTTTCGAAAACCCCAATCATGTGCTCCTATCATAAGGTCGGCGGCAGATATGTCTACGACGCTGATGGCAGGGAGGAATTAGGTGGCGACGAGAGAATCCACATCACTTTAGGCGATAATGACAATGTTCATTCATTGCAGAAGGGTCTAAAGGGAATCTTCACGGCGAGCGAATTCGCTGAAATCATGGAGCATGCTAAGTCAAGGTGCGGTGAACTCAGAGATTTGGTACACGGAAGTGAGTAGATGGCAAAGAGAACTCAGAAGTCAGGTACCACTGCTCGATTCGGCTCCCGTTACGGAGTAAGCGTTAGGCGTAGAGCCGGTGCTGCACTAAAGAAGAAGTCTCGACACTATACTTGCCCTTCTTGCAATTATCAGAAAGTCCGCAGGAAGGCTGCGGGCATCTGGGAATGCAGAAAGTGCAATCATACATTCTCTGGAGGTGTCTGGGAGCCATTTACTAGAGCCACAGATTCCAACAATAGAATCATCCGCAGATCTATGGAGGGGGCAACAGCTACCGACATGGCCGTTATCGCTCAACAGGCTGCATTGGACTATGAAAGAAATCTGTCCGAGAGTGAGGCCGATGACTCAGAGGAAGAGTGAGTCCGCACGACTCAACCTTCGCGTTAAACACAACCAAGCTCCAGCACTAGCTGCTTCATTGACTACTGAGGCAAGTTTCGACCTTACCGGTGATAATTCTATTTTGCTAGTCGAAGAGGCGGCTAATTCAATTGTTGATCTCAGGGCGAGATGGAATACGCTGATGCGTGGGTTAATTGCATCAGAGCATGTCCTATGTATCGGAGGGGACTCAAATGAGTAATGCTGAGGCAGCGGCTCAAGAGCTTCAGGCAGTTGCACAAGAACTCCAGATGGTCCGTTCTCAATTGCAAGCTTTGTCCTCTCAGATTTCCGAAATTTCAATCACTTTGGACTCACTAGATTCCCAAGATCCAGACAGGCCTGTTTACAGAGCCGTTGGAAATTTGTTGCTTGAGGTTTCTGATAGAGAAGCCTTGAGGGTTGAATTAGACGCGTCTAGAAGTGCCTTTGCAGACCACTCTTCTAAGTTAGAAGAGAGAGAAACCAGTCTTGTTTCTCAATACGAAGAACTAGTGAAGTCCTTCGAAAGTCGGTGAAGACATGACCAGTTCAGAAGTCTCGCCCTTGATGCTCGAGTTTCAGAACCTGATGAAACAAGTGCGTAAAGGAGACATAGCCAATTTTGCTGTGAAGTCTAATGATATCTTAATTCGCTCAAGAGCCAGCGCCGAGAAAGAGCCTGAAGTCGAAGCCTTGACCCGTATGGAAAGAGCACTATTTGGAATCGGTAATCAAGAGAGAATTGGGGCTGAACTTAGGTGGTGTATGGATAGAATGAATGCTATAGCCCCGGGTTCCTTAAATCACGGAGTTTCGATATTGAATATGGCTGCGTGGCATCGAAATAATGGTGAGACGATGATGGCTCTAGCAACCCACTCGAATTTATCTCCCTCCAGTGGACATCCCATACAACTACTCGGCTTATCCAGACTCGAAGTAGGGAGAATGCTGGCTTCGTTAGATGATCTATCCACGGCAATGAGACATCTTTGGGCAGCCAGAAGTTACCTAATGGAATCAGACATGTTTCCTGAAGCCCTAGCAGCATCTCTTGAATGGCTCGACATTGCTCTTGATGAGATAAATGACATAGCACCAAGAATGCAGGAGAGAATTGAGAAAGCCAAGCCTAGAAATGAGCCTGGTACTACATGGATTCCTGCTAATTCTGAGGATGTCAGAGAAGTTGTAGAGATACTACTCCCAACTCTGTTGGCAGATGTGAGTGGAATTGATAGATCGGATCTAGGTCTAATTATCGATGCTGCAGAGATGCTAGACGAAGAGGAATGGATAGACAGGTTAACTGATAAGGTTGCAGATATTCAGGACCCTAGACTCTTAGAATTACTCCAATCATGAGATATGATTGCTTCAATCTCTTCGGCACCCCATCCCAAATTTTCAGGAATTTCGACGCACCAACCCACTTCTTCGATATTTGAATCAATTGAGCCCCAAGACAAAGGACCAGGTTCTTCTTCTACTTGGACCCAAACTACATGTCCACCTTCTACTAAATTAGATTCGATTGCAACTGCAATTCCCAATAGTCCAGTCTCTTCAAACAATTCCCTCAAGGCAGCTTGTTCGATTTCTTCACCTTCGGAAATAGCACCTCCGGGCAACTCCCATCCTCTTTCCGTATGTAGTACCATTATCCAACTATTATCGGGCGAATTCTTTGATGTCGTCCATGCCAATGCAAACTCTTCAGTCATAACATCCCTCTTATCTCTTCGACTTTCTCGACTGCTCCCTCAACGCCTTCTGCAGCCATCCTCCTAGCCAAGAAGAAAGCCTCAGTGAATCTTTCTTCACTCAACAAAACATCCACTTCGCCCATTGTTGGATTATTATCATCTTCAAAGAAGACTTCTGTTGTTGGAACAGCCTGACTAGCCAGTGTCTGCATCCTGCTTAGGAACTCAACTTTTGACTCAATTCCTGGCGCATTCCATGTTGTTGTTACATTATCATCCATCTTTGATTCCATCCTCTCTATGAAGCGGTCTCTAGTTGGAATCTCTGGGAAGTGCAATTGAGCCTGATCATAACACATCCAAGCGTTATCATACTCTCCTCTTCTCTCATGCATTCTTCCTAATTCGGACCATGTTTCGTGATTGTTTGGTCGGTGGGCTAGGACTAATTTTGAGAGTTCTAGAAATTCCTCTTCAAATCCGGAATCTCTCAGACGTTCTAACCTCCTTGAGAATAATACATTTGCTCGTATATCAGTCAAATCTAATGACTTTAATCTTTCACAGAAATCCTGAACCCCATGTTCAACCGCGTTAGTCTTCTCCCACCAATAATCAGGATCTAGTGGGTCTGCACTTAGACTCGCCTCAAGAATTTGTGAACCCGTTTCAGTCATGTCAACATTCTCCAATTGTTTCAATGATTCCGGGTCTCTACCTAACACAGAAAATAACTCCACTAGAACGGCCCGAATCCCCGCATCATCTCCAGATAACAACTTAGTTTCAACAAGAACTCTCCAATTATCAGGATGAGTGAAGTCATGCAAAACTGCCTGCCTCGCACTCTGTTCTGCCCAACTGAGATAGTCTGAATCGTCTTTTGACATATCGATGAATTTACGAGCCTGACTTCGATGCCTATTGCCCAAGCTGCGCCTCGGGTGTTGAAGGCTTGCGCCTATATCTGTAGCCATCAAATACCTCACAGTACACTCTCATAAGGAGAGCGATCGATACCAGGTGGTAAAGTTGCATCGATACCGATTTTACTGGTCAAACCATCTTCGCCTCTGGAAGGATCTAGACTCGAACCCTTCTGATTAGATAGGATTACTGTGTCCTTATCGGGCTGCCATCGCGTCATTAGAGCCCATTCTACCCTAACTGGATTAGAGCAATCTATGTCAGTATCTACAATAGTAACCTGCTTCATTGATCCATGACCATTCAAAGCCGCATGTATTGCCTTAACACCATCACCCTCTTGCTGGGGTGTTATTGATACAACAGCCGACAACCATCCACTTCCACCATCGGTCATGTAGACATCGGTGCAAGGTACAACTTCATTCACTGCAGATTTAATTGTTGGTGCACGAGGCAGACCCATGAGCGTCCTATGTTCAACTTCTGCAGGAATGAGGGCATGAAATACCGCTCCATTTCTGTGATGGACGGCATCATATTCAATGACAGGCTCCTGTCTGATGTCGTCTACTGTTCCTGTAATGTCAACATATGGTCCTTCATCGTCGTCTCTTAGGGTAATCCTTGCCTCCATAGCGTATTCTGAGTCTGCAGGCACTTGAATGCCATTTGACAGAGTAACCAACTCTAGTGGCTTACCATGTAGCCGCTGATGAAGGGCTGCTGCCACAGTTAACTCGTCTAAGTCATGTGTGAAAGACATGGCCGCTGCCAACAGAACTGTTGCATCAGGACCGTTTACTACAGCGATATCTATCTCTTCTCCATTAGCTCGTGCCTTATCGGTCATGGTCCTCAGATGTCTAGGGACAAACCGAGAAACACAATGATTAGCATCGCGTAGAAATTGTCGGTGGAATGACATATTTCTGATACCGTCATATTGGGCAATGATCACAGAAGCTGATTGATATCTTCCTCTATCTTCGGGATAGTGCCAAGGGATTGGAATTGCAGTAAGATCTACTTCTTTCTGAGTATTCTCGAATACTGCAGCATTTTTCTTATCCACAACTATTGGTTCTTCGGGATTATCCATGGCCCAAGCTAGGATATCAATTAATTCCCCTGGTGATATATCGAATATAGAGCACAAACGGTCTCTGGCCAGAACATTGAGAGCTGAACGAAGCCCATCAGTACCTTTGATTTGATTGAACATCACGGCCTTATGGCCTATTGAAGTAGAATGATCCAACATGTCGTGATTCACACTAATTTCTCGATTGACCTCTTCGACTCCATCTAACAAATCCCTGAAGGCCATAATTAGGGCCCGACGCGTCTTCTGCTTCAATGTTGGTGAGGTTAGCGCATCTAGACGCTCACCTATGGTGAGTCCGTCATGCTCTTATATGGCGGGTAGGTCGGCGGGGCGTCATTCTGAGGTGTACACTTGGGTCGTGGATTGTTCTCCGGTTCGAAGATGAAGAATGATCGTAAGAAGTATCGCTGGAAGGAACGCAAGTTCAGGGACCGCGAGATCAAGCGTCGTCAGGGAGGAGTTCTCAAGCACGATCCTCTCAAGGGCAGTACACAAGCCAAGGGCATTGTAATTGAGAAAGTCGGTTTCGAAGCCAAGCAGCCTAATTCAGGAATAAGAAAGGCGGTCAAGATTAGTTTAATTCGGACCGGCAATAAACTCACTGCATTCGCCCCTGGGGATGGTGCAATTTCATTTATCGACGAACACGATGAGGTTCTAGTAGAGGGAATTGGTGGCAGAATGGGTAGGTCCTACGGAGATCTTCCCGGTGTACGATACAAGGTAATCAAGGTCAATGGAGTATCTCTAGATGAGATGGTACGCGGCCGCAAGGAGAAGCCAGTTAGGTGATTCGATGTCTGAAGAAGCAACCGTGGAACAGGAGAAGCCTATAGCAGGCATCGGAACGATGGTTTTCGGAAAGTGGGATGCTGCGGAAGTGACCTGTGCAGACCCCGGTCTAGCCCCATACATCAATCTCACAACAATCGGCACACCGCATTCAGGCGGTAGACACGCAAATGCATGGTTCGGCAAGTCGAAGTTGTCAGTAGTCGAGCGCTTTATCAACAACTTGATGCGAACTGGAAAATTCTCAGGCAAGAAGCAACACTGCGCCAGAGCCTTCGAAAATGCACTTGATAATATCGCTCAAAGGACCGGCGAGAATCCTCTACAGAAATTCATCGATGCAATCATTGAGGCAGCTCCATGCGAAGAAATCACTAGAATTAAAGTTGGAGCTGTTAGTCAACCCAAGGCAGTAGATTCCTCCCCTAATCGCAGACTAGATATTGCATTGAGAAACATCGCAATGGGTTCGGCTTCTGCCACAGCTAAGAGTCGAAGAACACTAACTGAAGGTATCCAATCTGAGCTCTCGAAGGCCGCAGAAGGTGACATCACTTCTTTCTCGGTAGCAAAGCGCGAAGAGATAGAGAGAATCGCTGCATCTGCTCGATGATGGCTTCATCTCTCAACAAGACTACTGAGAGTCGTTTCAGTTGTATCACAATCGGCTTTATGAACCGATGTCAGGTGGCCGCGACAGCAGGTGTTAGCAATGGGTAGGAAAGAGGACAATATCAAGCGTGCAACAGAAGTAATGCACCAAAGGGAAAGGATACGCAATCTAGCTATTGCTGCCCACATTGACCACGGCAAGACTACACTCTCTGACAATCTAATTGCAGGTGCTGGGATGATGTCCGAGGATCTCGCAGGGAAATCTAGAGTACTTGACTTCGATGACCAAGAAAGCGCTCGTGGAATAACCATCAATGCTGCAAGTGCCTCTATGGTTCACAGCGTAGGTGGAGATGACTACCTGATCAATCTCATCGATACTCCAGGACACGTTGACTTTGGAGGAGATGTCACAAGAGCCATGCGCGCAGTAGATGGTTGTATCATTCTGACTTGTGCAGTTGAAGGTGCTATGCCTCAGACTGAGACCGTCGTTAGGCAGGCTCTCAAGGAGAAAGTTAAGCCGGTACTATTCATCAACAAGGTTGATCGTCTAATCAATGAACTTCAGGTAACACCTGAGGATATGATGAACAGATTCCAAGAGCAGATAACCAGAGTTAACACTCTGATACGCCAATTCGCTCCAGAAGAACACCGTAAGGACTGGCAAGTCAGTGTACAAGGAGGTACTGTCGCATTTGGTTCTGCATACCACAATTGGGGAATTACATTACCTTACATGCAAAAATCAGGAATTAACTTCCCACAAATCTTTGAGCATTGTCACAACGAAGAGCAGAAAGAATTGGCAAAGAAGGCCCCCGTTCACGAGGTTCTACTCGATATGGCTGTAGAAGTTCTACCGTCACCGCTTGTGGCGCAGAAGTACAGAATTCCTAATATCTGGCAAGGCGATCTAGAGTCGGATACAGGGAAAGCGATGATTGGCTGTGATTCCGATGGTCCACTTTCACTAATGATTACGAAAATTTGGATGGACCCGCACGCTGGCGAGGTTGCGGTTGGCAGAATCTATTCTGGCACAATCTCCCATGGAGAGACGGTTTGGGCTCTTGGAGGTGCTAAAGCAGAGAGAGTGCAACAAGTTAGCATGATGGTAGGCGGAGATAGAATCCAAGTTCCAGAGGTTTCCTCTGGTAACATAGTTGCTTTGACTGGTGTTCGAAGCGCTGCTGCAGGTGTAACAATCACTAGAGAGGAAGACGCCACTCCATTCGAGGCTATCAGACACTACTCTGAGCCTGTTGTCACTGTTGCTGTTGAACCCAAGTCGATGAAGGATCTTCCAAAGTTCATTGACGCCCTAAGAAGCCTCGCAAAGGCAGACGCTTCTCTACAAGTTTTCACCAACCAAGAGACCGGGGAGGCTCTATTAGCTGGAATGGGAGAATTGCACCTTGAAATCACAGTCTACAGACTTGAAGAGGAACAGAACATCAAGGTTTCAGTCAGTGAGCCGATTGTTGTTTACCGCGAATCAATCTCTCAAGACAACAAGGGACGTGCTTTCGAGGGCAAATCTCCGAACAGACACAATAGGTTCTACATCGAGACAGAACCTCTGCCTGATGATGTTGTTAACGCCTTGAGGGAAGGCACTTTCGGAGATGGACCAGTTCGTAACAAAGATGCAAAGGCAGTAGGTGACCAATTTGCAGAGTTTGGATTGAATAAGGACATGATGAGAAAAATCTACGCAATTAACGGTACCAATGTACTCGTAAACGATACCAAAGGTATTCAGAATCTGCACGAAACAAGAGAACTCATAATTGAGGGATTCAATGATGTTTGCAAGAAGGGACCAGTAGCCGATGAGCCTTTGATGGGAGTCATGGTAAGATTGGTTGACGCAAAACTCCACGAAGACGCCATTCACCGCGGACCAGCACAAACTATTCCAGCAGTCAGGAATGCAGTGAAAGGAGCACTAATTAGATCCAAGTCTGTAATCTTTGAACCAATCCAGAAAATCCGCATCGATGCTCCAAACGATGTAATCGGCGGAGTTACTAGAGAAGTCACTACACGCCGCGGTATAATCGAAGATATGCCAGTTGATGGCGGTACAGCCAGTGTTATCGGCACCATGCCAGTGGCAGAAACATTCGGATTCTCTAATGACATAAGGGCGGCTAGTCAAGGCAGAGCAGTATGGAATACTGAGAATGCAGGGTATGTTCACTTGCCACCGAACCTGTTTGGTGATGTGACCGCAGAGATCCGTGAAAGAAAGGGACTCAAGCCTGAGATACCAGGTGAAGCACATTACATGGATTGAGACTAGTTGATTCGTATCAATTGAAAATCAGTCAACTCTCTGAGTATGGATACAGCATCGTTGTCAGTTAACTTATCTAGGCACTCATGAGCCAATGCATGGTGATGCATCGCTCTATCTTTCGCGTACTGAATAGAACCACTATCATACAATTCTTGCACGGCAGCAACCAAGTCTTCATCGGAACATTCGCCCGCCCCATACGCCTTACTAAAAGCAGGCATCTCTTTTCCACACTGTAGGGCATGGATAGCAATCAGGGTCTTTTTACCTTGGACAATATCAGATCCAGCAGGTTTACCGAGAGTC
>DAON01000075.1 GCA_002501885.1 Euryarchaeota archaeon UBA220 | reverse complement strand
AAGTACTGGTGGCACCAGTCACAGGCCTGCTGGTAGAGTCGGAGATGTGCCTTTGCCTGGCTCGGGATTTTGGGCTGATCAAAAAGCCTCGATAGCAGCCACAGGAGTGGGCGAGGCAATTACTACTGCTCTTCTGAGTTACAGGGTCCATGACAGATTCACAAGCTCTTCATCAGACCTTCTATCCTCTATGCAATGGGGTATTTCTGAATTGATTGAGGCAGGAGTATCTGTAGGCCTTATCGGCCTAGGTCCAGAAGGCGAGGGAACAGGATTTTCCAATACCGATATGCCGTGGGCTGCTTGGTCGGGTTGACTCTTCTGATATTCCGGGGATGCGCTTAAGGAGTCTCCTCAGGTCGCCGGGCCGGAGGGGTGCCAGTGGCTGATATCGAGACCAGGATTGAGCAGATTGCTCAGGTAATCGGACAGTTCGATGATGCACAGGTTCCTCGTAACATCAGAAACTCATCTAAGGATGCTGTAGAAAAGTGGCTTCTAAACAAGAATAAGGAGATGGATTTGAGGCTAGGGATGACCGCTTCAATCATGGACGAGATATTCAATGACTCCAATCTCCCAATCCACTTTGGGCCGATGTGCCTGCAGGTGCAGACTGTTCTAGAGACTCTTCTGAACGAAGTCAGAGGCTCCTGAGCCTTGAAGTGCAATGCTCCCTAGGAACTATCGGGGATTCTTTGCCTGATTGGGTCAATCTGTCTTATGCTAATGTGGCTACCACATCTCCCATAGCTCATCAAACCTCGACAGAATGGTCAGATTCATTGGCCAGAGGAGGGGCTGCAGAATTTGATGGTGAGGCCGAGAAGAATGGTATGATGCCACTGAGAAGAGCCACTGCTAGGCTACTATCCTGTAAAGTCGAGGATGTTTGCGTTGGATCCAGTGCCACAGAACTTCTGTGCTCAGTAGCGTGGGCCACATCTCCTCCAAAGGGCAGCAATATCGTCTCAACCAGGGCTTCTTTCCCGTCTACTGTTTATCCGTGGATTAGAGTTGCGGATGCTAATGGCGCCGAAGTCAGACTAGCAAATCACAACTCTGATTTCTATACGGAACCAGATGACATTCTCTCACTTATTGATGAGGACACCTCTGTAGTTACGGTTTCACATGTTGAGTTCTCTAGTGGACAGAGATATGATTTGAGAAGATTTGCAGATGCTGCACATTCGGTAGGGGCAATACTTGTTGTCGATGCAACACAATCGATGGGCATGGTCCCAATAGACGCCCCTAATTCTGGAGCAGATGTAATCGTCTCATCCGGATACAAGTGGCTGCGTGGCACTTACGGTGCTGCTGTTGGATACATCTCGCCATCTGTGCGTCCAGATATGTATCCCGGATTAGTGGGGTTCAGGAGCCATGATGACATCTGGGATTTACGTGCTGAGAGGATGACATTACCCGAGGACGCCAGCCGCTTTGAGTACACAACCATCCACTTCGGAGCAGCTTTGGGTCTGGCCAAAGCAGTGGATGAGCTATGTGACTTTGGAACACAAGAGGTTTGGGAGCATGACATCAAACTAGCAGACAAGGTGATTGAAGGAGCAAACCGTTTGGGCCTAAGTATCATTTCTCCAAGGTCCGAGGGAGAAAGGAGTGCCATAGTTAGCCTACGGATGCCAGATGGAATTAGCAGTGAGGTCATCGCTCGTAGGCTACAGGACGAACACTCGATACTTGTCACGAGTAGGGCTGGATTGCTACGAGTCTCTCCTCATATCGACAATACTATGGAAGAAGTAGAGATGCTTTTCCAAGCACTCGAGTCTATATTCTCATAGATGGGGCTGCATTATCGCAGCAGCGATTACAAACATAATACAGGCAATTGAGAGATCGATATATCTCCAAACCTTCGGACTGTTCAGAACCTCTGAGAGACTACTCGCTCCATAACCCAGTGAGAAGAAGAAAACGAAGGAAGCTGTAGCAGCACCGACTCCGAATGATATCCGCTCGTCACCAAGATATCTGCTTGAGGTGCCTCCGATTAGTAGCAAGGTATCTACATACACATGTGGATTGAGGAATGTGAATGCAGCAGCAGCCCCAATTGTGGCTTTGAGATCAGACTCACCATCTCCTTCGGTAGACATTCCTTCCGGGTTCATAGCCGATTTGATTCTGAGTAATCCATATCCAACGAGGAACAATGTTGCCCCAATTGCAATTGTCTTCTCGGCTCCTTCTATTCCAGACAAAAAAGCACCCATGCCTAAAACACCGGAAGCAATCAGAATTGTATCGAATAGAGAGCATGCCAGACAAACTGCAAACACATGCGATTTCATTAATCCTTGCCGCATGACAAAGACATTCTGTGGCCCCAATGCGAGAATAAGTCCGATACTGAGAGCAAATCCTTCAACGGCCGCAGAGCCGATTGACATGCTCATGTCTTCCTGCGCTCAGCGGCCTTCATTCGCATACCAGTATAACCGCACTTGCGGCACGACCTAGGCTTGCGTCCTCGGTGTGTAGCCGAACAACGCATGCATATCCACTTCTTCAGCAGACGAGCCTCTGCTACCGGATGTCTCTGAGCCATGCAGACCGGCCGACCTGCCGGCCATTCATAATCGCTTCCCACCCAAAAATCATCAGAATTCAGTCTCGTCATCAGCCAAAGCATTGATTCGCCCCCGGTACTGCCGGTCGCTACGGTGCCTGCCAGCGTTGTGCTCGGAGCCCAGTGGGGGGATGAAGGCAAGGGCAAGGCCATAGACCAGCTCGCCGAGCAATCTACCTGGGCCGTTCGCTTCCAAGGAGGGAACAATGCAGGCCATACAATCGTAGTCGGAGATACCACTCTCAAACTACATCAGATTCCTTCTGGAGTTACCTACAATCACTGCAATCTGGTTCTAGGAGATGGTATGGTAATTGACCCGTGGGTGCTAGAAGAGGAGCTCGATAGATGGCATGACCTCACAGGCGAGAGGCCAGAAGGAGTTAGACTATTCATCAGCGAGAGGGCATCTGTAATTCTCCCATTCCACAGACTGTATGATGGAGCAGACAAGGTAGTAGGGACCACCGGCCGAGGAATAGGCCCGACTTATCGTGACCGAACCGAGAGAGTTGGTATCAGATTCGCGGACATTTCGGGATTAATCGCCGATGACAACGCTCTGGCTTCGCAAGCCGAGAGGATGACTAAGCAACTATCAACAGTGGGCGTTCAAGAA
>DAON01000011.1:2172-4791 GCA_002501885.1 Euryarchaeota archaeon UBA220 | reverse complement strand
GCATCGTACTTCCTAGGGCCACGGATTCTCTTGAACTGGCCCTCGTCCTTCATTCGATTGATTACAGAGGTGACTCCGCCGTCACACTCGAGGAAGCTCCAGCGAACTAAGTTTCCAGGAGACTCTGGCTCCCCATTGCATGCGCGAGGAATCGGAGCGGCCTTGGAAGGATGATCTGGTGCAGGTGGGCCTTCTATCCTTAGTGAACCGACCCTGCGATTAGTTCCACTGGCTAGAATATCGACGGCACCTTGCAAATCGGGGAATTTCTTTCCTTTTGGAACAGGGATACCGTGCGCTCTGGCGTAGTCATTACCGGTTCCGATGGGAAGTATGCCCATGACCTTGTCCGAGCCCCGCAGACCCGATGCAACTTCGTGCACAGTGCCATCACCACCTACAGCCACGACAATTTCGTGATCTGAATCAATTAGACTCTCTGCAATGTCCATTGCATGACCTGGGGCTTCGGTATGATACAGGTCAACATCGAACCCAGAGTTGTCAAGGGCTTGTTCAAATTCGCCCCACATCTTGAGAGATAAACCATCCCGGGCGTTCGGATTGAGGATGCACGCGATACGCGCCATGAGGTTCTCAGGATTGGTTTTCGACTTGAATCCTGCCAATACAAGAAATGATGAGTGAGGGGCGATTCGAAAGACTGTAGATGGCGTCTGACGAGGAATTCATGCAACATGCGCTGAAGCTTGCTGAGCGTGGCAGAGGGCGTGTAATGCCTAACCCGTTGGTCGGCTGTGTGCTAGTTAAGGATGGGCGGATAATCGCTGAGGGTTGGCACGACAGAATAGGAGGTCTGCATGCAGAGCAGGCCGCTATTGCTGACGCTGAGACCAGAGGCATTTCACCTCAGGGCTCAACTGCCTATATCACTCTAGAGCCCTGTAACCACTTTGGCAGGACGCCTCCTTGTACTGAGGCTTTGCTTTGGGCAGGCGTTACTCATGTCGTCATCGGAGCAAGCGACCCTAATCCAACTGTTCGAGGAGGAGGGAGTGTGGCTCTGAGGCAAGCGGGCATGGATGTTGAAGAAGGTGTCTTGGCCGATGAGTGCAGAGAACAAATGCGAGAGTTCATGCATTGGTGCGAGAGTAAGCGTCCCTATGTTCTACTCAAGGCGGCATTAGACCCCAGCGGCAGAATAGATGGCGACCAGTCAGAGCCGGCTGAGAGATTCAGCTCAGAAGCATCCTTGGAAATTGTTCACCAATTGCGTTCAGAATCGATGGCCATCCTGGTCGGAATCAATACTGTCATTCGCGATGACCCTTCACTTACTGTGCGTGGTCCTGATATTGGAACTCGCTTACCTCCTGTGAGAGTGGTAATCGACCCTAGCGGGAGGATTCCGTCTGATTGTGCACTAATGCAGGATAGTTCCGCCCCAACTCTGCTTATTCATTGCGAAGAGACCAACCAAGTACATGATCAACCCCATGTAGAGAGAGTGATACTCTCTGATGATGATGGTGAGATTTCGGTAGAAAGGGTACTCGATATGCTCGGAGACCGTGGAATTCAGTCGCTGATGGTAGAGGGCGGTGCAGACACTTGGAGGCGTTTCCTTGCAGAAGAAATGGTGGACAGTGCTCATCTTTGTCGCTCTCCATTCAACCTGGCTGGTGAGGATGGAGTAACCTTCGAAGAGCATGAGTTGACAGCTGCTGGATTGCGTCGAGTTTCAGTAATTGATGTCGATGGTGATGAAATCAGCAGTTGGGAACGAGATATTGATCATTGGTCCTAGTTGATCTGCGATACAACTGCAAATCTGATAGTCCTGAGTTTCCCACGAGAGTCGTGGAGAATGAGATATTCCTACTATTGATGCTGGTAGGCATATTTGCAGGATTTGTTGACAGTGCAGTCGGAGGCGGGGGGTTGCTTAGATTGCCTGCAATGTTAGCTGCTGGATTACCTCCTCATATCGCACTTGGGACGAATAAGTTCGCATCGGCGGCGGCAGCAGCAGTTGCAAGTGCAAAATATCTCCAAAGTGAGATTGTTCCTAGAAAGCCCGCATTAATAGGCTGGTTAATCATGATTATATTCTCAATAATTGGCACAAAGGCTGTTCTTTCTGTTGATGCTGATATGTTGCTTGGAATCGTTATTGTCGTCCTAACTGCTCTATTCTTCTATGTCTTGTTTAACCCTCAATTTGGGAAGGAAGAGAACATCAGGGAAGAGAGAGTAGTTCCAGTAACCGTTGGTATGGGGGTTGGATTGGGTTGGTACGATGGTTTTCTTGGACCAGGGACAGGGAGTATGCTAATGGCAGGATACATCAAAGGTGCAGGTTTTGGAATGGATAGGGCTGCAGCAACTGCTAGAATTCTTAATTTTGGAGGAAATATTGGTTCCTATGCAATGTTCGCGGTTGCGGCATCGGTAAATTATGAAGTTGCTATTCCATTTGCATTGGCGAATATGATTGGAGGTTACTTAGCTCCTGGTTATGTTCTGAAGTATGGATATGTGCTACTTCGACCGATGTTTCTTGTTGTAGCTGCAATCATGATTACAGTCCAGATTGTAAGTTACATTGGCTAACTCTCAGATTATCGAATAGTGGTGGGCGATACAGGATTCGAACCC
>DAON01000011.1:775-1820 GCA_002501885.1 Euryarchaeota archaeon UBA220 | reverse complement strand
ATGATATCCAGACTACACCAATCGCCCTTATCGGTCGACGATAGTCCACCCGTCTTCAATCCGACGGATGGCAGACGACAACCATTCTGGCGAGGCTGCTGTGTACTCTGACAGGAGTCCTGATTACTGGCTTCCAGCCTCTTTCGATTATCTTGGGCTCTAATTCACTCCATGGCATACCCATTACCTCGACATCATCACTGGGCTCTGCTTGTAGGGATTCGGGAGTAGTCGGAAGCATTGTGCTGAGTGTTCCTTGTGGATCGATTCTATTTGCAGCAGAGAGAGCTTGGAAGAACGGTTCCATGTCCTTGGCTGAAGACCATGAGCTGCGTCCATAGGGCGGGTCAAACACGAATGCACAGTTGGATCTACTTCCCCATAGTGATTCTATTTCTGAGACATCGCAAGTCTCTACCGTACCCTCTACATCAAATGAAGCGAGGTTCTCTCGTGTGCCCTCAACCATACGTGGATCCAAATCGCTTGCTAGAGTCTCGATTCCCTGTAAGGCGGATTCGATTACTATACCGCCTGTTCCACAGAATGGGTCGATTACCGTATCAACCTCTGCAGTTCGACGGTGTGCTAGTGAGATGAGAAGTCTAGCCTGTCGAGGATCGAGAGAGACCGGTTGAAAGAATGGACGCTCAGTGGGCGCTCTGCCTGAGTAACTCTCTCTCTTCCAATCAGTGTGACTAAGGCCCCAGACTACGATTGGGCTATTCTGTCCGATTTCATCACGGTGTATGGGTCCGTCTTCAGGCCCCGAGATTACTACAGAAATTATATTCTCAGGATTTTCTAGGTCAACAGGTCTTGATTCACTAGAAACTAGTGCCCCCACTTCCTTGTCTATCGTACTACGAGAGAATCCTGGAATCCCTATGCCTAATTTGCGTGTTCTGACAGCAAAACTGCCCTCAGGTAGATGCTTGAGAGCCCAATTGGCGATATTCTGAGTCAAATCTTCCTGAGAGGCTTGCGGATTGACCCAATATCTACCAGGGTTAGATAGGACCTCATCTAGCATCGCAGCCTTCGA
>DAON01000011.1:0-390 GCA_002501885.1 Euryarchaeota archaeon UBA220 | reverse complement strand
ATGACTTCAATCGGGCCGGTCAAAGCTTGGATTTCCGCTCTGAACAAAAAAGGATGCCAGCCACTACCAATCAGTGTCAGACCTTGCATACGAGCACCTCAATGAATGCCGCTGCGGGCTTCATCCCTAAATGCCTCGACTGTTACCGTGGACCAATACCGGCGGGGGGATATCGAGAATGGGCTGTAACTTGCGTGATTTAGCGGTTATTGAGCCACTAGAAATGAAAGAGTTGTCAGGGCAACGAGTAGCAGTGGATGTCTTCCTAAACGCCTACCAGTTCATCACTAGTCTTACTGGCCAGGATGGTAAACCGCTTTCGTACGACGGTAAGCCGGTTGCACACCTCATGGGCTTCCTTGATCGGACTACTGTAATGCTAGCTGAGGG
>DAON01000003.1 GCA_002501885.1 Euryarchaeota archaeon UBA220 | reverse complement strand
TCACAGCAGACAGAGAGGCAAGACCAGGGCCGCTTTCTGGCGCCTTATACCACCATGAGCCTACGGCTCAATCATGCCGGACCGTTCATAGGGGGTTGTCCGGTCGGCGGGCCGATGACTGCTGAGATAGGCGACTTCGTAACTCCCGGCTCAAGCGTGATTATTCCTGATGGTTCCGAAGTAGGAGAAGGCATTCACACTGATTCTTCTGGCTCGGTTGCCGTCGTCGCCGGTACTCTGGTTCACAGTGATGGAGAAATCTCAGTGGATTCTTCACGACCATCTGTTAACTCACCTCAGATTGGTGATATCATCATTGCCGAGGTCAACCGAATCAATCCAAAGACCGCTGAGGTCAGAGTACTTCACATCGAAGATAAGGAAGGAGGTCACAGAGATGTTCCAGCAGAAGAGTTGTTCGCGGACATCTATGTCACTAATTTTGTCGATCGCTTCCTACCTTCTGCAGGCGATGCAATGCGCAAGAGAGACATCATTCGTGCCCGCATCACTGAACTAGAGCCGATGATGAAGGCAACTACTCGTGATGCACCTGAATTGGGTGTTCTGCATGCCATCTGCCCTCAATGCGGACTCGATCTTGAGGCCAGCAGTGAAACTCCAGATTTCAATGTCAAATGCTCTCGCTGTGATTACACCGGATACCGAGTTCTCTCAAACGGATTCGGCCACGGACATGTCCTCGGCGAAGACATTCAGTCACTAAACCGCCCAGGCGATCGCTGGTCAGCAGAGGCTGAGGCCATGCTAGGGCATGATGGCGCACGCCCCTATCTCTCTCCAGTTGCCGACCATCGAAGAGGAATGTCGCATGAGATTCCCGAGTCAATTCGACGCCAGCGCACTGCTAAAGCAGGAGGGGGCCGAGGAGGGAGGCCAAGGAAAGAGATGCACTCTACGACCTGCACACTTTGTGGAGTCAAGACCGAGGTTCCGTTCAAACCAACTCCCGGCAAGCCCATCAGATGCAGAGACTGCATGGACAAGGTCAAGGAAGGCACGGCTACGAAAGAAGAACTATCCAAGGAAAGAGAGGTTCTAGTGGCTGCAAGGTCCAAGGCAGAGGAATCTATGGGGTCCAAGTTGTTCGTTGGCGGTTTGTCTTACGATGCTACAGAGGATGAATTGAGGAAGATTTTCTCAGCCCATGGGGAACTAAATGATGTACACATCGCTAAAGACAAGGAGACCGGACGCTCGAAAGGGTTCGCTTTCGTCACTTTCTCAAGTAAGAAAGAAGGTCTGGCCGCAGTCAAGGAATTGAACGATACAGAGATCCACTCTCGCAAGATAACAGTCCAAGAATCGAAGCCAAAAGAAAGTCGCCGACGCCGACCTCGTAGAAACTAGCGAAGCGGTGAATACCTCCGGCCTGTACGTCTGGGCGTGGAGCAATTGGAAGGTTGGCTTGTCTTAGACGGATATGAGGACGAACCTGCAGCATTCGGAGTCCCGAACTATCTCGGCTTTCATATCAGATACATCTGCGGTGTTCTCGAATCACGAGGAGTCCCGTACACATACATGACAATTGATCAGTGGAGACTCCACCACAAGGAACGCCTCTCTACTCCGGATGCAAGGGCAAATCTACGCAGTGAATTGTCGGACCTTGATGGAGCTGTGATTCTCGCAGGAGCAATAGTTCCTGGTAAGTATGTCAGAGGCACTCCGATTAGTCGAAAGGAACTCGATGAAGTACTTTCTATTCTCCCCTCGTCATCTCCAGTTCTTTGCGGAGGGTGGGCCATTAGGCACTGGAGATATGATGGTTGGACCTCATTACGGTCCAACCTTTTCTGCGCGGTGCAAGACACCGATGCTACACTTGATAACTTCATTTCCACAGGTAATTGGGAACACAAAAAAAGAACACCTGAGCAGTGGTCTAGATGGGCAATTTCGGGAGCATCTTCCAAAGCCGTCACCAATCACCCAGATCTGACCACACAAGATGGCAGGGCAGGGCCACTGACTTACGAAATCGAGTTGTACCAAGGTTGTGTTCGCTTCAAGCGAGGCTGTAGGTTCTGTATAGAGCCCAAGAAGGGCCTGCCCTTGTGGCGTACAGAGAAGGATGTGCTAAGCGAGATAACAGCAGCATTGGATTCTAGAGTTGTCAATGTTAGGATAGGAGGGGCTACAGACATCTACACCTACAAGGCAGAAGGGGTAGAGGACCTGGAGTATCCAATTCCTAATCCAGAGCCGATAGCCAAGGTCCTACACGGTGCTCGTGAAGACGAGAGACTCAAGATTTTACATGTTGACAATGCCAATCCCTCAATTGTTGCTGAGAATC
The DNA here is from genome assembly GCA_002501885.1 of Euryarchaeota archaeon UBA220. GTDB lineage: Archaea > Thermoplasmatota > Poseidoniia > Poseidoniales > Thalassarchaeaceae > Thalassarchaeum. The sequence continues at coordinate 19,233 of DAON01000003.1, read as the reverse complement.
TAGAACCGTCAACAGAGATTACCAAAACCCTAGTTGAAACACTATCTGACGGCGCAGTCCTCTCTTTTGGACTGGAATCAGCCGATCCAGAAGTGCACGAACAGAACTGGTTGAATTGTGACCCGGAACAACTCATTAATGCAATCAGACATATCAATGAATTCGGTAGAGAAAAAGGAGATAGGGGACTTCCCAAACTATTGCCAGGGCTCAATTTTATCGCTGGATTGAATGGAGAGACAGAAGAAAGCTACCAGATGAATCTACAACTTCTAAGGGTACTGAGGTCCGAAGGCCTTTGGCTAAGGAGAATAAACATCAGACAGGTCGAGGGACAGGGTTTCCAAGAAGTTCCCGAGAAGTCATTTAGAGAGTTCAAACAAGAGGTTAGGGATGAAATCGATGCTCCTCTACTAGAGGAGATGTTGCCTACTGGTACTATACTCCGAGATGTCTGGTGGGAGGCGCAGGATGATCGAATTCGGAGGCCAGAACAGGTTCTAGATTCGAAGTACAGCGATGAGGAAATTCGAGGGAAGCCAGGAATTACATTCGGCCGACAAATCGGAGCATACCCGATTCTTGTCGGAGTTCCGTATAGAATCCCTCTTGAGACCTCATCTGACATCATGGTTACAGGCCATGGTAAGCGAAGCATCACCGGAGTCGAGTTAGGAATCGATGTGAATTCTGCGACCCAGCATCAACTGCAGGCTATTCCTGGTATAAGCAGCAAAGGAGCATGGCGCCTTCTTTCAACACGCGCCCGCGAGAAAGGAAGACTCTTCTCTTCGGCCGAGGAAGCATTTGCTGCTGCACAACTAGAACTGCCCGGCTATTGGAGAGACAATCAGTAGTGATGCACTAGCGCCCGAGGCGCAGGAATAGTCATATTGGCTAGATAACCGCTCCTCTCCTAATTGACAGCAGTCGGACCTGTCCGACGAATGTCTTTGCCCCAAGAGCGCAGTGGTGATATTATGATAAATTCAGGACAGAGAGGAATCGCAATACTGGTACTAATGGTCATGGTGTTTGCAGTGCCCGAGGGCGCTTTTGCAAACAGCTCTGGAAAGACTGGATCTTCCAGTTCAGGTTGCGGGGGCTGTCATGGAGGAGGGAACACAATGACTCCCACACTAACTACAGACATTCCGAGCTCAGGATATACCCCCGGGGCAGTATATTCTCTTACAATTGGGGGAACCGGAGGAGTTTCAGGAACAAATGGCGGATTCAATTTGGACTCATCTTCAGGAACTTTCTCCAATCCGGGGGCCAATGCCCAGATAGTAAGCGGAGAAGTCACTCATTCAAACTCCAACGCAAGGACATGGACTGTTGATTGGACTGCGCCTTCTACTGGTACTGGGGATGTGACCTTCTTACTCGCAGTAAATTTCGCCAACGGTAATGGGGGCACATCTGGCGATTCATGGGGCACTGATTCGTGGATAGTTTCCGAACTCACCACCTCAAATCCCTCTCCTTCTCTACCATTCAACCAACCCGGGTCGCAGAGAGACTCAGTGTTCACACACTCCGTTTTTGAACTAAACTCCGGGTCTCCAACTATCGTCCTAAATAATGGGACAAGAGTTTCTTTTTCTACTGGAACCGGCGGAGGGCAGCCCGTTTACACCAACGATGAGGTCGTATCTCTCGCAGGAAATTGTGCATTGCTAGAGAACTACAGCCTCAGGTGTGCTGGAACGAATAACTACGGCCAATTGGGACTAGGCTCTTTCTCTCAGTCAAATGGCACTGTAGACTTCGGAACTCACCAACCCGCTGCTATATCAAACGGCAATAACCACAATTGTGCTATCCTCACCGATGGTTCAGTCAGTTGCTGGGGTCGTAATAATTTAGGGCAATTAGGAGATGGTTCCAATTCCAACAGAAATGCACCCGTCAGCGTAGACTTGGGAACTAATACAACAGCTGTGGCCATATCAGCAGGGACCGACTTTACTTGTGCAATTACAAATTCAGGTGCCGTGAAGTGTTGGGGTTTCAATGGCTATGGCAATCTAGGAGATGGATCAACTAGCGACAGTAACACTCCGATTGAAGTCAATCATTCCACTGGTATGAGGGCAGTCGCCATTTCGACACCGGGGTACGGAGTATGCGCACTGTTCGAGAACGGTTCGATATACTGCTGGGGTCAGACCTATACATCATCAGCACTAAATGGCGCAGTTACCAATGGCTCAGTGAATATCGACATCCCAACTGGAAGGACAGCAAAAGCAATTGATGGGACTTCTTCTCATATGTGTGCAATTTTAGATAACGGCTCCATCAACTGCTGGGGAGTCAACACATACGGCCAATGGGGAGATGGTACCTGTAGCTCAGTCATAACATCAAGCGGGTGCACGGGTGAAAACGGCAACACGCCCGTCTATACTGATCTGAACTCGGGCAGCTCCGCAATTGCGATTTCTGCTGGTTCAGACTCCACATGTGCTATCCTCGATGACTACTCTGTGCAGTGTTGGGGCAGGCAGTCAGGCGAGTTCGATGGAACTACAGATGACTTACTGACTCCTCATACAATGAATTTCTCAAGTGGTACAGATATATCCTATTCTGACCAAGACATGGACGGAGATGGAGTAGTCAATATCCTTGACACTCATATGGCTGGAGATGATGACGGAGATGGAGTTTCAGGAGCCGCCGACCCCTATCCAAACAATCCGACCAGGTGGATGAATTGTGATTCTGGAAATTGGGGTAGGCTGACCTGCTCACCGGCCGAACCAGGTCACTTTGCAATCATAGGGGACCTATACCATAGGCCATGTGAAACCGGGTCCTATCAGCCTGGCTCTGGCTATGATTTGTGTTACGAATCCTCGGCAGGTAACTATGTCTCAGTTACTCAAGCAACTTCGCAGACTCAATGCTCTCAGGGAATGTATCAGGAGCAAGTAGGCCAGACTTCTTGCGTCAACAGCGCTGCAGGCAACTACTCAGATCAGATTTTCGGCGATGCGGGTTCATACAATTCATCAGCATTCAACATCTCGGCGAATAGTGCACTGTACAACGGAACAATCCATTCTAGTTCGGATCTACAAGACCTGTTTGCGATGAGTGTACCTCGGGACTCGGGAGTAAGTGTCGGTCTGACTTCTCCATCAGGTGCCGACTTTGATTTGGCAATTTACGACGAGAATCTCAATCTACTGAATTCGAGTTACACATCTGCGTACGATCAGACTTCTACTAACAACACAAATTTCTCGTCAGATTCTATGCTGTATATCCTCGTTTCACCATGGAATGGAACTGGACAGTACCAATTGCAAGTATGGCTATTCTCCACTTTAGACGGTTCTGTGGTTGGAGATCCAAACTTGAGTATTGAAGTCGAGTTAGGAGTAACTGACTACCAGTGCTCCCCTGGTAATTTCCAACCTAGTACTGGGCAACCAGCATGTCTTGACGCAGATCCTGGGCATTTCGTCAATACGACCGGTTCGACTACACAATCTCCGTGTACTCCCGGTAATTTCCAGTCGGCACCCGGACAGACATATTGTATTCAGGCTACAATTGGTCACTATGTCGATATATACGCGGCTGCTGATCAAATCCCGGCCTCTCCGGGACACTATGTCAATACCACAGGAGCCACCAGTCAGGAGGCCTGCTCAACTGGTACATACCAGCCCGGACTCGCTCAGACAGGTTGTCTTGATGCCGATGCTGGCCACTTCGTGGGTACGACGGGCTCCGCCTCGCAGTCTGAATGCTACTACGGTACCTACCAACCTAATACCGGACAATCATCTTGCATTGATGCCTCTGCAGGATACTATGTGCCCACGATGGCAGCAACTAACCAGACAGCCTGTTCCCTGGGAACCTACCAACCTAACACCGGAGAATCTTACTGCTTCGGTGCAGATCCCGGGCATTATGTAAACACATTAGCAGCTACTTCTCAAACTCCTTGTGACATCGGCTCTTTCCAACCTCTATCTGCATCCGACAGGTGTAATGCTGCGGACCCTGGATACTATGTCTCCAACACAGGTTCGGCCAATCAGACGGCATGCGACCTAGGAACATTCCAACCCAACCCCGGAGCCTCAGCCTGCATCGTTTCTCCATCAGGGCACTATGTCGACACCAGTGCAGCCACAGCACCTACTCCATGTTCATCGGGCACATACAATCCTTCTCTGGGATCTAACACTTCGCTAGATTGTATGCATGCTGATCCGGGCTATGCGGTTCCTGACCCTGGCTCATCGTACCAAACTCCCTGTACACCTGGCCATTATCAACCATCTTCTGGACAGACTTCTTGTTTAGAGGCAGATGCAGGCCACTTCGTCTCTTCACAAGGGGCCGATTCACAAACGCCCTGTAGTGTAGGAACATACACTGCTAACACCTCGCAGTCGGCTTGTACTGAAGCTGCTCCAGGGCATTATGTTAGCACTCCCGGATCGACATATGAGGAAGCATGTTCGATCGGCACATACAATACCCAAACCGCCTCAACTTCTGCCTCAGACTGCTTGCCAGCCGATGCGGGAAACTATGTCCCAATGGCCGGTGCAGCAGAACAGATACCATGCGTGGAAGGAACATATCAGCCGAGTATAGGCCAGTCTTCGTGTATCATGTCTGATCCCGGGCACTATGTACCAGGTGCTAACTTCCAGTCCCAGTTGGAATGTCAGATAGGCTCATTCCAACAGTACTCAGGCTCATCTTCCTGTACATTAGCCGAGCCGGGCCACTATGTTGACAGCGTTGCATCTGACACTCAGAAACAATGCCCTCCAACTACATACAATCCCGAAGCAGGTTCCGATGATCGTGATGACTGCATGGATGTCGATCCGGGGCACTATGCCAGCGAGTGGGCTACTCCTGAGCAGATTGAATGCGAACTGGGCACCTATCAGCCTAACTCGGCTCAGTCAAACTGCTTAGAAGCAGATCCAGGATATTTCGTTTCTTCATACGCCTCAACTTCGCAATCAGCTTGTCCAGCTGGTACCTACAATCCTTCCCAGTCTTCTGGTAGTGCGGCGGATTGTTTACCTGCTGATCCGGGTTATTTTGTAGACAAGCAAGCTAGCGCAGCCCAGACTGCTTGCAGTCCGGGGACATATCAGGACACGCCCGGCCAACTCTCTTGCATTGATGCAAGTCCGGGATACTATGTTTCCACTGATGGACAGTCGAATCAGATGCCTGCGCCACTCGATAGTTATGCAACAGGGACCAGGAATATTGGTTACGAGAATTGTCCAGAGAATCACATTACCATACAGTTGGGGGCGATTTCAAGTGATGACTGCTATCTCGATACGGATGGAGATAGGATACAGGATATTAGTGACCCCGATGATGATAACGACGGAGTCAACGATGGCATGGACATGTGCCCGACAGGTCTGATGGGATGGTCTAGCAGTCCAGGTTCAGATTTTGATGGCGACGGCTGCAAGGATAGCGACGAGGATGCTGATGACGATAACGACGGCTTCCCTGATGGGAGCGATGCTCTGCCTCTCAACCAAGCTGAGTGGGCAGACAGCGACATGGATGGAATCGGAGATAATGCCGATACTGATGATGACAACGATGGACTATCTGACTCCGATGAGGATGCCGCCGGCACAGACCCAAGAGATACAGACACTGATGATGATGGATTCAACGACGGAGTAGACACCTTCCCTCTCAATCCGAACGAGTGGTCAGATTCTGATGGAGATGGCTATGGGGACAACGAAGATGCATTCCCTAACGATGCTTCAAAGTACTTGGAAGAGGACATTATCGCCAAATATGGATTGGTCATTGCATTAGCAGTAGCAATGTTGGCTGTAGGACTTGGTGGCTGGATGGTAATGCGCCGTAGAGATGATTCTGAAACCACCCCTGAATTCGAGCATACTCAGAATGTGATGATTCCGCAGCAAGAGAGGGCAACAGAGGTCCCTACGGAAGAACCGGCAGTCGAACCGGCTCCACAACTAGAGTCAGAGATGGATACTAGTCAGTTCCTAGAGGGCCTTGAGGCAGATCTACAGAGGCCAAATCCACCACCAGATGCAAAGTTGAACGAACATGGGCAGTTGGTATGGATTGATGACTCTGGTACGGTTTACGCACAGAATCCAGATGGCAGTATTCTGACTTTCGATGTCTCCTCTGGAACTTGGACGCCTCTGGATTAATTATTCACAAAATGAATGCATTGGCACCCCAAGCCAACCCTCCTCCAAAGGCAACTGTGATTACTAGATCGCCTTCTGTGATTAATCCCTCTTCGATAGCTTCCCGCATTGCAATTGGTACACTAGCACCCGCCGTGTTTCCATACTTGTGCAGATTTGTAAATGTCTTTTCCATCGGCAGACCGAGCTTTTCCATTCCGGTCTTTATGATATTGATATTGGCCTGGTGAGGGATAATCATTGATACATCTTCTAGTGAGTAATCTATTCTTTCGAGAACAGCCTTCACCGCTTGAGGGAAGGCTTCTGTCGCGAAGTCCCAAACCGCTCGACCATCCATGTGGAAGTACTGGTCGCCATCTTCGAATCCAGAAGATGGAATTGGTTTCCTGACTCCTCCCGCTGGGATCTCTATTACTCCGGCTCCGGCGCCGTCAGACATCATCCAACTGCCTAGTAGACCCCTGCCTTCGTCTACTTGCTGAAGGACGGCAGCTCCGGCGCCGTCACCGAAGAGGACACAGGTTGTGCGATCTTCCCAGTTGAGGATTCGGCTGTAGACTTCGGCACCAACAACCAGCACATTGTCGTATCCAGGAGTCCCGGCGAAGCGTCCTCCAATATCTAGGGCATGAACCCAGCCAGCACAAACCGCATTGACATCAAAGGCTGCAGCGTTTGTGCAACCTAGTTTATGCTGGGTTATCCCTGCTGTAGAAGAGAGAGGAACATCTGGCGAGGATGTGGCGAGGATTAACAGATCCACATCCTCGGGCCCTATCCCTGCTTCTTCCAAGGCCTGCCTACAAGCGTTTACTGCGAGGTCACTGGTGCAGACATCGTCTGCGGCAATTCTACGCTCTTTCATCCCTGTCTTGGTGGTAATCCAATCGTCACTGGTATCGATCAATTCCGCCCAGTCTTCATTGGTCATGACTTTGGGTGGTACATAAGCCCCGAGACCAACGATACCTACAGGTGGCATTGCTCACGCTCGAACTAGAGCGGACTTTGACTGTTGCTGAGTTAATCGTGTTTGACACACACATTCATGGCCTCGGAGAAGAAGCCCAGACTCCATTTCCCACCTTCTCGGCCGACTCCGCTATCCTTGACCCCGCCAAATGGTACTCGCAAGTCTCTGTGTAACCAGGTATTGACCCAAACCATTCCGGTTTCCAGCGATTCTGACACTCTCTTGCCACGCTCTAAATCGCTGGTCCAGACACTACCGGCAAGCCCGTATCGGGTGTTATTGGCGATGGCGACAGCCTCTTCCTCACTACCGAATCGGTGAAGTGTAACCACGGGACCAAATATTTCCTCGGTGGAGCATCGTGAATCAGGACTCAATCCTTCAATGACCGTTGGTGCCATCCAGTTACCATGCTCAAATTTGGATGGAAGAGACGGCTGACCTCCTGTCAGCAGATTTCCTCCTTCCTTTTTCGCTACCTCGACATATTCGCTTACCTTGCCTAGATGTTCACTAGAGATTAATGCTCCAAGTTCAGTCGCCTCGTCTGAAGGGTCACCAACAACCATCGATTCTACGGCATCGACGAAACGGTCACGGAACTGTTCGTAAATTGAGTCCTCAACTAGAACACGTGAACCACAAAGGCATACTTGTCCTTGGTTCAGGAAACCAGCTCTAACCACTCCTGAAACAGTAGTTTCCATATCACAGTCGGAGAATACAATGCTCGCATTCTTTCCCCCCAGTTCCAGACTCAGTTTCTTGAATGACGGAGCAGCTGATGCAGCAACCTTCTGACCTGTATCGGTTCCACCAGTAAATGAGACTAGATCTACATCATGGTGTGCAACCAGAGGGGCGCCAGCGCCCCCTCCGTTTCCATGTACTAGATTGACCACGCCCGCAGGAAGTCCAACATCGTCAATTACCTGCATGAGTAGGTCTGCGGTCATGGGTGTAAGTTCACTAGGCTTGCAAACTACACTATTACCCATTCCAATTGCCGGTGCGACCTTCCATGAGAGCAAGTATAGGGGAAGATTCCAAGGAGTGATTAGAGCACCAACTCCTACCGGTTTGTGAACAACGAAGTTGGTCGAATCTTCCATTTCGAAGATTTCCGACTCCTGCTCTCGAAGGAGTCCGGCAAAGAATCGGAAGTTAGTCACTGAACGTTTCGCATCTACCGCTCTAGCGAGAGATATTGGCTTACCAGTATCTCGACTCTCCAGAGATGCAATATCCTCGTAGCGTTCCTCTAGGGCATCCGCAATTCGGTCCAACCAAACCGCTCTTTCATCCACACTCAATGCACCCCATGCTGGCTGAGCCTTACGGGCCGCTGCCACCGCAGCATCCACATCTTCTGAAGTAGACAATGGGACCCGTGCAAACCGAAGTCCAGTTGCAGGTTCCAGAACATTCATCCATTCATCACCAGATTGGCAAACGAACTCGCCTCCGATGTAATTGTACAAATCGATTGGCCCCTCCTTATCAGGGTCACGCTCGCAGGGATTACATCCTGATTCACAGCACTTCTCAGGGTCCATTAGGAACCCTCCATGCCCTCATTGGAGAATGGATCGGAGCGAGTCATCGCTTCAGAATATTCCTTCCAATCCATCGTGAACCTATCTCGATCAGGATCCCACTCGTCCCAGGTTACAACACTCTCTAGACGGTCAAGATACTGAGGAGGGACAATTCTGGGTACGATGAAGGCCTTTTGGCGATGTAGAGGATATGGATTTCTAAGCGGAATCCCAAGCACTCCGAGAACCGATCTAGCAACATACCAAGTCGCTTGACTATTCCACCCGTGAGCTATCTTGATTACAATTCCAAGTCCCTTTGGCCAGTCAGGGTGAATGACTGAGAGACCGAGAAGCCCATCTGCTCCTTCCTTGGCGAGTAGTTTTCCCTCGCCCGCCTTCAAACAGGTCGAGTCTAGACGATTGAATCCTCCAATCAGATCCGGGTGTTCATTCATCGAATCCCAAATCCAATCATCGTCTTTCTCGCCGGCAAGTCCCGCAAAGAGAATTGCCAACTCATCTACAGTATTGGAAACGGTCGGCAGCCCACAGCCGTCCTTCGCCACTCTCTGTGGCTCCCAATCAGGATCGCCCAGCATATCTCTCAGGACATCTAGGAACATCGGGAACCAAGGTGAACTCGGCAATGTGTAGCCTGCTCTATTAATTCCCATTCTGCGGAGGGCCTTGAGCATCGCCGCATGCTCGCCTGAGCAAGTGTGAAACCACCTACGAGGGCGTCTCACTTGCCGTCCGAACTGAATTAGAGGCACATCTAGAGGACATTGCATCAGTCCCCATTCAGATTCTGAAAGAAGAGATTGTGCCGCTGCAACATGCTCAGTATCGCCATTGTGCGATGAGCATGATATAGCCAATTGCTCACTACTCAGTCCTTCTTCCGCTAGAACATCCTTGAACACCTTCATGATTAGAGGTTTCATCATTGAGCGCCCATAAACGAGAACATTCCCTCCAAATGAATGAATTATCTCGTTACCGTGTGCCCAAGCGATTGCACCATGAATGGTATTTTCACTTACATCCATGCGTCGGAAATCCACCAAAGGCTCCCATTCGACATCACGGCCAGTCGCTATTCCTTCGAACTGTTCTCCAAGTGGATTCTTTGGATATACTGCAGAACCGGGCCTTCCCGGGGAAACACCGGATGGCTGTTCTCCAACATCCTCGTCCATTCACTCGCCCCCGTTTACTCGCGGTACGACCTTAGTCATGAATGCCGTCATGTTCCTCATCACCCTGTCACTGTCGTGGTTGAAGAAGTCGAACCAGCACATCAACCGATCTTCAGGGTCGAATCTCTCTATAATCTGACAACTAACAGTTTCGACATTTCCAATTACAGCGTTGTCTGTTGCCTTCTCAATTTTGGAAGGGTCTATCGTCCCCTCTAGGGCACTCCAGTAAGTTTCCAGAGCAGACCTCGCCTCTTCCATCGCGGCTTCGTCCTGCTCTTTGGGAGTGAGTCCCGCTTCGTCATTAACGAAAACCATGACAGTTCTTGGCATCATGCTTCGATGCCAATCTCCACCGTCAGGATGGTAATTCTCCGCCATCCTGTCGTGAGTCTGATCGATAATATGAGGAGGAGTAATACTGAGGTTGAACACCTGTACAGGAAGTTGTTTGTTGACTTCGACCTGTAGTGAAGAGTCATGACTTCCTAGAACTAGGTTTAGCAATTCTCTACGCCAATCCTGTGGAATCGTCTTGATTTCCTCAAAATCGTATCTTCGGTTAATTTCGATAGATTCAGGTGACGAATCCAATCGTCTCTCCGTGACTGCCGCCTGCTGTACCTTTTCCCAGTCCTCGTCGGATCGGAAATTATCTCGGGTCAGAATCGTAGGGCGAATCATGTCACTTGACACTACTTCGCCCTTGAGGAGTCTAAGGAATATCTCCGATGCTTCTGCAAAAACTTGGCCCCTAAGTGCCGGCCAGGCGACCTCCTCAACTGAATCACGGGGGACAATGCCGTATGGGCGAGCCATGAATTCAAAGCGCCCGGCTGAGAACCCAATGTGCAATCTTCGCGATTCTTCTGGATTCAGCCCATGTAGGGCAAGGAAAGAACCAACTCTTTCCGCCTGAGCAATTGGCCCTCCCGATGCCAGAATTGACATCACCGCGCTTCCGACATCCATCCTCTTGGTGCGAGCAAACATTTCTCTTGCAACCTGGAAGAAGTCCGTACAAAGCCCAACCTCGCCCGGATAATGTGGCACTACAGGATTTGAATTACGCTTCTGGACTTCTGTAGACAAGTGAGCTTGTGCCACCCATCCTACTCCGAAGCCCAACTCATCAGCCAATTCCACCTGTTCAAAGAAATTCGAAAACATCTCGCTCTCGCTAGGAGTATATCCACTGGTGTCAGGTGTCTGAGAAATCGAGAAGAATACATCGAAGAGCAAGCCATCACCAATCAGATTGATCTCATCCTACCGCCATCGACTGCTAGGCTAACTCCACGAATAGCCCCGCTTGAAGGAAGGCAAAGGAAAGTGACGGCTACAGCAGTCTCAAGCGGATCGACTAGTCGCTGGATTGGTACCCCTCCAAGCCAATCTTCGGTTATGCTCTCAACTGAAGCACCAGTCCTTTCGGAAATCGATGAGGCTAGAGACCCTAATCGGTCAGTGTCGGTAAATCCAGGTAGAATATTGTTGATGGTGATACAAGATGCCAACTCCCTAGAGAGCGACTTCGACCACGATGCCATAGCGCCTCTGAGGGTGTTTGAAAGACCAATATTGTCAATTGGTTCCCGAACTGATGTGGAGATTATGTTGACTATCCTTCCACTGCCGGATTTCTCCATACCAGGTGCGAGCATCTGTACGATAGTGTGAGCAGCATGCAGGTGCCTGCGAAACGGCCCATCGAAATCCTCGAGTGAGTTCTGTAATAGGGCCCCTCCAGGAGGCCCCCCAGAGTTATTCACGACTATATGGACGACTCCCATCGACGATACTGCTTCTCGTACAGCATCGATATCTTCGAGATCCAGGGTCACAGTTTCATGTCCTTCACCATACATCTCGGCAACTAGCGTGTCCAAATCACTCTGTGAGCGGGCACATGCAATTACACGGGCTCCTGCACGAGCCAGCATTAGTGCACAAGCACGTCCTATGCCCTTCGAGGCACCACAGACAAGTGCGGTTTGCCCCGCAAGTGAGTTTTCAGCAAACGGAAATTCTTCATTCAACAATTCTTCCATGTAATCACCTAATCCACATAATGCGCATAAGTCTGGTCTCTAAGTTTCTGCTCCACTACCTCGAGAACCTCCTCCGGCGCGTTGCGGAAGGTAGGGTGCTCGCTTTCACCTTGTGGTCTGCGCATTTCATCCCACTTTCCTTCATCATATGCCATCAACGCCTCCTTCATCAAGACTCCTGCTAGTACAAGCGTCTCATAGCACAGGTCCTCGTATGTCATACCTCTCTTAACAGGCACCTCTCGCCTTAGAAGCAACTCGCCAGTGTCTATCCCATTGTCACAGAAATGAGTAGATGAGCCAACTGGTATATCGTGGTAAACGCTCCAAGCAGGAGAAGCTGAACCTCTACATTCAGGAAGCAGTCCGGGATGTGAGTTGATTACTCCATCCTTGGGATGGTCGAGGATTTCTCCGCGAATGATTCTAGTGCCTCCGAATACGACAAGATCTAGTGGTATCTCTGCGATGTGCGGCATCACCTGTTCGGAGTTGTGGATTGGTACTTCGAGATGAGGAACACTCACTCCAGATACTGCCAATTCGGCCAATTGAGTCTCGATCGTAGGGGCTATTGGATTGCCCTCGATACGCTTGAGAAACTTCTCACGCTCCTCATCTCCAATTACTGAGTCTTCAGTAATTACGATAGAAGGAACAAATCCTTCAGAGAGAATTTGGCGAAGCATCTCACGACCGTAAGGATGCTCCTTCAAGAGCAAATATGCAAATGTCGGCTTGACCATGTCCCCGCTTCGCGGAGGGGTCGTAGATACCCGTTATTTTCGGTCACTATTCCCTAGGGAGTCACACGACTCCTATCGCGAGGGAACAGTACGACTTCGCGCACATTCCCTGCTCCAGTCAGAACCATCAGAAGGCGAGCAACACCTAATCCCCATCCTGCATGTGGGGGAGCACCGTAGCGAAAACCATCTGTGTAGAAGTTGAAGTCTTCCGGTTCAAGGCCCATGTTGCGAAGATTCTGCTCGAGCACATCGACTCGATGCTCTCGCTGGCCACCGCTGGTCATTTCGTCGCGTCCATAATTTAGATCGAAACCACGACTTAATTGCCCCCCTGACGAACCCTTCTCTTCTTCCTTATGGTGGATGTAGAATGGCTTCATTGACATTGGCCAGCGAGGTAGGAAGTGGAAACCGGGGTACTCGGCTGCAATAATGTCACAATGATGACTTTCAATGTCGTCTCCCCACTCGATATCACCGCCTCCTGCCTTGACAATCTCGATTGCATCACAATATGGGATTCGCGGGAATGGGATATTCGGAACTTCTACGGAAACTGGATCTTGACCTTGACTTGCCCGATATTCGTTCACCACATCAATGAGGCCTTGATCATTGGCTGCGACCTCACTCCAAATGTAGTGAATCATTCTCTCTTGGACGCCCATGACATCCTCATCATTCATCCACGCACCTTCGATATCAAAAGATATGAATTCGTTGAGGTGTCTATAGGTATCATGCTTCTCAGCCCTGAATGCAGGACCTATCTCGAAAACACGCTCGAGTCCGCCGAGAACTGCAAGTTGCTTGTACAACTGAGGACTCTGGGATAGGTATGCATCAGTTTCGAAGTATTTCATCGGGAATAGATTGGTACCGCCTTCGGCAGCTGCAGCAATAATCTTCGGTGTGTTAATCTCCTGGAAACCCTCTGTGATCAAGTGGTCACGCCCGTATTGTAGAACCTTGCTGCGAAGTTGAAACATAGCGTTCACATGCTCCCTTCTCAAGTCCAGATGGCGATTGTCCAGCCTGACATCGAGTCCAACATTAACCTCATCAGTTACTCCAACAGGGAGAGGAGTTGCGGCATCTGCAAGAACAGCAGCAGAAGTAACACTAACTTCGTATTCAGGTGGCGGCAAAGGCTCTCCCTCAGGCACCTTGGGTGGGCGTTTCTGTGCAACAGTTCCTGTTACTTGGATGGTAGATTCACGAGTAGCAGACTGAATGGAATCGAATATTGTTTCATCCATATTATCTCTCTTCAGGAAGGCCTGTATTCTTCCTGTGCCATCTCTCAGCATCAGGAAGCAAATGGCCCCTCTGCCACGAACGGTCTCTGCATATCCTGAGATTGTGACTTCTTCACCAATCATTCCGGCCCCACTTGAAGTGACATCACCTATCGTGTGACTTCGGTAGGCCGTGGGCTTCCATCCGCCGCTGTCGCGCATGGCCCGGCTACAGCATCCGGGTTTTGAATGGTCGGGCCATGAGAATCAATCATCTGCCAATCTTTCTTGAAACGACTTATCGAGTTCAGGAGGGAAAGCAATCCATCTAATCAGAACAAAATTGAGGAATCCAAAAACACATGTGTTAATCAACCAAGCAATTCTGTGATGCACTAGAAGAATTTCAACCATTAAGTAGTGGGATGATGTTGTGACTACTAGTTGACCTGTATATGTCCAAAAGGCCCGATTCATACTTCTGAAGTAGGAAAATGTAGACTTGAAAGTGAATCTGTAGTGCATAAAGTGCGATTCAACATTACCAATAGCATTCGAGACTGCCCAAGCAGCTACAGCTGTGTGGGCGGGCCATAGATCGACCCAATAGAGGACTTCATAGAGAACCCAACAGAAGAAGAAATTGAAGGTTCCAACTATGTTGAATTTAAGAAATTCATTCATTACCACTCTGAAGTTCCAACCCACATCAGTGGCCCTTTTCTTGAAGCCACCAATTAGACTCAGAGCATCGCCTCACTCTTCCTCATGAGGGGCTATCTTTGCCGCAATCAGTAGAAATGCTGTATGGCCCATTGGTTGGTTGCCTGGCCTCACTCCGCCCTTGCTAGCTTTGACCCATTTCCGCTCAATCATCTCACCGGCCCATTCTACGACCAATCCTTGGCTCTGAGCCGACTCCCATGACTTCTCTAATTGGATAGTAGTGGGGCAGTAGCAAGCGACCCTGCCACCCGCTCTCAACAAAGGCTCGATTGTAGGGACTATTCTCCACGGCTCTGCCACATCGATTATTGCAGCATCGAGTGAGCCGCATATTTTGCGAACTGCATTGCCCACATCACTAAGATCCCCGTCTACCAAATGCCATTCGGGAAACTCGGGAATGACTTCTCCCAAACGCTCCATATTCGCTTTGCCAACCTCGGCGTGCTCGGGCCGGGATTCAACCGATATCAGAGTACCAGAGGAGCCCAGAACATTTGCTATATGCATGGCTAGGCCAGCTGACCCATGCCCTCCTTCGAGGACACGAGACCCGACTCCAATCCCCATCCAAGAAATCAGAAAACCAGCATCCTTGGCACCGATTATCTGCGCCCTTCTAGCCATATTTCGACGCGCCTCGGGGAGTGCCGGGTCGACTACTGTCAGAGACTTCTGTCCGACAGTTATCCTGTCGCCAAAACTGTAGCCACTGAGAAGTTGATCAGCGTCAAATCTCCCTAACCCCTTGACCTTGACTTCACCAGGTACTCGACGAAGCAGATATGCTCTACCATCGTCCTCTCGAAGGGCGACCCATTGCCCACCCCCCTCGTCCACCATACAAGTTGCTTGAGTCGGGGGTAATCAATACCTTCGGCTCTCTAAAGAGCCGTATTTTGTCAAATCATTTACCCAACACGGTTATACAGCCCCTGCATAGGGGCAAATCGATGGATTACATCAGATTCTGCGATTTACTCCGTTCATCGACTTTGGCAGCTCTGGTAGTGGTTTTGTCATTCTCTGCCGTACTATCCGTCGACGAATCAATGCCAGATAGGGAGGAATTGGAGCAAAGAGAGATGCCTCTGTATGCAACTAGCCCAGGCCACCCTGTATTCGGCGAATATGTTGGAGCGCACTGGTGTGGACCGTGCATGAGCAGCGCCTCGCCCTCACTCGACAATCTGAAGTCATCGAATCCTGAAGATTTTACCTTCGTCTCCATATTCCAATCATCTTCAGGCGGTTGGCCATCCGATTCTCCAATTAATCGAAGGAGCCATGTTATGGCATCATCAGGAGGGTATCCTACCTTTTCGTTTGCTGACACGCAGTCTGGATCCTGCTACAAGGTCGGCGCTTCAGGTTCGAACTACTACGATGCCGAATACTCAGCAGGAGGGTGTATGAGTTCAGCTGCTTCCGAATACTCACTGGGTCTTTCTGTAGCATTGAACAGTGCCACCAACCAAGTTACTGTAACTGTGGAATCGACTTATTTAGGCTCAACTTCGTCAGTAAATGCCTACCTTTACGCAGCTGTTACTGAGAAGGTAGGAGCAGATGCATACGACAACGGAGTAAGGCCACATCACAACTTCAGAGACTGGCTGTTGAACAGCAATGGAGACGGTTTTGAGCAAATCACTATGTCCCCCAACAATCCAGTTGAGACTAGTTGGACAGTACCTCTCAATACCGTTAGAGCTGCAGGCGGCTACACACAGTTTGAGAATTTCTGGCCAGTTATCGCCTTGATGGATGGCCCACACTCTTCCTACAACAACTTCCTGACTGCAACTGATCTCGATATGTTGCCTTTAATTGACCTCGAAGTTTCAGAACTTTCTGCCGATAACCAAAATGGTGGACTCGGATTCGTATCCGGTGACACGCTAGATGTTTCGGTAGAAGTAACCAACAACGGAGTTGACTCGTACACTGACGGAGGAGAAATCTCAATCTATGAACTAGTAGGTCTGAACGAGAATTACATTGGAGGAGCCTCCATTCAGCCTATTCAAAGTGGGTCCTCTCAGTCCCTAAACATCCAGTTTGATACTTCTAGCATTGACACATATGCATCCGGAACCACTACTTTCAGAGCTAGAATCTCGGGATTGTCCGGAGATCGAGTAGCATCCAACAATTATGCAGACACAAACGCACTTCATGACATGGCTCCCGTGGCCAACCAGCCGACTGCAGTAGGCTCAATTTCTATAGAAAGAGGAGATACTATCCAGTTTGAAAGCACTGCTCTTTCCAATGACTTGGTCGATGACATGACGACTATGATTCCTACAATGCATTACGCACTTTCGGGAACTGATTTCTGGGACGACACCTGGATTACATCCTCTGATTTAGTGGGGAGTGGTGGAAATGCCCGCTACTTGCAAACCATACACGCGCCCTTCAATGCCGATGTCGGACTCTACGACCTCAGAATCAGATGGACTGATTCTGGAGGACAGCATGGAGATTGGCTAATTTCGGATGAGGCTTTCGAACTACAAAATGCACTCCCTGTGGTTCTCAACGGAGACTACCCACAGTATGCAGGTATGCCGACAGTAAAGGTCGAGAGTGATGAGCGAATTTCTCTGATTGATCGAGTACATGATGCAGAAACTCCTCTTTCAATGCTGATGATTGACAGCAATTCTCCCGAATTCATTGAGTGGGATTCCTCTACTTTGGAAGTAGTTGTTAACTTCGATAAGGTCGTCAGAGACAGTGAAGGAAACCCGATTCCTCAGGGAATTTTCGTCACAATCAACGATGGCGACGATACCAACTCTGGGATGTTGATGTTCAATGTAGTCGAAAATGGAGCCCCTAGGTGGGCCCCAATTCCTCCCCAGTCGTTCAATGAGGGCGGTTCTGCCAGCATCAGCCTCACTGGCTTCTTGTCCGATACAGACGATGCCGGCAATCCAATTCCGGCGTCAGGACTTACTCTTGAGATGATTTCTAATTCTGACGAATCCCTAGTTGAAGCGAGTATTTCCGGGCACTCTCTCTCAGTAAACTCACTCGATGACGACTCTACTGGAATGGTTGAGTTAGGGATTAGGGCTAGTGATGGTTCCAAGACCTCTGATACTGTCATAGTCTTCCATGTGCTAAATGTCAACGATGCACCCCGATTGGATATGGATGGAATCGAAGAGTTTACTGTCGAAATGGGAGAGAGAATCACTCTGGAACTATTAGACAGGATGACCGATATAGACGACCCCGATGTAGAGATTTGGCCTTCTGTAAGTACATTTGTCCCAGGGGCGGCTCAACTAAACCAGATAACTGGTATTCTGACCATGGAATGGCCAGATGCAGGAACCGAAGTAGTCACAATAATGCTCGAGGATCGGCACGGCGATGCAAACGCCTATGCAATCACAGTAACGGTTATTGACAATCTACCATTACTCTGGGACGATGATCTGGTTGCCTCTTTCGACACTACTGATTATGGCACTAATCCAACCGTGATGGTCGATAATGTTGGGCCTCTAGAACTCAATGACATCAGAGTTACTTGGTCTGTATGTAATTCAATAACTGGAATCTGCCATTCGTCTGGAGTGTCATATAATATGGGCCCATTCATCGTTAACCCTTCCAGTGGTAATGGCCTTGGAATTGGCGATTATGTAACTCTGTCAGTATCGGCCGAGGATCAAGACGGATTCGATAGAATGACCGAGATCCAACTGAAGATGTTTGCTACCGAACCCTCTGATGACGAGTCTGAGTCGGAAGAAGGAGAGGATAATAATGCAGTTTCTGGCGCTAGTAAGTGGATCTCAACAGGCATTGTTGTAATCGGTATTTTACTCTCTGTAGCATTGGTATTGGCTCTGGCAATCTCTCTAAGGCGCCAACGCTTTGAGTCTGATTCAGCAATTGACTACACATCGGTGGCAGACGAAAGCTCAATCCCCTATCCTAGTCCAATTTCTACTCCTGACCAGATACCTCCTCCTCCTCCAATGATGCCTCCGATACCTCCTGAAGGACTACCTCCGGGATGGACCATGGAGCAGTGGTACTACTACGGAGAAGAGTACCTTCGCCGACGCCAATAGGCGAGTTTTCGATTTGTCTTGTTTGACGCACCTTCAAGAAGGTGCGAGCATCAGAGAGTACCCCGGGGGAGTGTAGATGAGTGATTCCGAGCAATCTCAGGACGAGATGAATGAGGGGGCCGATGCTCTCGATTCGTGGGAAGACGGACCAGCCTTCGGAGTGTCTGAGGATAAAGATCCAATTTGTGAAACTCCTATCGAAGAATGGATTGAGAGTGTTCAGATTACATCTACTGAAGAAGTCCCAATTCCAGACAAACTCGTTGACCAAGTAATCGGCCAGGAAGCAGCTTCGATTGTGGTTAGGAAAGCCGCAGAGCAACGCCGTCATGTCATCATGGTCGGCGAGCCAGGGACTGGCAAGTCAATGCTCTCTAGGTCAATGACAGAGTTCCTACCCCGGGAACAACTTGAGGACATACTAGTGTTTAG
>DAON01000050.1 GCA_002501885.1 Euryarchaeota archaeon UBA220 | reverse complement strand
AGCTGGAGCTTCCTAACTTCAGACCTATCGGAGGATGCTTTCATGATTCGTTCGCGATAGCGGCGAAATATATACCTTTCATAGGCTCGCAGTACTCGTATTCTATAGTAGGATATTTATTCTATATAATGTTATGGTTATATGCTTCACCTCTGGTGAGGAAGATGCTCTAGCAGCAGTACACATGTACAGAGTACTACAGAGACTTGACGATGTGGCGAATGCGTGCGAGAGTGCTGCGAACGGCTACCTGACTCTAGTGCACAACTGATTAGGTCCAACCGGCTTCCTTGGCGACCTCTTCTGGTGTGTTTCGGTCAGCAAGGCTGAGAGCATACTCGAACAGTTTCCATGCAAATACGGCTACGATTAGTCCGGCTACTAAATCCCACAGGTAATGCTGTTTGGTAGTCAAGATACTGCCGCATAGCAGAACATACTCGACCCACAGGATTGCTAGGAATGCCTTCGCAAAGGGTTTCTCCCCATGTTCACGGATAACCCACAGAGTCATCATCCTAGCCAGTAAGTAAGAGTGAACAATGTGCAGACTAGGCCATGCATTCCAGGGATTATCTGAGAAGTGGATGAACCCATACAATGCTGTCTCTATTCCGTTTAGAGGGTGGTCAACCCAGTGCTCATCCAATTGCCATCGTAGGTCAATCTCAGCGGGTAAAACTAGGAAGATTACAACACAGAAAATTGTCACCAGAATTAGGCCTTGCATTGCGAGAAGTAGTTCTAACCTGCCTCGATCATCTTTGGGGCAAAGTACCAGAGTCGCGGGATAGAACAAGTATAATGCTGCGTAGGGAATAATCATCCAATTGATTACAGGTATATCCCTGTCTAGAGCAATCTCAGGATCCCAAACTGTACTGAGGTAATATTCTGCAATGTTATTCGAAGTAAAGTAAGGCACTGCGACACATATTAGGCCTACTAGAAACATCTCCAAGGGGAACCAATTTCCGCCCATCATGTGGCGTCTGGTCCAACTTGATTTCCATATCTTCCAAGGCATTGCCAGCGCATGAATCCTAGAAGGATGTGGTCCGAACACGGCCTTCGCGTGTTGCTCAAGCAAATGAATCAAGCGGAGGCATCGGGCAGGACTTTGGAGCCACCAATAGTCACGATTGTAGAGCCGATTACTGCTGACAGGAAGACATTGAGGTTCGCTAGGCCGAATTCGTTTGTAGGCGAGAAGACATACTCTATGCCTGTTCCTAAATCTCCCGTGAATGTGCCGTATGCGACTACTGATAGCAGTCCGCAGACAGCGCCCAGTAGTGCACCTTTGGTCGACACCTCGCCCCACAGTGTGAGCAGGACTGGCATGACCGTGGCTGCAGCTAGCAAGTCGGCGAACAGGAATATCTCAAACACGCCGAGTGCATTGAAGGTGAAACCTCCAATAGTAGGCCCCGTGGCCAGATAGATTGCTATTGGGATTAGGCCGATTGTCAGGAAACGTGCATTCTGCAGACTCATCGTGTTATCGCTGAGATCACCAGATATCGAAGCCACAATAGCATTCTGTAGAGTATCGACGCTTGAGCACACCAGTGCTACTGCGAGGACGATGAATGCGGCAACGAAGAGGGTTCCTGCATCCTCGATGAGATAGAAGAATGCAGCAGAAGGATCGTCCACGGCACCCTGTCCCGCTACTACGGTACCTAGCACACCCATGATGAAGACCAGTGGTAGCACAAGTCCCGCAGCCAGCCAGGCGCCCTTGGTCAAGGCCTCGTCCGACTCGGACGCCCAAGCCCGCTGCCAGTTGCCCTGAGAGAACATCTCTGCCGCGGTAATTGCCACAACTAGAGCCAGTCCGGATTCGAATGAATCCATGTATGACATTGAGCCGATGCTCCACGAGTCTTCGGGATTGGATGCCTTGGCATCCGCAATGAGGCCGTTTATGTCTCCTCCAAATAGGGCCAACAGCAATGCCACAACAAGGAACATGATTGTCCACGCTTGCACACGGTCAGTTGCTAGAGATGCAGGGAGTCCTCCTTGCGAGATGTATGCTGCGGTCACTATTCCTACCATGCCCATGGCGATGAGGGGCTCTATCTCGGAGAGGGTTTCCATCGCCTTTCCTATAGCGGTGAATTCTGCAAAAAGGAAGGTGAACATGTAGAGCACAGAGATTAGTCCGACATAGACTTGCATCGGCCTTCCTAGACGAATACGGACATAGTCGGCAAGTGTGACACCCGAAGGCAGCCTCTCGCGAATCATAGGCCCAACATAGGCTAGGAGAAGGAATGGTGTGGCAGCCGAGACTGCATATCCGACAACATCCCAGAATCCTCCGTAGTAGCCGACCTCGGAAGGCCCGAATAGAATCCAAATCCCCATTCCCGATGCAAATAGGCTCAATCCAATTCTCAACCAGTCCTGTGAGCCTCTAGCAGAGAGGTATTCATCCTCATTCAAATCATTCTTTACTCCGGCTTGGTAACCTATCCAGCCAAAGATTGCTAATGTTGCAAACAGTAGTCCATATGCTATTATTTCGTTCATTTCTCTCCCTCCGCTGGCATTATCCAGATCAGGTCAAGGGTCGTCACCTTTCAGTGACCTCTCAGCACTAAGCTCCCCATTAGCCGCTCAAATCAGCGGGTAATCAAAGTTCGGATTACTCATCTGCGCCCATGAATGGGTATGTCCAATCCTGTGGCACATCGATTGTCCTCTTCACTGAGCGTGGGCTAATCCATCGTAGAAGATTGAGGGGTCCTCCGGCCTTGTCATTGGTACCAGAAGCCCTGGCTCCTCCGAATGGCTGTTGAGCGACAACGGCCCCGGTAGGCTTGTCGTTGATGTAGAAGTTTCCAGCAGTGAATCTCAATGCTTCGTATGCAGTCTGTATATCCTCTTCATTTGATGCAAAGATACTGCCCGTAAGTGCGTAAGGGGACGCCTCGTCACACGATCTCAGGGTTTCCTCGAATTCATCGTCATCATAGACATACACCGTTAGTACGGGCCCGAATATCTCCTCTACCATAGTCTCCGATGTTGGATTAGTTGTAACAATAATAGTAGGTTCAATGAAGAAACCGGTCGAGTCATCCGAGTCTCCTCCACAGATGATTGTACAAGTATCTCTGCTAGCTGCTCTTTCGATATATCCAGTTATCTTGTCGAAGGACCTCTGGTCGATAACTGCAGTCATGAAATTGGTAAAGTCACGAGCATCTCCCATCTTTATCTTGCCAATCTCAGAGCATAGGTCTTCAGAGATAGCATTCCATACTGAGCTTGGAATATAGGCACGGCTAGCGGCTGAGCACTTCTGGCCTTGATACTCGAATGCTCCCCTGAGTAGTGCAACAAGTAGACCTTGTCGGTCACATTCTGGGTGTGCTACAACGAAGTCTTTACCACCAGTCTCACCAACTATCCGAGGGTAGGAACGCAGGTTCGGCAGGGCCAATCCAATCTCCTGCCACAGCCCCTGGAATGTTGCTGTTGAACCAGTGAAGTGCAGTCCCGCAAAGTCGGGATTAGCTAGAGAGACTTCTGTAATCTCAGCACCTGAACCGGGTAGGAAATTGATAACTCCGGGAGGTAATCCTGCCTCCATCATCAGTTGCATCAGCACATAGTTCGAATGGTATGAGTTGCGACTGGGTTTCCAAATGCTTGTGCAGCCGACTATAGCTGGTGCACTAGGTAGATTGGCTGCTATACTCGTGAAGTTGAATGGGGTGATTGCTAGTACGAATCCTTCGAGAGGTCTGATTTCCGTCGAATTCTTGACTCCTTCCGGAGAGACAAGAGGTTGGAAGTCATCGTGGAATCCTCTCGCATAATGACAATTGAATCTCCAGAAGTCAATGAGCTCGCACGCCGCGTCGATTTCGGCTTGGAATGCTGTCTTTGATTGATTGAGCATGGTTGAGGCGTTGACCTTCATGCGCCAGTCCCCAGCTAGGAGATCGGCGCAGCGCTCGAAAATGGCACAGCGTCCCTCTAATCCAAGATCAATCCACTCCTGTTGCGCAGCAACCGCTGCAGCACAAGCAGCCTCCATCTCATCCCTTCCTGCCAAGTGCACATTAGCAAGAACATGGCCATGATTGTGCGGAATTACCTGGGGCACAGTTACTCCTGTGTATATCTCTTCTCCGTTGATAATACAGGGAATCTCAATGATTTCGGCCATCTGGCGGTCAATCTCTGATTGCAGAGATTCTCTCTCTTGACTTCCTGGTTCATATCCGAGAATGGGTTCGTTGGCCGGATGAGACATGGAACTCGCTCTGAGAATCCATCTAACATTGTTGCGATTGTATTCTGCGCCCTATGTCCACTCGGTGGGCTCGTCCTTCTTCGCCTTCTTCCAGGCCCTATAGCATGACTTGCAGACTGTGACTCTCCTTGCCTCTGTGGACAAACCAGACTCGCCCCAGACATCGACTGCCCTGTCAAAGGCTAGTCTCCTGCCTCCGATTTTCTTGTCTGCCCAATTGTCGCAGTCGGCCACATCGCACTTCTTCTCGCCGACATACTCTTCCTGCTTCTTCTCGGAAGCACCAGAGGCAGCAGCAGCGACCTGTCTCCTCTTGCGAGCATTCGCCTTGAATCCCATGACAGGGGGCCATAGTTGACCGATTAGAAGGTTGCCTCGGCAGAGGGGAAATCGAACGGCCCTTCTTTGCTAGCAACTGATGCTCGGCGGTCTGGGCCGACGCCTACGCTTACTACAGGGATACCGGCTAGAGTCTCGATTCTCTCGATGTACTGCTTGATAATGTCAGGGAATGCATCGAACCCGGTGCCATTGTCTCTAGAAGCGTCTGCCATCTCAATCCATTCGTCTAGTGAAAGCGACGGGAATCCGATGTGAGTCTCGTAGATTGGTTTGCAGCGAGCAAGGTCTTCGCTGGTGGTCGGCATTACATGTATCGTCTTACCATCCATCTCGTAGCCGACGCAAATCTTCAGTTCATCGAGACCACCTAGAACATCCAACTTAGTTACCACTAGGCCAGTATATCCATTGATTCGGTTGCTTTCACGGAGAGCGACCATGTCCAGCCAGCCTGTTCTACGAGGCCTTCCTGTGGTTGTACCGTACTCGTTTCCAATTTGCGCCATGTGTTGGCCTGGTCCTTCTTCGAGTGATAGTTCAGTAGGGAATGGCCCATTTCCTACTCTGGTAGTGTATGCCTTAGTAATTCCAAAGCATTCTTCCACATGCCCAGGATGTATTCCTGCACCATGTGTAGCATTAGCCCTGCTGGTGACTGAAGAGGTCACGAATGGATAGGTTCCCTGATCTATGTCGAGCATTGCCCCCTG
>DAON01000070.1 GCA_002501885.1 Euryarchaeota archaeon UBA220 | reverse complement strand
TTCAAATCCACCACCCGCTACCAAACTGAAAGTGAAAATCGTTGTACTGCGGATAACAACACATCTCAAGCACTTTCAACCTTCGAATAGGGCCATTCGATTGTTCATATACCTCCGAAGATGAGATAGGGGCAATAGGTGAACGAGATGAGTGAGAAGACAGCCAGTGAGAAAGTCGAAGAAGAAGAGATTGTGATTGATGTTGATGAGCCCGAACTGACGGTTGAAGATCTACCAGGAGTCGGACCAGCAACTGCGGAGAAACTGCGTGAAGCAGGCTTCGAAGAACTGCTTGCTATAGCAGTGATGAGCCCATCCGAACTTGCTGAACAGGCTGAACTTGGTGAGGCTGTTTCTGCTAAGATAATCGCAGGCGCGAAGAAGATGGCAAACATCGGCGGTTTCGTTAGCGGTTCTGCTCTCCTCGATCGCCGTAAACTAGTCCAAAAACTCACATCCGGCTCATCTTCTCTCGATGAACTCCTTGGAGGAGGATTTGAGACCCAGGCCATAGTCGAAGTATTCGGTGAATTCGGTAGCGGTAAGACGCAGATTGGTCACCAACTCGCTGTAAATTCAATCCTACCTTTTGACAAAGGAGGCTTTGATGGCGAAATATTCTACATTGACACTGAAGATACATTTAGGCCGGAGAGAATTGCCCAGATGGCAGAGGCAGTAGGAATAGATCCTCAAGATGCCCTAGACAGGATTCATGTAGCGAGAGCATACAACTCAGCCCACCAAATTCTTCTGGTGGATGAGATTAAGAGGATGTCCAAGAACATCGATGTAAAACTCATCATTGTCGATTCCCTAACCAGTCACTTCCGTGCCGAATATATCGGCAGAGGCATGCTTGCAGCACGCCAGCAGAAATTGAACAAG
Source organism: Euryarchaeota archaeon UBA220 (assembly GCA_002501885.1). Lineage (GTDB taxonomy): Archaea > Thermoplasmatota > Poseidoniia > Poseidoniales > Thalassarchaeaceae > Thalassarchaeum. The sequence goes on along the minus strand of DAON01000070.1, from coordinate 17,061 downwards.
CACATGAAGGAGTTGAAACAACTCTCCGATGTAAACAATGCATTGGTCTTGGTCACGAATCAAGTCATGTCCAAGCCAGATGCCATGTGGGGAGATCCCACCAAGGCGATTGGCGGCCATATAGTGGCGCACGCCAGCACATTCCGCTTGTACCTGAGGAAGTCGAAGGGGGGCCGTAGGATAGCTCGCCTAATCGACAGCCCCAACTTGCCTGATGGCGAAGCGGTCTTTACCGTGACAACCGAGGGTCTACGAGATTAGTCTCGTAGACTCCTCGGGTCCGAATACCTAGACGGGCAACTCTTCTAGAGACAACTCTACAGATTCCATTAGTGTGAGGAAATGCCCTTCATCGAATCCTAGCTTAAGGTCGGCCGCGGAGAATAATTCGGGTAAAGTTCGAGTGTTGCCCAGTTTCATCGCGTTGGCGTAGTCGTCTAGTGCCTTCTGTGGATTGCCCAACTGTGTCTTCCACAGTTGTAATGATCCCAACTGCGCGATTCCGTATTCAATGTAGTAGAATGGAACTCCATACAGATGCCCTTGCTGCTGCCAAGAAACTTCTTTGAATTCTGAATGACCACTCCAATCCATTTGTGGACCAAACCTCGCTCTAATGGATAACCACGCTTCTGCACGCTCTTCCCTAGTATGGCTAGGATTTTCGTAAATCCAATGTTGGAATGAGTCTATTGTTGCTATCCAAGGAAGTAGGAATACGACACCTTCCAAGTGTGTTCTCTTCGCTCTACTCGCTTCTTCTTCGTTGTAGAATTTGTTCCACCATGGCTGTGTCAGTAATTCCATCGACATGGATGCAACTTCTGCGAATTCAATAGGATAGTTCCTCTCATCTATCAGGTCTAGATGGCCGCAATACAGAGAGTGGAATGCATGGCCAGCCTCGTGAATCATTGTCTCTAAATCCCCCTGAAGGCCTGCAGCGTTCATGAAGATGAAAGGGACCCTACTCTTCTCGAGATAGTACTGATAGCCACCGGGTGCCTTACCTTTCCTGGTGTCTAAATCGAGTGTGTCCATGTCGACTAGTTTGTCGAATTTACTACCTAGATCATCTGAGATTTCGTGAAACATCTCAGAGAGTTTCTCCACCATCTCATCCACGGTCTGAAATGGCCTAAGAGGCTCTCTTCCATGAATATCGGGCCCTGCTCCAGTCTTTTCATTAACATCCCAGGGACTTAGTTCACCCAGTCCTAATGCCTCCGCCCTCTCCTTGTTTATATCTCTAAGTATAGGCATACAGACTGATTCTACAGAGCTGTGAAACTCCAAACAATCTTCGATAGAGTAGTCAAAGCGATGCATGGCTTTGAACATATAATTGGTGAAACTTTCGAATCCAGCATTCAAAGCCATCTGATGCCTAAGTGATACCAATTCGTCGAAAATCTCAGACATTCTCTCATGGTCTTGCATTCTACGGTCCGACATTGCAGCCCATGCTGTTTGACGTACCAATCTATCATTCGATTCCAGATATGCACTCATTTGAGGAAATGTTCGTTCTTCCCCATCGAATTCAACTGTCATACTACCTGTAATGCCTTGAGCTTCTGTAACAAGTTCAGTCTGCCTGACTTTCAGAGGAATGTTCTCTTTGCGGAAGATTTCGATATCTGTTCTCATTCCTCTGAGCATCAGAGAGTATCTCTCGGGAAGATCATTTACTGCAGGATGCCCAACAATTCTCCTATTCAGAGAATCGGAGAATTCAGAGAGCTTTGGTCTTACATTACTAGAGAAGTCTAGGAATGAATTACGCTTTTCCTCACTCTCTGTATCGCATGTCATACCGATGTACAACAGGGCACCAGCCTCTGAAATATGTTCAGCAAGGGTTGAGGTATCTTTAATCAGGGACTCCAGACAACCGGAACAGGTCAATTTTCTTTCAAGTAAATCACTTGTGTAAGGTTCGATATTCTCCCATTTTGTGGCGTCAAAGTCGCCATCAATAAAAGAATTCAATCTACAACCTCTGACGGGAAGACTTCGGACCATTCGGAAGAGGCCCCTCTTCACGAGTCCACTTAGCACACTTCCATTCTTCTGCGGCATCACTCACCTTTTTTCTCGCATCTTCCAGTTCCGGATGATCTGGATTGTTGCTTTCTATCCAACAGGCTGTGCAATATCTCTTATTCTCAAAATCGACGAAGTTTCCCGGAGTACAGTTGACCCCACAGGTAACACATTGTCTGAAGCCGTGAAACTTCGCCATGATTCTCAGTACGCCCTCGAGTAGCTCGCCTATGAGGTTGACTCCCAATGACTCACATGTCTGCCAATGCTGAATGTGTTAGGAAAGCATTCTCTCTAGATTGAGGCTCGATAGTCCTCCCATTCTCCAAAGCCCCAAGTCGAATTAGTCCCTCTTCTGTAGGAATCGGCCTTTTTGGAAGGAGTTTAGCTCCAAGATGCTCTATCAGTCTAGTCGCTTCTAGATCGTTGTCTGAATAGGTCGACCTGAGAACTTCAGTTTCTCCGAATTCTTCACCCAGTGTAAATTCTGGCAGGAACACTATCCATGCAAATCCATCTCCCTCACTCAATCCCGCTCGCTGAAAAGCGATACTTAGCTGCCTAGTGCCCGATACTAGTCGGAGAAACTCGGCATCAGGAGTTCTGGCAATCATTCTGTCCGACTCTTCTCTTCTTCTTAGGGCCGACCAGACAGTCCAGAGTCTTACTTCACTACAGGCGGCATGGTAAGATAGAAGCAACCAACGATCACTCGGTCTCCATTCATTGAACACTGACACAATCGAACTTGGATTCTCAATCGGCTTAGAGAATTCAATACCCCAAGCGGGAAACCAAGGCATACCAGATGACTCGTCCACGGATGCCGATGGCCTCGACTAGAAGAATTGTATCTATCGTGACTGACGTCTTACAGCGCGTGAAGCAGTATTGACAATACCGTCGACTAGTCGAGGACTCCATCCGCGCAAGTCAGAAAGCTTCTCCATATCTCTCTCAGTCAGCTCTGCTAAATCGGCCGCGTTAGATACTCCGAGCAAATCTACCATTTGCCTTGCTCTGGTTCTGCCGACTCCTTTCAAGGCCACTAGGCCAAGTAAATCAGTCTTACAACCGTATCTTATTCTTCGATGCATCTCGTCCACTGCCTCGACGAGAGTTCTATGCGAATCTTTTCCCATACTAGCCAACTCATCATCATCTGCGAGAATTCTTCTCGTAGCATATAGCAACCACTCTGCTATCTCGACCCTGCCCCTAAGATCTCCGGGCTGAACTCCCCATTCTTCCTCAATCTGATCTATTCTGTATTCGTCTGCCCAGGATTGTAGTACCAAGACACCCTTCATTCTCCTTTCCTCATCTAAATCCACTGCCTCAGTCAGGAATTCTCTCTCATGGCCATGGATGGCTGCCTGAATAGCATCATAGTCTCCTTTCCTAGGCCACAGTGGTAGGAAATCAGGAGTACACGAAACTAGGTGAAGCAAACTCAGGGGCGAGACCTGATGATACTGATCTTCCCCGCTCAGAGTTGCCATCGCTCTACTCATTCCATCTCTCAACATCCGGCCTGAAATGGGGTTGAGATACAGTTGAGAAACTCTCTCTCCCAACGCAGTAGGGCGATATGTCATTGAGGCAGGCTCAGGCGGGTCTTGTTCGTAAGTCTCGTGCAAACTCGCTTTGCGGAATCCAAAGATTGGCGGACCACGCCTAGGCTTGAATTGAGATTCTTCATGTCCTCTGTGGATGTCAATTCCCAATACTTCAGATGCAGAATCTACCCAAGATGGCAACTCATCTTCCCATTCCTCATCCTGTTCAAGAGGAGACTCCTGAAGCATCCTCTGTTTCACCTCCTCTGACTCACCAGTTCGGTCAATCATCCCGTTAGTTGCGAGCCAACTAACCACATCGTCAAGCCGGGCAGCGAGGTCTTCAGGATCAAGATGAGTGGCTAGGAATGTTTTGGAGAAGAAACGACCCAGCGCATCCCTGTCTGAAATCCCTCCTGTGGCCAACATTGAGAGTACATGAGTAAGTAGTGCTGGGTCCTCTTCTGCCCTCATTGCATTTGGATTTGCTAACTTCGAAGTAACTTCTTCTGGCTCACCGTGAAGATATAGAGAGACCAACTTCTCTTCTTCTTCTCTTCCTTTAGCTAGCAACCATGATTCCCCTACATTGTCGTATTTCGGCCTACCAGCACGACCCATCATCTGCATTATTTCCATCACTGGGAGAGGCATTGACATCCCAGCTGCTGCGCTCCATCTCCGATAGTCTCTGACAACTACCGTCCTAGCTGGAAGGTTGACTCCTTGGGCTAGAGTAGGCGTTGCAACTATGCAGGTCAAATCACCTTCTCTGAAAGCATCCTCGACAACTCTCCTCTGCCTTCCAGTCAAGCCCGCATGATGGAAGGCCACGCCACCACGCAGAGTGTTGGATAATGTCTTGCCGAGATTCGAATCCTCTGAACGAGATACACTATTCGCAATTTGTTCCCACCTTTCAGCATTCTCGGGAATCAAATCAGTAGTGTCATCAACCAACAATTTTCTACAATGCTTGGACAATTCTCTAGCCTCCTTCTGAGCAGACGACCGCGAAGAGACGAAAACAAGTAATTGACCCCCTCTTGAGATAGTATCTGATAGGACTGCTTGCAATTGACGAGTGGGCTTCCCCTTGAGATTTCGCACTTCGGGCAACTCCTCTCTATCTTTCCCATCTATTCTGTGCACTTTACTACCCAGTCCGTTCACTGTACCATATCGCAAAGTGACAGGACGCCAATCAGAAACCACGAGTTCAGCATCCAGCCAGTTTGCCATTTCAGGTGCATTCCCGACAGTTGCAGATAGAGCGATTATCTGCGCATCGGGCCTCTTGTGTCTGATTCTCGAAAGCAGAACTTCGAGAGTTGGCCCACGACTCGGATCATGCAATAGATGAAACTCATCGCTGACGACGATTCCTACACCATCCATCAACTCTGAACGTGTGCGTAGAAGTGAGTCCAACTTCTCACTAGTGCATACTAGAATATCCGACTCATCGACCATTCCCGTCTCGCCATCTCTGTCGCCTATTGCGATGCCAACATTTAGTCCGACTTTCGAGGCGAGTTGCTTGAGTTCAGTAGCTTTCTCATTGGCCAGTGCCTTCAGGGGAACAACATAGATTCCACGACTTCCTTCGAGGTCATTCTTCAAGCGATGGATTAGGGCCAGATAGGCCACTAGGGATTTACCACTTGCAGTAGGTATGGTTAGCATCAGGTTCTGACCTGAGAGGGCAGGAGGGAGTGCCTGAGATTGAGGAGGAAACAAGCTCTCAACACCCCATTCATCCCTCAGCATTGAGACAATGCGTGAATCGAGTCCTAGGGCCTCGAGTTCGTGCGAATCACAGCCCTCTGACTGGGTCATGTTAGACCTTAACCTCGGCCGTTCTAAAGGATGCCGTGTAAACAGCCCTAATTCCATCTGTGAAAGGCCGGGTGACCTTCTTTAACTGCAACAAACAAACCTTCGCCAGTTGCACAAATTTTGTCCTCAGCAATCAGAGCCATGCTCACCTTGACCCGGTCCTCTCCAAGCTCTACTATCTCGGATGTGACTCGGAGAGCGACTCCATGTGGAGTCGGGCGTCTAAGACTAATCGAGTATGATGCAGTAACTGTGCACGGAGGCTCATCCAGTTCGGATTGATCCATCAGGGCTACCGCAGCAGTCCAGTTTCCATGACAGTCTAACAGAGTGCCGATGATGCCTCCGTTAACCATCCCAGGGAATGCCTGGTGCTCATCTTTAGGCATGAATTCCATCTCCAATCCTTTCTCTGAACGAAACGATTTGATTCGTAATCCATTTTCATTTGCGGGACCGCATCCGAAGCAGATACTGCTTGGTGCATGCTCTTCCTGAACCGACGGCCCCCTTCCTCTCATGGTTCCTCGAAGAATCACTAGGAATTGAAAATTCCTAGGAACTGCAAACGCATCCGCTTTATCGGTGAACCCTCTCCGCGCTAAAGTGCCAGACACTTCTTCCAGTTCGGACGACGATGATACCGCGGCTAAATCCGGGGACTCGCCTACTCGCCCAAAGCGTAGACGATCAAAACCTCTGAAGGTATCAAACCAAATTCCTCCTAGTAGGAGAGAGGAGATTGAGAAAGCCCTCGAGAGCAATCAGGGAACTCCTGTAAGATGGTCTCGAAAGGACGGCCCGAAACTTCACAGATTCCTCAGAAAGAGAATCAGCCCGGGGACGATTAGACAACTCGAATATGACTTGATTGATGTGGATATAGGAGAATCTTGGCCAATTCCAATTACAGTCATCCACGGGTCTAGGCCAGGTCCGGTGGTTACTCTACTAGGTGCAATCCACGGCAATGAATTGGTCGGCCCATTAGCACTGACTTACCTAAGCGGACCAAATTTCATCGGCGAGGATAAGGCAATCGATCCTGCAGCAATGGCCGGAACATTACGCATCATCCCAGTGGTCAATCTTCCCGGATATCGACGCCAGAGCAGGTACATGCCGGATGGAAGAGACCTGAATCGAGGGTTTCCCGGAAAGCCCGATAGTAATACGACTTCAAGAGTGGCGAACAGGCTTTGGAATGAAATTATCTCGACCAGTGACCATGTCATCGATTTGCATACTGCCGCTGTAGGTAGAACCAACATGCCACAGATTCGAGCTAATTTGGCACACCCTTCCAGTAATCGTATAGCAAGAGCATTCGGCATCGAGACAATTCTAGACAATCAGGGGCCAAAGGGCTCTCTCAGGAGAGTTTCTAATGATGCGGGCGTGGCAGCCATTACTTACGAAGGAGGAGGCTCAAATGAGGCAGATCCAGAATCTGTCCAGGTCGCAATCTACGGTATTCTGAATGTATTGCGAAGTCTGAGAGTTATTCCAGGTTACCCTAGCCGCCCTAGATTCAGAATTCTTGCTTCTGGCTCTGTTTGGGTCAGGTCCGATCAAGGAGGACTACTGGATGTGCTCACTCCTGCTGGGAGCTTCATCCAGGAAGGCGAGACAGTGGCGACGGTAACCGACCCTGAAAGGCCCGGAGAGAATTTTGATATTCTCTCACCAGCAAGAGGCCTGCTGATTTCTACCGCCACACACCCATTCGTGACTGCAGGAACTCCAATTGGACACCTATTACCAATGACCGGAGGAACGCAGACACTCCGGACCAGACTCGATGAAGAAGGCTGCCTAATCACCAGCGGCTCGGATGGAGAACCTCCTTGGAGAGATGATGACGACATTGAGGACATTTCCGTAGAAGGAGAGTGGTCAGGAGGATCGCCAGATGCAGAGTGGGGGCTCGATGAAGAGAGCGCAGCCGAGGAAGAGGCCGACGAGGCAGATCCGAATTGGCTCTAATCCAAATCAGGCATCTCAGGAATAGACTCGTCATTGACTGGTGAAGCAGGTACCGAAGGCAGTTGCACTGGAGCTGCCTGCTGTCCAACCATCGCTCCGAGATCAGGTGCAGAAGGCAAATCATATTCTTGGAATTCAGGAGAGAGTGTGAATTCTCCGGGTTTCATGTCGTAGGCACTGTAAGCATCCTCGAGCCTTCTGTTGTATGCCATTCTACGCAATCCTAGTACAACTGCACCGACAAGCGCGACCACAATGAGCAGAGTTGCGGCCAGACCAGTCGGAGAAATGACAAACTCAAACAACATTTCAGAGAAAGTCAGAGGTGGAATCCAAACCACCATGTCGATATCCCAAATCAATTCAGTTGTCTCTCCTGACTCAGATATTGTGAGTGAAACCTGTTGTGGACTCTCACCTTGGCCACACAGATAAATCTCTAGAGAAGTATCTCCCGAATCGCAGTCTATAGGGAGTATAGTTACTCTCTTACCATCTTCGCTCATGTTCGCAGTGAGAGTGTAGTCTCCCATTTTCCAACTCAATGTTGCACCAACTGAGTCTGGGACATTTTCAACAATAAGAATTAGAGATTCATTGACCGCATCCCAGTCTAATATTTCTCTAAAATCGGGTGTAGTGGAGACCAAAGTCTTCCTATCTAAACCATCATCGATTTGCTCGTTACAGTCATCATCTCTACCATTCCATGTCTCAATCTCTGACGGATTGATTGTGTCCACGGTATCATCGCAATCTTCGAAGTCATAGAACCCGTCTTCATCGGTATCAAAATTGAATGATTTGGGGTCTGAGCCAGTGACAGTGATTTCTTGTCCGTCGGACATACCATCACTGTCAGAATCGGCTAAACTCGGGTCGGTAGTGTAGTTGTGATATTCGTCATAATCAGTAAGGCCGTCTCCGTCACTATCAATGTCAAAGAAGTCCTCATCGATTACATCGTCGCAATCGTTGTCTTTACCATCCAATACTTCTGACTTTAGTGGAGCTCTGTCGAAGTCCTCATCATCACAGTCTTGGAACCAGTACCACCCATCTGCATCTGCATCATCATCATGCACTAGAGGATCTGCCCCCAATTCGGAATATTCGTAGTATTCGAGACCGTCAGGCAACCCGTCTCCATCCGTGTCGCCATCTAGGTGGTTTGTAGTTACATTGTGATACTCATCATAGTCTGTGAGACCATCATTGTCTGAATCTAACTCCCAATAATCCTCGTCAATTAAGAAATCACAGTCATTATCGAAGTCATCCAATAATTCGGTTTCTCCCGGCGATCTATCTGGATTATCATCATCGCAATCCTCGAACCAATACCAGTTATCTGCATCATTGTCCGGGTCGTAGACCAGTGGATTGGAACCCATCGCCGAATAGATGTTGACTTCCTCTCCGTCATCCAATCCATCATCATCCGTATCTGAGTCCATATGGTCTGTGCCATGGATGTGATACTCTGGCCAATCCTTGAGTCCATCATTGTCCCTATCTGTGAAGTTGAATCCCTCATCGATATATTCGTCACAATTGTCGTCTATTCCGTTCAGTAATTCAGGACGACCTGGATTGACCAGTGGGTTGGTGTCATCACAGTCATTGAAGTGGTAGAACAGGTCAGAATCGTCATCCGGATCGTAGACTAATGGATCAGTGAACCAGAAGTTGACTTCGGCACCATCAGACAGACCGTCGTCGTCACTGTCAGAATCTAGGGGATTTGTTCCAGTATTAGTAATCTCGACAGAGTCACTCAAACCGTCCAAATCAGAATCAATTTGAAGAGGGTCTGTACCGTATACCATGACTTCGTCATAGTCACTCAATCCATCATCATCCGTATCAGCATCGTAAGGATCAGTGCCATAGACAAGTGTCTCATTCTCATCACTCAATCCATCGTCATCATGGTCGTAGTCGATATCTACTCCATGCAAAATCATCTCCCAAGAGTTCAATGTTCCATTCGTACCAGATTCAGTATCTCTGACCTTCAGAGTCCAGGTTCCCAAGGACGACTCGTCCCAATGTTGCACAGTGCTAAACATCCAGTCAGAGTAGTGATTGCCGTTGTCATTGCGCGATTCAGCTAACCAAGACTCTGTGCCCGACGGAGAGACAAGAACGATATCCAAATCTCCCCTAGTTGTATGGCTTATATCGACCATCACATCGACACTCTCCAGCGAGTATTCATCAGTCACTACTGTGGTGAATTCTGTCCAAGCAGTTGAATCGTCAGGGATGTCGGTACTCGGCGAATAGGGTCCATAGGTCGCGTTCAACTCTTCTCCTACATTGGTCCAGTTCTCAGCTACAGATACGGCCGCCCCGGCATCAACCGCTCCAAATCCATACTTGTGGGAAACATCATGCCCGCCGCCGTTCACTGTCCATGAACTGTCGGTAGCATCGTTCATGCGAGCACTGTTAACCAGAACATGTTGAACATCCCTCCATGTCAAATTCGAATTAGCTTCGAGAACTAGGGCAATTACCCCGGCAGCAAGTGGTGTGGCGCTAGAAGTGCCTCCGAAGGTATGGGTTATGTTGCCGCTACTATTGTAACCGCCAGAGTTAGTTATGTCGGTAGTGGTAATTCCTTCTCCTGCGCCATTCGAATGAGCGGCGACTAGAATGTTGGCCCCCGGCTCTGCGTAGTATGATTGTTCACCATTGTGACTAATCGCAGTCACAGCGATTGTGAAACGGCTGTTAGCATACCCGTCGTAGTTTGAGTTATCATTCGAACCAAGTCCATTCCCGGCAGCCCATGTAATCAGATTACCCAATCCATCTCTACCAGAGTACGCATCGCTCTCAAAGGCAGCTAGGGTTAGTGGACCAGGGGCCTCTAGAGTTTGACCATCATCAGCGGGACCCCATGAATTGGTGTAGATATCTATGTCATCGCTCTCATAGCTTAACGCATCTGCTTCTGTGGCATCTCCTGCCCAGCAAGCGATAAGCGTCGAGCCCGCAATTGTAGCATCGAAGGCGGCACCCGTGACATCAAGACCGTTGTCTCCTACAGCCGCTGCAACTCCTGCGACGGCGGTTCCGTGACCATTCCAAGATGAAGGACTCGGGTCTGTGTCATCATCACACCAGTCATAAGAGTAGAGTGCCGAATAGTGTGGACTGATGTCACTATGGTTGTGATCAAGACCATCATCAATGACGCTAATGATAACTCCTCTACCAGTGTAGGTGTCCCAAGTTGATGTGACATTGATATCTTCTCCAACGACTCCTCCGCTGGTCTGCCCAGTGTTGCTAAGATGCCATTGCTCATCGAATTCAGTATCGCTTGGTACTAGTCTGGGCTGATGCTTCTTCTCTATCATCGGAGAGAATGATTCAATTTCATTCAATTCAAGCGAAAACTTGAGCCTCTTTACTGCCTCCTCAGGATTATCGAAATTCCATATGAATGCGCCTGGTAGAATAGGAGCCTGCTCGCTAGTATCGGGACTTGCCTTGGTTAGATGGTGTAATTCCATCGGAGCCCTAGTCACGACCAACCACTCTGAGGTCTGAGATAGAACCTCGTCAGTGTAGGAATCTAGATCAGACACTCTATCGAAGGCCAGTTGTACTGCTCTGGAGTAACTTGGCATTATCTCGTCTCCCTCGATACGAAGTTCTTCAGGCAGTTCAGATGAATCTGCAACAACCCCTCCAAATGGAGTCAGAATAAGCATGACTAGTACAATGACGACGCTTCTCACGCCCGAACTCGAACGCTTACCGCATTTAGCCGTTCGTCTATGTCGTGAGCCAGTTGAATCACTAATTCTGAAACTCTGAAATGGCTGCATGAACTTCTTCATCACTCATCAGTCGACGCTGTGATTTAGCCACCTCGAACATGTGAGAGACCAATTCATCGGACACCTCGTAGCCATTATTCTGCAGCCACCAGACGATATTTGATCTACCACTCATATGTCCAATTCTGATGATTTGCTCAAGCCCGTAATCGGCGGCCGGTACCCCTGAATAGACACGATCAGCGAGCCAATGGTCGCCTTTCTTCATGGCCTTAATTACAGCGCTTGCATGAACTCCTGTGCCAGTCTCGAAAGCATCTTCTCCAAACACTGGATAGTTCCTAGGAAGCGCTACTTCGACATATTCGTGAGCCTTTTTCATGTACTCGTTCAGCATAGTTAGATCATTGCTGATGACCCCCATCAGACTCAGATTCACTAGAGTCTGATCCAGAGGGGCATTTCCGGCACGCTCACCCACTCCCAGCGCGGTGCCGTGAATAACATCGGCACCAGCTTCGTAAGCGGCTAGATTGTTGGCCACACCAAGGCCCCTATCCTGATGACCATGCCAGTTTACTTCGATGTCTCTTCGCTTGAAACCCGAGTCAACAATCACCTCATCTTGAATGAAGGATAGCAACTTGTGAACTCCATTTGGGGTGACATGACCACAGGTGTCACAGATGCATATTCTGTCTGCACCCAACTCCAAGGCACGGGTGTAGACTTCCTTAATCTCATCCGGCTTACTGCGCGTGGTATCTTCGGTTACGAACATCACCGGAATATCGTTATCAACTGCAAAAGTGACTGCCTTCTCAGCTGTTGACAGTATTTTCTCCATCGTCCAGCCCTCCGCATATTGGCGAATCGGACTCGTGCCGAGAAACGCACTAGCCTGTATTTGCCTCTCATGCTTGGCCTGCAAGTCAACTAACGGCTCAATATCGCTGACAACAGTGCGGACCGCGCACCCAGGTCTCAACTCGTATTCATTTTCCCCCATGTGAGAAAGCATTGCATCGATGTGGCCGACATGGAAAGGACCAGCTCCAGGAAGTCCTAGGTCTACCTTCTGTATACCAAGAGCTTCCATGTAGTCAATTAACTCCAACTTCTGCTCAATTTCCGGGTTTCTAGCACTTGGACTCTGCAGACCATCTCTCAGGGTTTCATCATCGAACCATAACTCGTGTGGATGGTTTACAGAGGTGCGTTCAATCTCATAATCGACTGTGTTCCAGTCGTATATCAGGCCATGCTCGTCCATTACCGCACCCCTCTAACCGCTCCGCCATGGTGCGGTAGGCGTTTGAAGCCATCGGGGTGTTAGATTACCTACGGGACTCGATACGTAAGATTGCGAACAGGCTAACTCCTGTCCCTAGAATAGCCCCAGTAACTCCAAAACTGGCTGTCACCAAAACCACGAACATTAGGGCAAGGTAAAGCATTGAGATGAAGAACGAACGAGCCGCTGTAGGCATCCTGCCAGTTTCATCTCTATCTTCGGATAAATCGATTCGCCAAACTGAACTAGCATACCAGATACTGAGTCCGACTACATTCGATCCTAAGATCAAATACAGAGTATCGCCCACTTCCAACACACCATAACTCGATGGTACTGCGAGTGACATCAGGATGAGAACAATAGCGTATATTTTCATCTCAATCAAGGTTCTTTCTGGACCCTTAACATTGGGCAACATAGGGACGCCTACTCTTCCGTACTCCTCAGAGCGATACAGAGCTAGTGCCCAGAAGTGTGGAGGAGTCCACAGGAAGATTAGCAGGAACATCAACCATGGAAGAGGACTGCCAATGTCTACGAGAGACTGCATTACCTCAGTCACGGATTCAGTAGAAACTGCAAGATCGTCTTCTGCAGCGGCCCATCCAATAACCGGAGGAGTGGAACCAGCTATGCCTCCGATTACTATGTTCTGGGGTGTAGAACGCTTGAGCCAGATACTGTAAATGAATACATAGAACAGGATACTGAATGCAGACCAGAAAGCAGCTACCTCATTCGATAGCACCCAGAACCACATCACCCCTGCTATTGAGAGTAAAACTCCTAGATACAGAGCCGATTTCGCAGAGACCTCACCACTCGGAATCGGCCTACTCTCAGTGCGAGTCATCTTTGGATCTATATCCCTATCATACCACATGTTGATTGCATTAGCACCTCCGGCACTAAGGTATCCTCCGACAAAAACAATCAACATTGTTTGCGCAGTTTCAATGCTCAACTGTTCATACATTCTGTCATGCACCAAAACAGCGCACAGCGCAGTTATCTGTAGTAATACTACTACTCTAGGCTTAGTCAATGAAACATAACTTCGCCAACTCACACCGATTCCTCCTTAGTCGTTATCGAACCGACATACGCAGTTGAGAGAATTAAGAATGATAGAGAGGCGAGTAGTAGATGGACAAGCGAGAGCCACTCCTCAAATCCTTCACTCATATCCCAAGATAGGATGTATAGGGCACCTATCAGCATGTTTACGATGTAAAGTACTGTTGAAGCCGCAATCCAGCGATACAGAGTACTGTCTAAACCCATCTCCTTCCTAGCAAATAGAGATGCAGCGAGCAAACCTATCCCGACTGTAGTAACCAGAAATCTGTGGATTGCCTGAGACTGCAACACCCAGTCATGGATTTCTGGCAATAACTCTCCCTGACAAAGTGGCCATGAGTCGTATAATCCATCTACCCCGCATCCAGTGTTTGCACCAACAGTAGTGGATACAAATGCCCCTGAGAATAGACTGATTAGAGCGAAAAGAGAGAGCCAGAGCAATCTGGGCCCCCATACCGAGGCAGTTTCCGATTCAAAGTCAATCCAATCGGGAAGTGCATCGACATCACGCGTCTGCGCGAGCCAGAGCCAAACCAAGCTGAGCATGAAGGCAAGAGCCGAGCCTAGGTGTAATGCCACACTCCAATGTTCGTTATCCATCCTCACGGTCAGCCAGCCAATTGCACCTTGCCAGATGATGAGAGCAACGGAAACCGTAGAAGCCAGCCCCACTTCTGAGCTAAATTCCTCCACCCGCCTCACTAGAAACCAACCAACAAGCACCAATGGGCCCAAAACAGCCCCCGCTAGAACCCGATGAGCCCACTCGGTGAAAATCTGGAAAGTTGTGTAACGATGCCCCGCTCCCCGAGAGTCTACCTCATCGGGATTGTCCTCATACCATGCCTCTTGATCAGCCTCAGAGACATCAAACCCCCATGTACCAAAACAGGTGGGCCAGTCTGGACAGGATTCGCCAGCATCGTAGATTCTAATTAGGCCACCTAGGGCAATCACAAGGAATGTGATAACAACGAGGCCGGCCGTCAGCCGCCTACAGTCATTAGCAGAAAAACTAGTCATCCCGAAGCAGCCTCCGGGCCGACACAAATAGACTTGACCAGTCTACAACATCACTCGTTGTGGGGATCCACATCGATTGGTATACGATTTTGCTCATACTCAAGCATTGCAATCTTGTTTGGGTCTAGTACTACTCTCCACTGCGCCTCCTCGACACCGTAGAGTTGAATCAGTTCGTCACTGAAATGGTCACGCAACTCATCCTCTGAAACAAAGAGAGGCGCACCCATGCTGATTTGAAGTGCCCTAGCACCGATTATCCGAGCCTTCTCGAAGCGTGTGTGGGTTCTTGCGGGCTTTACCATGGTGCCGGGCGACCGGAGACCCCCAAATAAGGCCTATGACTGCCATTAGAAGCGACAATTGGCCTGACTAATCTCTTTCGACCATCATTGCGACAGCATTGCCTCCGCCTAGACATATGGTTACAATGCCACATTTGCCACCAGTCCGTCCTAATGCATTGACTAGAGTCATCAGACAACGAGTGCCTGTTGCACCAAGTGGATGCCCAATAGCTACGGCGCCGCCGTGGGGATTGAATCGATCTTCAGAGACGCCCAGAGAAGTTTGAATTGCACACGAGGCCGCAGCAAATGCCTCGTTGTGCTCTAAGATGTCAACTTCATCCATCTTCCTACCGGTCTGTTCAAGCAATTTTTGAACGGTAGGAATTGGCGCAGACATCACTCTGTTCGACTCGACCCCAGAGGTAGCATAGCCAACAATCCTAGCTAGAATTGGTAGGCCTAGTTCAGTCGCCGCTTCTTCGGATGCGATTAGTACTGCAGAGGCACCGTCGGAGACTTGACTTGAGTTTCCAGCCGTAACCTGACCACCACTCTTGAAAACCGTCCTGAGTGAGCCTAAAGTCTCCAAATCAGAGCCTGGACGAATTCCTTCATCACGAGTAAGCCGGTCTACGGGAAATACCTCTTCATCAAGCCAGCCTTCTTCCCAGGCCTTGTTTGACAGAACGTGTGAGCGAATAGCAAACGCATCGGATTGCTCGCGACTAATATCATACTCAATCGCCACCGTCTCACCAGTATTGCCCATAGACTCTCCAGAAAATGCATCTTGCAGACCATCATGCATCAAAACAGACTCAAGATCTGAGTAGGGGACTCCTTCTCCTTTCTTGACATTACGAGCAAGGTGAGGGGCATTGGTCATCGACTCCATTCCACCCGCGACTACGATTCTAGATACTCCAGCCTTGATTTCGGTCGCTGCAATCATTGCTGCCTTGAGGCTAGATCCACAGACTTTGTTGATAGTAGTGCAAGGAGTTGTGACTGGCATGCCTACTTTCATTGCAACTTGCCTTGCAGGCGCTTGTCCTTCTCCTGCCTGTAGAACTTGGCCCATGTATACCTGGTCGATTAATCCACTAGATGGATCAATCCTAGCCCTCTTCAGGAGTTCCTCAACAGCCATTGCACCCAGTTCCGAGGCACTGTACTCAGATAGGGATCCTCTGTACTTCCCTATCGGGGTACGAGCATATGCACAAATCACCGGCTCGGGCACGCACCTACGAAAGGCCAACCAACCTTCAATGGTCCTATCCAAGAAGCGGGATAAGTCTCACGAATCAGAGGAGTATCCGTAGAATTCCGCGTTTTGCAAAACTGGTCTCCTCTGTGGTTTGACAAGCACAGTCCTAATCCCCCAGAGATCTTTGAAAATTCGATATTGAGAGGTCATATCTAGATAATCTACGCCACTTGTTCCACCAGTACCAATTCTTCTACCCATGATTCTCTCGACCATACGAGCGTGAGCATGTCTCCACTTGACCATCGATTCTTCCAGCTCAACAAGTGCATCAATCAATTTTCGCGGCCAAGTAAGTAAAGGCAACTCACGATATGACTCGATGAACAATAGCCCCGCGCGGGCCCTGTCAACCTCTCCTTTTGGCATCAGGAAGGAAACAGCCCCCTCATGCGCCGACATCATCCTCTCAGCGGCCTTGCTGGAATCTCCTGCGCCCCATCCCGCCGATCTTTCCACGGCCTCCTCGCACAGAGTCTTGTGAGCAGCTAGGTGGTCAGAGATATACTGGCTAACTACATCCGAATCATTCTCACTTCCGTATGGTGAACCCATTATCGGAGTACGCTCAATCCAACTCATTACTGATTCGTACAATGAGGGGCTGTTTGCAGCAACCTCAAGCCGAGCTAGCACAGTCTTGTTGGAATCATTGTCAGGCATTCTCCTGAAACTATCTAGAGGGTCCAGTCCGCCAATTCGGTCTTCGTTCTGAAGACCGAGCAGGAACTCAAATTCTCGCATCTGGAATGACTCGAAGCCTGATGCGGTGCCCAAACCATCTCTGAATGCTAAGAATCCTTGAGGAGTCAGAGTCTCAAGGACAGTCCATTGGTTAGCCATCAGTCGAAAAATCTCGGTAGTTCTACCT
>DAON01000059.1:1139-3016 GCA_002501885.1 Euryarchaeota archaeon UBA220 | reverse complement strand
TTACGCTGACCGTGGATGAACAAAATGCCAGAGAGAGGCTGAACGAAGTTGTATTAGATTATTATAGTGAAATATAGAAATCCCTCAAAAAAATATCAATTTTCTTAGGTTACGCCCTTGTTACCTTAGAGTAACGAGTTTGTTACTACTAAAACTGTTCTTTATATGCTGTAAGCAGAGCGTCAGGCTCTATGTCTCAAATGAAAACGCTGTTTGTTTGCATGATTTTGATTGCCCTCCCTGCATCTCAGGTAAGTGCTGATGTTGATGAAACGAATTCAAGTCCAGAGGTAACTATTGGATTTGGAAACGTGACCAACGACACCTTATCCTTCACCATGGATACCTCTGTAGATGTATACAGATTCCAAGTAACAATGGCATGGGAGAGTGGTTCTCTTTATTGTGGTTATTCAGGATCTGGTGGACTCGCTCAAGCACATAACTTGTATGTCAACGTCCTCTATGTTACGTGTTTGACATCAGGATACCATTACGGCTCACAGGGAAGCAACTATATCCCCTCAGGTAGTAATGATACTCTCACATCAATTTACTTTCGATCCATGAGCCCAGAGGTATGTATCAGGAATGCGACCTATGATGTCATGTTACCTGATGGGGAATTCGAAACTCGACAAGCAGACTTTGATCCCAATGATTGTCTGACTTATACTCCGTATGCAACAGATGATGATTTCTGGTATGTGCTTGACGAAGGCGAAGATGAGTCTGAGGTAGAGGAAATTATTGATGACAGCCTTTATCAGTTCAATGAAAATTTGTCGGTATTGGAAAACTTCGGTAATTTTGGAGATTTTTCCATACTCATGGAGGCATTGAATATTACTGGATTAGAAGATGATTTGAGCCCTAGTAATACACCACAAATGGGTTGGACTATCTTCGCTCCGACTAATGATGCCTTCGCTTCCGCAGGCATAGATTTAGATGATTTTGACACTCCAGAAGAAATAGAAGTTTTGACTGAGATCTTACTCTATCATGTTACTTTTGCAGGACCATATGCTCTGAACTCAAGTATGGCCTACAACAGCTCGAGCGGCGAGTATGAGCCATACTGCCAGCCTTACACTGCTGACTGGATGCCGATGCTAAATGGAGAATATGCTGATCCATTCGATTACAGCTCTTGGACTGAGAATGTAACAATTTCGAATGACTGCCAGGGAAGTCTTACAGTCAACCAGGCCTATATCATTGATGCAGATAATCAAGTCTATGGTTATGAATACAACGGGGTCGATGGCTATCCTTTCAACAATCAACTTCCGCATGGCTGGGAAATTGCTGAGGATAATGGGATGATTCAGGTAATCGATCAAGTTCTATTTCCGGCAAGCTTGAATTCTACACCACCGAATAATGATCAGCCAAGATTCAATCCTAGATTTGATATTCCGTCCAACCTAGAGAATGATGGAGAGTTTGGAGACTTAATGGGTGCATTGGGAATGACTATGTTGATGGACGACATTACTATCGAGAATAGCCCTCAGATGGGAATGACTATTTTTGCTCCAACAGATGAAGCATTTGCTGCGGCTGGAATTAATATTGACGATTATGATAGTCTCCAGAAACTCGAGGGTTTGTCTGAAATCCTTCTAAATCATATTTCATTTGACTGGGTATTATCATTCCCTGATGAATGTACTCCCACAGAGTTTGACATGGAAACTACAGATTCATTTTCGATAACCATTTCTAATGATTGTGAAGGTAATATCTTCGTCAATGAAGCAAAGGTTCTCTATTCCCAAGGAGTAGAAAATGGGGTTATTATCGTCATCGATCAAATACTGATGCCGATAGAAGAAGAACCTGTGGAGGAACCTGTAGAGGAGCCTGTAGAG
>DAON01000059.1:0-772 GCA_002501885.1 Euryarchaeota archaeon UBA220 | reverse complement strand
GAAGAACCTGTAGAGGAGCCTGTCGAAGAACCTGTAGAGGAGCCCTTCGAAGAATCTGCTAACAACTCAGTTACAGTCGATCTACCCGGTACCGATACCGGTGGAGAAAATGCCGAAGCATCGAGCGATTCTAGATTGTTGACGGAAACCACATTTGTTCTTGGAGGATTAGCAATTATCGGTATGCTAGTTATTCTCATTGGAACAGCGGCAGTAACCACCAAACGGAATCGTTTGGATTCCATAATCGAAGAGGGTACTGCTGATGTAGATGACTTACTAGTGTTACTTTCACGGTCAAAAATGGTACAGATCATTCACACTCTACATTCTGAGGAAAACCCAATAAGATTTACAGAATTAAAGGAAAGAGTTGACACATCTTCGACTACGCTTACCAGAAGACTAGGTGAATTAGAGGATTATCAATTGGTTGAGAGAACTGAACTTCAAACAGTCCCAGTCACCGTGGTTTACATGCTGACAGATTCAGGTTCAGCATTATTGCCTAGTCTAGAGCCGTTCTTCGAGTGGGCAATGGAAGAAAGCCCTGATGTAAGCGATAATCTGGATTGAATTATTCTAGAATTCTAAACCTAATTTTTGTCCCGGTAATATAGAGATGTTTTCCATTTGACACTGTTTTCTATATAGGCACTCAATGACTATTACCCTGTAGACTATCAGGATTCTCATGTCTAACGAAAGTGAGACTAATTTGACGCCCTATATGCTGACTGGGGGGCCACTTTTACTATTGGCCGCCTTCTTC
>DAON01000031.1:539-15839 GCA_002501885.1 Euryarchaeota archaeon UBA220 | reverse complement strand
TTCATCCAGTAAAATAAGTGTCTTCGAGTTAGAATTTCCTCCATTGACGAAACTATCCAATGAGATATGTTGTGAACCATGAGTTGCTGCACTTCGTATCGATGCCGCATTGCGATCTGCAGAGGCGTTCAATTCAATGACTGTCCACCCTCTTTCACTAGATACAGCACGAGCCAGAGTAGTTTTACCAACTCCAGGCGGGCCGGAAAGCAGTAATCCACGCTTTGGAGGGGTGCCTTTCTCCCAACGATCCAACCATTGCCGTATTTTTCTCATCGGAGCCTCATTTCCTTCCATCTGATCTAATGAATTTGGCCGATACCTCTCGGTCCAATCGTCGACCGTCTGCGCCACCACGATGCTGTGTGAAAACGGGGTCACATAAGATTCGCGTCAGAACAACGCGCTGAGGTCTCCTCTAGAGAGAGTGTCAACAAGGTCGTCTACAGAGCATCTAATCTGTTTTTGATCATCCCTGCGTCTGATGGTGACAGTACCATCTTCTATTGAATCGTGATCTACAGTAACGGCCCATGGGACTCCTATCTCATCTACTCGGGCGTATCTTCTGCCAATTGATTTGGTTGAATCCATTTCCCCTTTACGGCCGGGAATGGAATTCACTATTGATGTCACATTTTGAGCAATCTCCAACATCTCTGGCTTGTCGAATAGGGGGAGAACAGCGACATCATAAGGGGCAACTCTGGAGTTGAGCCTCATCACAGAATATGGCTCACCTTCTTTTTCGGTTTCAGTAAAAGCGTGATCTAGTATATGCCAAACAATCCTATCGATTCCAAAAGCAGGCTCTATGACATGTGGAGTGAACCACTCTCCATGTACAGTAACTTCGTTCGTTCTTCTTGTTACCATCTCAGGAGTAATTTTAGCCGTTGTACCGTCAGATAGTTGCAACTCGAATGGTAGTTTACTAGGCAACTCAACTAATTGCGAAAGAGCCTCGACCACATTACCAGCGCGGCCCTTGAAAGCAGGCCCAATTACTGATGATACTGGAGATAGGATATCCTTGACTTCTTTTCTAGGGCGTTCGTATTGCCTCCAAGCGCGCAATAATTTGGAACCACTAGCCGCCTCATGCGATTCTAAGTCATGACAAGTTCGATTAGCTATGCCTACGCACTCTATCCAGCCATGCTCTCCATGCAACTCACAGTCCCAGCAGTCTTCAGCGTAATGTGCCATTTCTGTACCTGAATGTTGGCGAAAACGAATCTTTGATTGATCAACGCCCACATTCACTAGGAAGTCCATAGTTCTAGCAAGGAACCAAGCTACTGTGGGGTGACGAATTATTCCCTTTGAAAGGGCATCCGAGTAAGTCAAGTTACACTCTCCCGCATGTTCTCCTTCTGGATCTGGTATCATTGTCACAGGAGTAGACCAAACGGATAAGTCAGGACATGGTGGTAATTCAGGATCAATGAAATACTCAAGCTCAGCCATATTGAACTCGCGTAGCCTAATCATACCTTGACGAGGACTAATCTCGTTCCGGTACCCTTTCCCCGTCTGAACGGCGCCGAAAGGAAGACTTTGCTTGAAGTGACGGAATAGTGCAGGATATAGCATGAACATGCCTTGAGCCGTTTCAGGCCTCATGTAGGCAGACCTACCTCTACTCATTGCGCCAATTTTTGTTGAAAACATCAGATTCATTGGCCTGACCTCGGACCAATTCGTTTCAGAACAGGTAGGACAAGAAATTGCCTTAGATAGGATAGTTGAAACTTCATCCGGAGGCAATGAGTCTGGATTATCATGCACACCTTCAAGCAAATGATCAGCCCTGAATGTAGATTCACAACTTTCACATGAAACCATTAGATCATTGAATTCACCTACATGGCCACTAGCGACTAGGACAGCCTCAGGAGTAAGAGTGGGCGAGTCAACTTCTACAATGTCGCCCTGACTTGTCCAATGATCTATCCAAGAATCTACTACTTTCCTTTTGATTCTAGCACCTACTGGTCCGTAGTCCACAAGTCCAGACACTCCTCCATATATGTCGAAGGAAGGTAATACAACGCCCCTACGCCTTAGCAGAGAGGTCAGCCTGTCTATCCTCCTCTCGCTCATGTACTTCGAGTCAGAGTAGAGACTTTCAAGCCATCCTAAGCGAATAGTCAAGGGAGGTGATTGTACAATATCACCAGAGTTACGAGTTTTTCTGTAATCGGGGGAGTTCTGAGCTCTGTAGTGTATGATATTCAGAAGCATTCATTTATCCAATCAGAGCCCTGACAGCCGTACAGTGAGTGGAAATGCCAGAAATTCAGTACATACAGGATGGTATGGAAACCGAGGAACTCCTCGAAAAACTGTCCCCACCTGTTAGGAATTGGTTCAAGGATAAATTTCCTGATTTCACAGATCCTCAGAAGATTGCTATACCTCGCATCATGGATGGAGAACATCTTCTTCTTTGCTCACCAACTGGTTCGGGAAAAACTCTGACCGCTTTCTTATCGATAATTGATGACTTAGTTAGGAAATCTTTGGATGGAACACTCAATGATTCCGTACAGTGCATATACATCTCACCTATCAAAGCCCTAGCTAATGACATACAGAAAAATCTCATTGGACCGCTTACGGAAATAAAGGAGAGATTTCTTCCTAGCAGAGCTAAAGATATCACAGTCGGCCTGCGTACCGGAGATACCCCTCAGAAAGAAAGAGAGAGGATGCTCAAAAAACCACCCCATATCTTGATTACAACCCCTGAGTCGTTGGGACTTGCTCTAGCTTCCAAGCGATTCAGACCATTACTCCAAGAATTGCGATGGATCATAATTGACGAGATGCACTCTCTGGTACCAACAAAGAGAGGAACCCACCTTTCTTTATCCATGGCACTGATGGATACAGTAGTCCCAACTGATGTCCAGAGAATAGGAATCAGTGCTACTATGGAGCCTCTAGAGTCAGTGGCCGAGTATCTAGTTGCTAGTGACCCAAGAGAAACTGATTCAGAGTCACAGAGTGTTTCGATAGCGAAAATATCTGGTTCTCGCGAACTCGACATGGACATTATTCTCCCAACAGCCAGATTTTCATCCACCCCCGTCAAGGAAATACTCGATCATAACATTGACAGAATCAAAGAATTAGTTGAGGCACATACTACTACACTAGTTTTCGTGAATACTAGGAATATGACCGAGACGGTTGTCCAGAGACTAAAAATCGCCGGATTGGAAGGCGTGGAAGGACATCATGGTTCGATGGACAAGGCAATCAGACTGGATGTTGAAAATCGACTCAAGAACGGCCTACTGAGGGCTGTTGTTTCATCATCTAGTCTGGAGATGGGAATAGACATTGGGTCAGTTGATTTGGTCATTCAGGTCGGATCACCAGGTTCCATTTCTACGGCGCTTCAGAGGATAGGAAGAGCTGGGCACCATGTTGGAGGAGTTCCTCGGGCTCGTTTCTTACCAACATCTCCTCACGACCTGCTTGAGTTAGTATCGCTGCAGAATGCAATACTACAGGGCTCTATGGACATGCTCAAGTTCCCTGAGAATTGCCTTGATGTACTCGCCCAGTTCACCATCGGACTTTCCATTATTAGAGAATGGGACATAGATGAGGGATACGAACTAGTTACCTCATCATGGCCATACAAATCACTTCCTTATGATGATTACATCGAGGTTCTAGACTTGCTAGACGAGGAACGCAGAATATGGGTTGATTGGGAAGAAAATCGCTTCGGAAAGCGTGGATTTGCTCAGATGATATATTACACCAATATTGGTACTATTGCACCCGACAATAATTACCTCGTTTTTACTTCTGATGGAACTCTGGTTGGTCAACTCTCCTCGTCATTCGTATCGAGTTTAAGGAACGGAGATGTGTTCCTTTTGGGAGGATCTACATACAGAGTCTCGAGCGTAATCGGAACCCGTGTGAATGTATCATCTGCTACAGGTTACAGGCCTACTATCCCATCGTGGACTGGCGAGGCCAACAGCAGAACATTTGAACTCAGCCAAGAAGTACTCTCTCTACTAGGACATGTTTCTGTTAGACAGCGTCTAGAGGACGACTCTAGGAAAATCCTGACCGATGCAATTGGACTCAATGCACCCGTTGCAAGCGCGCTATCAGAATTCTTTGAAGAACAAGGAGCTATGACTTTCCAGGTTCCATCATTGGATAGAATATTGGTCGAACAGATTGAAGGTCCACTTCCTACATACATAGTCACTACATGTCGAGGTAGAGCATTTAACATGGCTCTAGGCTACCTATTCGCAGGTATTGCGGCTGAGGATAATGTGATGGTGCATGAAATATCATTTGATGAGAATGGATTCATGATTAAGTTAAGCCACGAAGTTGAAATTTCTAGAATCCCGAAAGTATTCAGATCAGGAGATAGTATTGAGACTCTCAAAAGATATCTGCTAGACTCACAATTATTCGCAAAGAGGTTCAGAGAAGTCTCTTCCAGAAGTATGCTTAACCCGCGGCGCATTGGTGGAGATGAAGTCAGCCCCAAGCAATTCCAACAGAAGGCAGAACGTATCATGCAGAAACATCGAAAGTTGGAGGATTCTGTCATAGTTAGAGAAGTAGTCAGTGAGATACTTCACACCGACTTGGATATGCGACAATTGGATGACTTCATGTCAAGAATGGATTCTGAAGATGTCCGTATTGTTCATCGAAGAGTCAAGATGCCATCTCCCCTAGGGATGACGCTGTTCATGTCCTCGTTTGAGGACTTGTTATCGTTGAGGACTAGAGCCTATCTAATCAAGGATGTCGACCCAGAGATTCTCCGTCGATTACTAGGGGCTAGATCACTCGCTACAGAATTAGATGAGGAGAAACTCGGCGAATACTATCAGTCAAAAGTCGCAGTTCCCACAAATGCAAATGGCCTACTAAGGCTGATGGATATGGGCGGAGGATTAGAGCCCGGACTCACTAATCCGCTATACAATGAGAAACTTAGTGGGATAGAACATGAGGAAATTCGTTCTTGGGTATACGAGTTGGCAGAAAGGGGACTAATTACCAAGATTAGAAACTCTGGCCATGAACAGATTGACGACAAATGGTTCTCTAGTCGTATGGCCGATGTACACGGCACTCTAGGCTGCCTTGCAGTGGCTGGAGCTGCTGAGATGGATGATCTCAAAGATCTTTACACTGGTGGACTTAACTTCGAGAAAGGCACCGATTTCACAGATGGCAAGCCTGCCAAATGGAAACAAACCAGTCTCTCAGATCCTCTTGATTGCCTGCGTCTGAAACTTCTTGATATGCTTGGCTCAGAAGGCCCTCAGACTTCGGATACAATTTGTTCGAGATTACCATTCCCTCAGTCCCAGGTCGAATCCGTTCTACAGGAATTAGAGATGCGAAACCTCGTCTCTATCGGATTCTTTAGGCAAACCGAAGAAGGAGAATATATCCTCAGAATGGATGAGTACCGGATTACAGGAGGTAGTATAGATGTAGTAGACTACAGAACTTTACAAACTCTACTTCTGAACAAATCATTCACTAAACACGAAGAGCCTGCTGAAGCCATACGATCGTCGATACTAATCCAAAGAAGAGATGAGCTTTTCCACAGGGTCAACAATTACAGATTTAGAGACTGGAAGGACATTAAGCACGATTCTGACATAGTTAATGGAAGGTTACTACACAACAGAGTTGGCTACACACTCAAGAGTATGATTCCGATATTGACTGGACTCCGAAGTGAACCTTGGATAGGAGATTTAGAGCAAGAGTTACTAGACAAAATTCCCGAGACTGGAATTACTAGGGCAGAACTACTAGCTGACTATCCCAAAGGAAAGGAGCATGCCCATTTGCAACGCAGTCTCAAGGGAGCAATCAACAATATCGAAAGACAATTGATAGTCTACAAGCAATATCAGGAAGTACCTAACAGGAAACGTTCGTTGGCTACATTCCACAAAGTTCACGGAGTCATTGAGCCGTTACCATTCGAAGATGCTCTAGTAGAATTGATTAACAAAATTGGCCCAATTAGATTGCACACTTTGAGATTCTTCGTCAGTCGCCCAGTAGAGGAATTGGCCGATACTCTGAGGCATTTGGAAGATAATGACAGAATCCAGCGAGTCGTTGCTCTACAGCCCGACCCCACGGATTACTATGCTTCTCGCGAAGATGCAGAGGCACTCATTTCGCCACTTCCTGAAGATAGGAAAATGAGAATCCTATCTCAATCAGATCCATTCTGTAGCCGTTTCATCAATGAAATTAGGTTGATTCTCAAACAAGGCTGGTACCATCCAGTCTTCAAGGGGGTTGACCCAATTGGTAGGATACTTATGTTCGTAGTCAATGATTATCTTGAGATTAAGGATATCAATATCCCTCATTCCTATTTAGACGAATTCAAGGACGCATTCGCTGAGTTATTGGAGAACTATCGCGACCGTCTGGTCGATGTATCTGTTCTACATGCTTTCAACGGCGTACCTGTACATGACTGTGATGAGAATATTCAGGCTATACTCAGTGAACTTGGATTCTCATCTATGGGTGACGGCGAGAGATACATCAGAGGAGGAGTGGTCGAACCACGTTCTAGAAAGGAAGTCTACAGGATGTTATTCAATCAGCATAGAATGCACCAGGATAGTAGGTTTGAGAATGAGACCATGGCTCTTGAACATTTGAATGAAGTCAGAGATGATTTCGCTCTGCGAGGCCGATGTGAAATGTTCAGAGTGGACCTACATTCTATGGCCGCTGCTCATCAATTACACCAAGGAACCAGCCTAAGAGGGCACCAAGTATGGGCCAAATTCGCTCACTTTCAACGCCTTCTGACAATCCGCAATGTAGTTGCTTCAGAAGAGGATGAAGATATCCTACAATTCTTCAGTGAACATAACGATCCTGCAGTATACATGGATAGGCATGCAATGAAGAGGGCAGAATTCAGAAAACTGATATCACCACTTGTTCGAAGCGGGCATCTCGTTCAGGACTATCGTGGGGGTTTCAAAACAGTTTCACCATTAGCAGATACTGATCTATGGGAGGTCAAACGCGACTATCTCAGGGAGTTAGTTAGTCAGTATCCAGTAGTTTCTCTAAAGCAAGTTGAGAGGCTCGCAGGGTCACCTTTCTCAGCTGAAGAGATTAGTGATGTTATGCATGAATTTGAGGAGGATGGAACTCTAATCAAGGGATTCCTAGTTGATGATTTACAGGATATCTGCTGGGGGAGGCAAGAAATGTTGGAAGAATCTTCTTCGATACGTAAGACAAGAGACTTGGTCGTACCTCCTTCAGATAACCTGATTCACTATTTCGGAGGAATTCTGAGAGAGAGATTCGCATTCGGATCTGCCTACATGGTATTCCATAAAGAAGAGCCGATTGCTGCCTTCAAAGCCAACACCAGAGATGGGACAATCGAGATTACCGATTTCGTAGGTGATTCAGATCTAGAGAAAGAAGCTCTCAGAGTGATGAAAGAATTTGCTTGGGAGCATGACACTAAATTGACTGGCAAGTTGTACGAAAAACTGCGTACTCGCTAATCAACTACTAGCTTTGCGAGGACCTAGTCCTTTAGGCAACAGTCTCATGATATGACGATGTAATTCAGGCAATAGATCAAACAGAGCAAGAGCCATCAGAAACATAGCGAACAGGCTAGCAGCCTTGGCAGCGTAACTATGAGCAAAGTCAAACATCTCAATACCCATGAAAGCCCAGTCTGGGTATGAATCAGTGAGCCAGACAATTCCAGCATTACGGAATGTGTTCAAGACATGGATTGTTGGAATTGCAATCAGAAGAGCCCTTATTCTCCGATTCCAATCGACAGTTCGTAATGCTACAATTGCTCCTACAAAGACAATCATTGATTGCAGCCCTGAACAGGCTAGAATAAAACTCACACTTACTAGAGTTCCATCAGAGTGCTCCAGAGGAATGAAGAATCCATTTTCTCCGAGAGGTTCAGTCAAAATCCACCTATTTCCATTCCACTCGGATAGCGGAACTTCTCCTCCTCCATGTAGATCCACCATCATCGAGCCCATTTGGTAACTCCCGAGTCCAGCGAATTCAAGCATGACTTCTGTATTCCATGCAGTTGCATAGACTATTGCCATGTTGAGGTTAGGGACACTGTACGCAATGAAATAGGGAATTACAGCCCAAACAACACAACCACGGAACCAAACCAATGCCTCGGGAGCTTCATTCCAGTTTCTGATTTCCCAGATTCCTAGAGCGATGCCCAAAGGAAGAGCTCCCGCAGTCATCAAAACCAGTACAGGATCTTGAATCTCAACATAGTATGCCGAATGTAAGTAAAGAAATAAGCCAATAGATACCCACCCAAATGCAGAGAAATACGGGGCTTGGCGTAATTCCTGTCGATGAAATCCAATTGCCAGGGATATTGCACCTACTCCACAAATCAGTAGCTTGAGAGCAGAATCGGTAATGCCCAAAGCACCTGCGAGATGCCCGATTAGTAGTCCAAATGGCTCCTCCACGACCTGTTTCGAGTCATTAACCCGTAAATATGATGCCCTCCCCGGGGCAACTGAGTAGTATGAGTTTCGACTTCACTGAATTCGCAGATTCATATATCTCAAACCTCAAAGAAGCCCTAGACTCTTTACCCAGATCCAACCTAGAGCAATTTTGGAAATTGGTAGAGCAGGCACACGAATCTAACTCATGCATTCACTTCATTGGTAACGGTGGCAGCGCTGCTACACCTTCACATAGTGCCGGCGACTGGTCAAAGGAACTATCCATCAGAACTATCTCTCATACCGATAATGTTGCTTCAATGACTGCTTGGGCTAATGATACAGATTACAGCAATATCTTCGTTGGACAACTCACAACCTTCCTTACTGAAGGTGACCTAGTAGTCGCATACAGCGGTTCTGGAACTTCCGCCAATGTCGTCAAGGGTCTAGAATACGCCAAGAAGAATGGGTGTTCAACTGTAGCGGTAACAGGAAATATCAATGGCTCTCAAGGAGGCAAAATCGCAGAAATTGCTGATGTTGCAATTATTTCTAATTCCGGGTCAATGGAGAGAATTGAGGACATTCAATTGATTGTAAACCACATCGTTAAGGAGGCCATCAAGGCTCACAAAGGGTTGTGATAGCCTGCTTGCTCCATGTAGAGATGAAGTTGAACTTGAGGCACCCCTCTTGCTCCCCGAAATGCCAGAAGGAGTTTCATGGAATGGCAGCATCGCTTTCCTCGATCGCGATGGAGTAATCAATGTCGGTTCTGAGAACTATATCAACACTCCAGAACAAGTTGTATTACTGCCAAAATCTGCAGAATCGATTGGAACAATTCGTAGAATGGGCTACAGAGTCTGTGTAGTAACAAATCAGTCACCTATTGGCAGAGGCCTCTGGACTAGTCAGAATTTAGCTGAAATCCACAAGCGTCTCCAGGAGATGGTTTTGGATAATGATCCCGATGCACATTTTGATCTCATACTGCACAGTCCATACGCTCCCTGGGAGGGGGCATGGGCCCGCAAACCATTTCCAGGGATGTTGGAGGCCGGCAGACAATTAATCGATAATGCTACATTAGATTCTAATCAGTCAGAATTGGAGTTGTTATTTGGTGATGATTGGGTAGATAGGCCAGATGATTCCTCATCTTTCATGGTTGGCGATAGACAAGTCGATATCATCGCTGCAACAAGATATGGAATCAAAAGCTATCTTTGCAATCCCGATGAAGGTCTTAGCGGAGTAATGGAGGACATATTCTGATGTCGAGAGACACCATGATAATCGGTTTAGATGATACTGATCACCCTACTGCTGGTTGCACTACAGATTGTTTTGATGATTTACTAAATCGCTTGATTGAGAGCAACTATGGATTCAGAGTAATTAGTAGAAGATTAGTCAGACTTTGGCCATTCGCGCCAAGAAGAACCAGAGGTAATGGTGCCTTATCTGCAGTTATTGAACTGGAATCCGATACACATCAAATATTTCGCGATGAATGTAAGAGTTGGTTTGAAGAATTGCTTGAATCCTCAAAACCTCTAGATTTGACCTCGACTCCATCATCCCCTGTGTTGATAATTTCAAATTCAGATGCACCCCTAAATTGGTACAAGGATACGGTAAGGGGATTTGTTGAATTGGAATCTAGACTAGAAGAAATAGAGAAACTAGGCATAGTCATGTTCAGTGGCGATAGAAAATGGGGCGCTATTGGCGCTAGCGCAGCGATTGCATGGTCTCCAGAAATTAACTCAACTTGGGAATTAGTCGCTTGGAGAGATAATGAGAACATTGGTACTGAGCGAACAATCACACCTCAAGCAGTCCGTGAGATGGAAGAGTCTCACCCTAGGACATTCGTGAATCGTGATCCAACCAAAGGTAAGGGCTTGATTGCACCCAGAACTCCTTGCCCCGTATTATATGGAATTCGAGGAGACTCTCAAAAATCGGTAGAAGAAGCACACCATTGGCTACAATCCCGAGGAGATGTGGAAGAGTCCTCTAGATTTGCAGTTCATGTAACGAACCAACTATCTGATGATCATGTAATTGGCTCTTGTTCTGGTACTGTCCTATCTTATCCTCAACACACCAAGGGGGCACACTCCAATCTATCGGTTTCCGTCAATGGTAGAGCTACCAAACTCGTCGCTTTTAGTGAAGGAGGACCTGTGAACAGACTACTAAGGACACTACACCCCGGAGATTCGATTTCTTGGGTAGGACTTACTGCTCCTGACAAATCAATTCATTTAGAGAGACTCTCGTTGGTTAATTCTGTACCTCGAATCACTACGCGTCCGTTATGCTGTGGAAAAGCAATGCGAAGCTCAGGCTCTAGAATGCCTATCAGATGTTCAAAATGTGGCGCATCTTCCGATAGATTTTGGTTAAGTCAGACACATAATTTCACTCCATCCAATTCTACCGAAGACTGGGTGGAACCCACTCCTTCGAATAGACGCCATCTCGCCAGACCTCTTGAGATGGGGATTCCAGGGGCAGAGTAAATGGAATATTCAGACCTGATTACAATCGTCCTATGCTTCACAGCGTTACTATTGATTAGGCAGATTGTACTCACTTCCAGAAGAAACTCTGTCGATTCGGATGTCGATGACTACACTGGTATGGCACTAGATCCGGATGCACTAACCCGTGTGGACGAGCATTCCATGCGGGAATTCGATAGACTGTTAGACAATATTTCCTTTGAAGATGAATAGAATATCCTCATTGCAATGGAGAATGCTATACAATGAGCCCACCTCGCAATGATGTGACCTCCCAAGAGAGAATACCGAGAAGGCCCCTGCCTGATTTTGAGGAGTCCGAATCCGGAGTGATAGGAGCAATTTCTGAGGATGGCTTTCTGAATGTCGCATTAAATGACTCAAATCAGTATGGTCCTCATGCGATGATTATCCTACTCGGAATAGTCGCATCAATAACTGGTATTGTCTTACTGCTGTTAATGGCACTGACTTAGCCAATTACAGACCTCGCTCTAGAAATCGCTTCGTCAACAATACGGCCACTATGTCCAATGTGACCCTCGGGTACGAACAAATCCACTAGTTCTGCATCATTGAATAATGAAGAAACAATTTCATCATTAGAACATGCAGCGTGTAATCCCTGTCCATCAGAAATCGCTTGCATGGATGCTGCACGTAGAATCTCATGGGCTTCTTCTCTAGAAACTCCCTTCTCTACTAAAGCCAGCATTACCTTCTCTGCCATGACCATTCCATTTTGTGATTCGATATTCTCACGCATTCTCTCGGCATCCACAGAAAGATTCCCCATGACACGAATAGTCTTGATTATGATATCATCAAGTAAAACCATTGAATGTGATAATGTGAACCTCTCTGCAGAAGAGTTTGCTAAATCCCTTTCATGCCAAAGTAGAGCATTTTCGTATGAGGGTACAATCATTGAGCGTACTATTCTAGCCAATCCGCAGGCGTTTTCTGCAGTAATTGGGTTGCGCTTGTGAGCCATAGTCGAAGATCCGACCTGCTTCTTGGTGT
This sequence comes from Euryarchaeota archaeon UBA220, assembly GCA_002501885.1. Taxonomy (GTDB): domain Archaea; phylum Thermoplasmatota; class Poseidoniia; order Poseidoniales; family Thalassarchaeaceae; genus Thalassarchaeum. Next base: position 3,742 of record DAON01000031.1, on the reverse strand, counting down.
CGAAGGCTTCTGCCACTTCTGCGATTTCACTTCTCTGTAGATTTCGAACCTCTTGCAATACCTTCTCAACACTAGTAGCCACATTGGCCATCCAACCGACCCATTCAATGTAACGATCTCGTCCAACAACTTGAGTGGTGGCTACAGGAATGCCCAGCCCAAGCTCTTGCATAATCAGGCTTTGTAATTCAAATGCATCGTCACCTTGGGCCGCTCCAGTTCCCACAGCTCCCATGAATTTGCCAGTTGTAGCCCTAATTTCAAGTTCTGATAGTCTTTCATAGTGGCGTACGAATTCATCTACCCATACTGCCACTTTGAGTCCGAAGGTTATCGGCACTGCAGCTTGGCCATGTGTTCTACCCAGCATTACAGTATCGCGCTCTCTGATTGCAATTTGACATAAAGTCTCGATAAGGTCATTCAATACCTCCCTTTGTAAATTGATACTATCTTTGATTTGCAGGGCTACTGCAGAATCAACAATATCGTTACTGGTGGCACCTAGATGGATACACCAACCAGCATCACCAGCAGCCTCAGCCATAGCCTTAGTCAAGGCCATTATATCGTGCTTAGTCTCAGATTCGATTTCATCTACTCTGTCGGCTGTGACTATTCCAGGATCCGAGATATCTGCAATCACATCATAATCCTCAGCACTAACCCTGCCAAGTTGGCAGTGTGCCCATACTAAGGCCCTTTCAACTTCCAACTGTCGGCTATGACGGCCCTCTCTGGACCATATGTGCTTAGCCTCACTGCGTCCATATCTGTAGTCAAGAGGCGATATTGTCACGGTGTTCCCCGTGGTTTGCGGACCCTAGACCCCTGTTTGAGCCTAGCGCATGGCCGCTAGTCTAGCATCTTGTATTGTCAACGACCCCCGACTCCCTTCCCACAGGCTCTCAGTAGTACATTCTATCCTTCTATCCATGCAAGGAGAAGACAATACCACAGTCTCGAACTCTCCGCCTTCTCCGTCAATGTTAAATCGGTGTTTTTGCGAAAGTTGTGCTAACCTTTCTAGGGAGCTATTATCCAACATGGAGCCCAACCAATCTTTACCTAAACCATCTGCTGAAACAGATACAAACATCACTTCAAACCCATGTTCTACTAGTGAATACATGTGTGATTTAGAGTCATGATGCCAGAGAGGACAGTAAGAGATGATACCTAATCTCTCACACATCATTTCTATTCTAGTCCTCTGGTAATCTGAACGCAAAGCACCCACAACCAAGGCGTCAATATCCATATCACCATCATGAATAACAAGACTTTCAGGACGAATCCATCCTTCAGGCCAAATTTTTGAAAAATTGTATTCTGTATCTATATCTCCCGTCATAGCTACTTCAAGATCCTTAATTTCAAACTCCACTTCTCCATCACTAAGCACAGGCAACCACGGAACTCCCATAGCAGCACTTTGGAGACCTGCTATAGCTGCCCCAGTAGTCTGAAACATCATCGAATCATCAGATGTGATACCTACTGTGACTAGATATTCAACATCCCATCCTCTCATTGTTGCCCACCAAGCACAGTATGAGGAATCTTTGCCCGAAGAAGCCAGTACTGCTACCTTCACACCCCTGCGAGATGGGGCACACCAATGAATGACGCGATTCACCAGACTAGTTTCGACCAAGATTGATAAGAGTCCGTATAGGCAACGGCCTGTTATTATGCAGCCAAGCGGACGAGGATATGACCATGGAGTTTCGACCTTCTCACCTGACGGCAGACTGTATCAGGTGGAATACGCCCGTGAATCTGTCAAGCGTGGGACTACTACTGTCGGCCTGAAATATAAGGATGGAGTAGTTCTAATTGTAGATAAGAGAATCTCTAGCAAGCTAGTAATTGCCGACTCAATTGAGAAGATGTATCAGATAGATGACCATGTCGGAATAACCACATCCGGACTTGTCGCAGATGCAAGGCAATTGGTCGACAGGGCTAGAGTGCAATGTCAAATCAATAAAATGACCTACGGCGATCCCATTGGAGTAACTTCTCTAGTGAAGAAGATGTGTGACCATCTCCAGTCGTTCACTCAATACGGCGGGGCCAGACCTTTCGGTACTGCTTTGTTGATTGCTGGTCTTGATAACGAGGGAATTCACCTCTTTGAGACCGACCCATCGGGTGCTTACCAATCATACCAAGCGGGCGCAATTGGACGGGGCAAATCCACAGTTATGGATTACTTCGAAGCCAAGTGGAAGGAAAACATGACCCAAAACGCAGCGATTAAGTTGGGTCTTGAGGCCCTTAGGGAGTCAATGGACGATGATTTGAACTCAGATACCGTTGAAATCGCAATTGTCGATTCGAATGGTTACCACAAGATGGCTCATGAGGATGCTCTGAAGCACCTAGAGAAAATCTCCTGATCATCCATGCCTCTAAGTCAGAGATTCCCTCTGGCGCAAACATGGTGAGTCTCGACGACGCAGTTACTGCCCGTCTCGAGAGAGGTGGGGCCAGATACGAGATATTAGTCGACCCTGAACTAGTTCAGACTTGGAAGGAAGATCCAGAATCGGTAGAACTGAGTGAATTACTCGCCGCTGAAGAAATTTGGTCAGATGCAAAAGCTGGCGACCGACCGACTTCAGAAGCTCTAGAAGGAGCATTTGGTACAACCGACCTTGCCCTATGTGTAGAGAGAATATTGAATCAAGGCTCAATTCAACTAACTACTGCCCAAAGAAAGCAAATGGTTGAAGAAAAAATGAAGCAAATTATCAATGAAATATCACTCACAGCCACTGACCCGAAGACTCGACTACCTCATCCTCAAACCAGAATAGAGAATGCACTTGCTGAGGCCCGATTCAAACCCGATCCTTTCCTCTCTGTAGAGAGACAAGTTCAGGATGCAGTAAACATACTGAAACCAATAATCCCACTCCAATTCATCACAGTCAAACTAGCATTCAAGGTCCCAGGCAAAGATTACGGCGGGGTTATGCAGTTACTTCGGGACTCAATGCAAAGGGAACAGTGGCTCGAAGACGGCTCTTGGGCCTGTGTAGTAGAAGTTCCGGGCGGAATGAGAAATGAGATAATTAGCAGAGTCGCAAATCGCTCTTCGGGTGCCGAGGTAAAGGAACTCGACTGAATTGCACCGTAGGTGCATACATCAACGGTTATGAAGGGAGGGCGGGTCGCGCGGCCCGATAACATGA
>DAON01000031.1:0-232 GCA_002501885.1 Euryarchaeota archaeon UBA220 | reverse complement strand
TCGCGCGGCCCGATAACATGAGTGTTAGCGATACAGCGGACGGACCGCGTAATGGTGGACGAGCACCCTCTCTCGTCGCCCCCGGGGAGGATCTCGGGAAGTCTGAGGGTAGAGAAGCCGGCCATGGCGTCTTAGTGATAGATGGCCGTCTAAAAGCGACCAAGCACGGCAGAATGAGTGAGAAAGGTAACGAAATATCGATTCAGCCTATGAGAACTGCATACATCCCTAG
>DAON01000010.1:529-7940 GCA_002501885.1 Euryarchaeota archaeon UBA220 | reverse complement strand
GTGAAGCTAACTTTTGATGATGTACTGATTAGGCCAAAGCGCAGTACGCTTGTTTCTAGGTCTGATGTGAGCTTAGTGAGGGAATTCAGTTTCCGCCATTCCGATACTACCTGGGAGGGAGTCCCAATTGTGGCGGCCAATATGGATACTACTGGATTGTTCGATGTGGCTAGAGTCCTGCAGGGACATGGGATGCTTACCTGTCTGCAAAAGTTCTACTCTACCAGTGCATATTCCGGAGCCTGGGAGAACGGCGTAGATTCGGGATATGTTGCGGTGACCTGTGGATCGACTGAGGAGAGTTTTGAACTTCTACAGCGAAAGATGGCAACTGATGACGGGATACAGATGATCTGTATAGATGTTGCAAATGGCTACAGAGAGGTCTTCTTGGACTTCGTTAAGAGAGTCCGTTCTGAGTTTCCTGACAAGATTGTGATTGCTGGGAATGTGGCTACTAGGGAGATGACTGAGGCCTTGATACTAGCCGGGGCTGACATAGTCAAGGTAGGAATAGGTCCAGGCTCTGTTTGCACAACTAGGAAGGTCGCAGGAGTTGGTTATCCCCAGCTTTCGGCCATCTCGGAATGCGCAGATGCCGCACATGGCCTGCTTGGCCATGTAATGGCAGACGGGGGTTGCTCGTCTCCGGGAGATGTAGCCAAGGCATTCGCTGCCGGTGCTGACTTCGTGATGCTAGGAGGCATGTTAGCAGGGCACGATGAATCTGGAGGAGAATTGGTGGAAGATAAGAACGGGAAGATGTTCAAGTCGTTTTACGGGATGTCATCTGCAAAGGCGATGGAGTCACATTATGGAGAAGTGGCCAAGCATCGCGCCCCTGAAGGCAAGGAGGTAAGAGTCCCATACAGAGGCCCCCTAGAAGGGACTATTCAGTCGATACTTGGAGGAGTTAGGTCGGCATGTTCCTATGTAGGCGCTAGGAGAATCAAAGATCTGCCTAAGTGTGCAACATTCATTCGAGTGACTCAAACTACGAATGAAGTCTATCAGCGCTTCAATGTAGAGGATTAAGAACAGTAAATTGCATAGTGCTTCTCTATCTGGAAGTTCTATGGAACAGTTGTTACTTGTCGCAATCGGCTCTTTCCTAGCTGCAGCATTGACTGTCCCAGCAGGATTTGGACTCTCAACTATTCTCACGCCATTGGTGCTACTGCTGATGGGGCCTCACGAGGCAGTGGCTGTCGTCGCAGTGGTACATGGGGCACACAATGCTGGTAAATTTGCGGCTCTGAAAGATAGTGTCGACTTTGGGGCTTTTAGAAGATACGGGATATGGTTAGTTATCGGGGCCATTCTAGGCGCAGGATTACAAAACGAAGTTCCACAAAAGCCTCTTCTTGCCCTCATTGGGGCATTCCTGATTTCTCTCCCTCTGCTTTCAATGAGTGAGAAATGGACTGGGTACAGGATTCCCGAGGCTAACGACAGTCTGGGAGGATTTGGTTCTGGATTCATGGGAGGATTGACGGGCCATCAGGGTGCCCTAAGGGCGATGTTTCTTACTCGCAGATTGCCGGATAAGATGGCATATGCGGCTACTGCAAGTGTACTTGCCCTATGCGTAGATCTCTCCAGAGTTCCGGTATATCTGTTGTTCAGATTCGATGAGATATCACAGCATGCGTCTTTGACGATTGTATTAGTTATCTCTGCACTTATTGGAGTACGTGTGGGTAAGGCTTGGTTGGTCAGTCTAGAGTCAGAATGGATTCACCGAGGAGTCATGACGGGGATTGTCCTCAGTGGAATTTTCTACATGTATCAGGCACTGGGCTAGATGTCGAATACGACTTGTGCCATCCACCCCGGTCCCTCGAAAGAAGGGATATCCGGCTCGATTCCAGGGATAATTTGTCCTTCTCTAATCTCGACTAGAGCGATTTCATGCATGGTTACTGCTTTGATTTCCAGTTCACGCTTGACGAGTTCAGAGTCGACTGTTATGACCGAAGCCTGAATTCTTCCATCGAGAATCTCAATTGATGCGTCATTCAGCCATTCGCCTTCTGCCTGACCTCTATACAGGACCTCTTCTAGCCACCTGACTAGTATTCTGTCAAAATCTTCTGTTGGAGTCTCAATTGTCCAATTTGTTTCATTTCTAAGGAGTTCGGAGTTGGATGTCCCGGTTGCTATCTGAATCTCCTGCATGCCCAGAGCAGCTTCCCTCAACGCCCCCTCAGGGTCGCTGCTGAAAGCGCGCAGACCTATGTCAGCAGTAGTGGGCAGTATCCACCTAGACATAGTAACCTCGAGTATCGAGATAGGAGTTTAGCGGGGTCACTCAAATTCGCTACAAAGCTCGCCTTGGCTTGGGAAACTTGTCGGGTCCTTCGGATTTGAGTTCCATTTGTTCTCACACTTGTTGATGTAGCCATCACCGTCTGAGTCGATGTTCGCATCGGCAGGATCGAACGGATCGAAGCCGAAGTAATACTCCCAGCCCGCCCACATTCCATCATCATCCTGATCTTGGTGATAGACCTCCGAGCCGTCTAACCATTGATCTCCGTCTGAGTCTGGGTTGACCGGATTTGTACCATTCTGGAACTCTTCGAAATTGGTATAATTCTCCAAATCATCATAGAAACTGTTTCCAACCTCGGTAGTAGGGTCAATGTGGCACTCCGACTGCTGAGGGTCGTTCCATCCAGGACAGTATCGATACAATAGATTGGTGCGATTGAGGCCATCATCATCGAAGTCTTCCTGGCCATCATCTATTCCGTCGACATCGGAGTCTATCATCTTCGGATCCATGGGCCCTCTCGCGCCAACTGCGCCTAGGGTGTTATTGTCCACCAGCCCCAAACTCAGGGCCAATTCGGAATATTCAACCTCCCATCCATCGGGTAGTTTGTCTCCGTCTGTATCATCATCCACCGGGTTTGTATCCCATCGATCAGGGGCCTCGAGAGAATTCATCAAAGTGTCATTGTCGATATCGAATAATGAGTCAGGTAAAGAGCCCCACGCAGGGTCAAGAGCCCAGCGCCCAGTTGCAGGAATAGTAAATCCTGAGAGATTCATTTCGTGCAAGAAGTACTTGGGGTCCATTTGGCCATCGCCATCTCTGTCTCCGGAAGTCGAGAATCCGCCTAGATAGCTGGACCAAACCCATCCACCAGGTCCTAGGCCACACTCAATCATAGATTCACAGCCAGGAGGGAGCCAATTGGTTACTGAAATCCAAAGACTGTGGCTCTTGGTGTTATGTTGTACTGAGAATACTTGCATCTCCCAACCATCTGGTTGCCCATCCTCATCTGTATCATTGTTGAGTGGGTTAGTAGCACCTTGCCAAGGCCTCGGGATGTTCAGTACCTCACTTCCATCGAAGAGTCCGTCATCGTCGCTATCTGCATCGTTTGCATGTGTGATGTATTGGTCCAATCCATCGATGACCTCTTCTCCGTCTGCTAATCCGTCGAGGTCGGTATCATGCGAAGAAGCGTTTGTGAAGTAGGTTGAGCCATTCCAATAGAAGCCATCGATAACCTCTGTGAAATCCTCCAAGCCGTCACTATCGGTATCACTATCGGTTGCATTAGTGAAATACACATAATATTCAGCAGCATCCGATAGTCCATCTCTGTCTGTGTCATAAGCACCCGGGTCACTTCTGACAATAACATCCCTGACGCCCTGATCGACAATCCTGATTGTCCATCCAATAACTTCGATGCCATCGATTAGTCCATCGCCATCGGTATCGGCTACTAGGGGATCGGTTGATCTTCCATCAGCAAATCCATCAGAGTCACGATCTCTTGCATTGTACTCATCTAGATTGGTGAATCGCTCATGCTCCTCAACAACCACAGCCAAGTCCTGAAGTCGGCTAGTTACCTCATCGCCGATTTCGACATTAATGGCATAAATCCATCCTGCAGTCTGGGTCTTGATAGGGATATTCACATACTGGCTATTCTGGACTGTCCTGACCCATAGTACGGTATTGTTGACTTGAACATAGTCGCCGATTTCAACAGATATAGCGTGGACTGTTGTAATCCCAACCAACTCTGAATAGCGTACACCTCCATCTCCATCGGCATCATAGCCGTCGAAATCTGGATCTTCGTCGGCATTACTACCATCATTAGGATGAATTCCGCTCATGTGCTCCCAGCCATCAGGCATACCGTCGTTATCGGTGTCGGCATTCATTGGGTTGGTGAAGTTCTCAGGGCCCCAAGTATAGGCGACCTCGTACTCCTCGACATTGTTCAAACCGTCCTCATCAGTGTCTCCGTAAGCATCAGTAGCATTGGCTGGATTAAGGAATCGGGCGCCATCTGAATCTGTAGCGTAGCAGTATTCGAAACCGTCAGGCATTCCGTCACCATCAGTATCCCAATCCCCAGGTCCATTCAAACGGCCATCATTATCCATGTCCTGCTCGAACCAAGTCCTATCGCCATGTCCGCTCATCAGTTCTGTGTATGGTGCAGAGAGTGAAATCGTACCGAAGACAGGTACGCCACAGTGTACGCCTAATTCGATAACTCCGAAGGCTATTTCGTATCGGTCAGCAATTAAATCGCCGTCACTGTCCTCCTCAAGTGGGTTGGTATCGTATCTCTCTTCGACATAATTTCTCAAGCTGTCTGGTTGTGGTTGCTCGAGGTCTAGAACGGCATCGCAAGAATGTCCGAATTGGCCACCCAACTCTTCCCACTCTGTAGAGCCGATATCGTTCTCAATCTCTGCCTTAACCTCATTAGTCAGTAGGTAGCAGTCCCAGTTTCCGTCCAGAGGATTGAGTAGTGTGACATCTCCTGAAGGAGTCTCGACTACGAATGTGTACTCAGATTCCCAGCGGTCATTGAGTCCGTCTCCATCGGTATCACGCAAATTTGGATTTGTGCCTAGAAGCATCTCCTCAGTATTTGTCAGACCATCCCTGTCAGGGTCTCCGAAGGGGCCGTTGTCTGGATTGGGGAAGGTTTCATTTTGCTCTCCTGTTTCTTCCTCATTGTCTGGCTCTTCGAATGGGATTTCACTGTTAACGGGTTCTCCGTTGTCCAAGGGATCGAGTCCATTGGCAATCTCCCAGCCATCATCTAGGCCGTCTCCATCTGTGTCTGAATTATCCCACTCTGTGCCATAGAGTGTCTGCTCCATCCGGTCGGGCAAACCATCGCCATCGAAGTCCTGACCTTCTCTATGGATCTCGTCATCAGACGATTCTATGTCTTCAGATGCCTCTTCGAAACCTCCTGAATTGGTGGTCGAAAGACCTGCGTCGATAATGGTATAGAAGCCCGCCAAACAGAGTGTGACTGTGATTGCAAGAACTGCATATTGGTTGTGATTCAGAGCCATTGAAACTCACCCGGCCCCTGTGGGGCCGTTCGTTTGACATTGGGCCCGGATATAATGTTTGACGGGTGGTGGGCCTGGTACCTCAATCGGCAATGGCTCTTGAAGAGCGTAATTCTAAAGTTGATTTAGCAGCGATAAGTGAGAAATTTGCCTTTCCATTTCTGCCATATGCTCGTTCCCAACAGCCCAGTAATGTCCCACTTACGATAGCAGGATGGAACAATCCAGAGAAAGTTAGTCGGACTCCTCCGTGAGCATCTATTTGTTCGGATTCTATTACCCCTCCCAAACCATGTAAGGAAAGGTGTCGGCGTGCTATAGAAATCCAGTCCGAATGTTCGCGAACTAGTACATGGTGACCCTCTGAAACGAAGCTTTCTCTAACTGAGTCTGCAAGAGATCCAAGCCAAGGTGAACGTTTGTTTTCCAAGCCCGACCAAGTATAGTCATCAGACCTAGGGAATTTGTTATCTTTGACATAAGGGATACAATACTCCTCGAATCGTAAAATCAAATCAAGATGTATCATCATCTTGCGCTCACCCATAATCGACCAAGTTCCTATCTCTTCGGCGTGAAAGTTGGCCCATTGATCTTGATCCTCGTAGGGATATTTCTCAATCGTAGTAGATTCTTTCCACGGAGCTTTCAGTGCCTTGGGACTAGGGACATCTGAATGTTGCTCAGTCAAAGATACAACCAATCCATCGCCAGAGTTGTCAGACCAAGTGAAGCGATGTCTCCTTGATGTAGCACATTCCCAGGCTGCTGCCAGAGATCCTGCACAAATCTGGCCAGAAGCTGGTGCTTCAGCTAGTATTCTGATGTCCTGCTCGTCGTCGAGTAATCGAAATCTGCCCAAGCCTCTTGACCCCCAATCTGAGATGTAGTCCGACCATGCTCCTGGAACTCGCCCGGATGGTTTGGACAGAGTGCCCATTCTCATGATTCGTTCGTCGTGTTCAAGTGCGGCATGCGCGAGTCGTCTGCCCAGACTATTTTCTGTTCTCTTCTCCAAACCTTGTAGTAATGATTCGAATCTAGCAACCCCTACTCGCCATGCAGACTCGTGTTCTCTCAGATTGTCCACACATGTTCCATCGGAGAGAAACTCCCATCTCAATTTAGGATCACTTTGGGTTCTCCTTGGTAGTATCTTCCTTAGAGAATTGAACAGCCCCATGAATCAGTCACCCAGAAACTGCTCAATTCTGTCGAATGCCTCCGAGAGTATCTCAATTGGAGGTAAGCAAACCATCCTGAAGTGCCCTGAACCATATTCTGGAGAGAATCCCGAACCGTGGACTACCAGCACATGATGCCTGTGAAGTAAGTCGAGTACCCACTGCTTATCCGAAGCGACTCTCTGGTCTGTGATTCTAACGAACATGTAGAATGCACCTCCCGGGACTTCGCATTCAAGGCCATCAATTTCGCCGATCCTCTTGATGCAATAATCGAGTCTTTCCTTGACAAGTGAGCGATGTCCTTCTAGCCAGCCATGCTCATCAAGCAGTCCGGCCAAATAGCCGTGCTGAGCAGGAGTGGATGCGCACAGTCTGCTTCGAAGTAGTCTCTCGACACCATCTCTGACCAATTCTAGGCGGTTCTCGGGGTCATGCCATGCCATGTAGCCAATACGCCATCCTGGAGCGAAGTATACCTTTGAAACACCATTCAGCGTAATCACCGGAACGGAATTGGAGTGGGATGCAGTAGAGCTCATATGTCCAGTGAAATCTAATCCATCATAGATCTCATCGGAGATGATTGTACATTGTGGATATTCTTTTGCTATTGCGAGCAATGAATCTATTTCAGCGGGTGTAGCAACATTGCCAGTCGGATTATTTGGATTTATGAGAACTAGGAGTCGGACATTTTCATCCATCTTTGAAGCAATATCTTCGAAGTCAATTCTCCAGTTATCATGAGGGTCGAGGCGGTATTCTACGGTTGTAGCGCCATACATCTGCGGGTACGCCATGTAAGGAGGGTAATGAGGCCCGGGCGCCAGAACTTTGGTACCTTGTTCCAAGAATGCGGCGAATATAAT
>DAON01000010.1:0-213 GCA_002501885.1 Euryarchaeota archaeon UBA220 | reverse complement strand
CAAGAATGCGGCGAATATAATCTGCAGCGCCTCGGTAACTCCGTGAGTCACATAGACATCATCTTCTGAACAATCCCATCCCTTGCCAGTCTCGGCTTTGGCTATTGCTTGGCGCAGTTCGCGCAAACCGTAAGATGGGCCATATCCATTATCTTGAGAGTCTAGCGCTTGCTTGTATGCAGCAATCATATGCTCAGGAGTAGGAAGGCCCTC
>DAON01000104.1 GCA_002501885.1 Euryarchaeota archaeon UBA220 | reverse complement strand
TAATTCAGATCAAACGGTACCCTTTGAATCAGGGATTCGGCTCGGATTCAATATGCTCGTAAGCGAGTGAAATCGACTGTTCTACATCGATGTTATCTTGCCCCTCTTCATAGCTAATTCTCAATTCGTGAATTTCATATGTATTGTAGTGGAAAGCTTCCCAATGGGCCTCCCCTCCTTCTTCGACAACCCCATTTCTTACTAGACAAGCTTCTCCTGCCTGATCGTATAGTCGCCAGGTAATCTCCACCTCTCTCCCTCCTCCAATGTTCTCAATCAGTTCTGGATTCTCGACTGTGGAGTCGATGAAAATTGCAACTGGATGGGGTCCACCATGCTTTGGAATTGGGTCAATAGACAAACCACTAGGCTCATGAGTTGATTGTTCTGACCATTCGATTTTCAAATCAATTCGAATTGTTACAGCGGTACTCTCTCGCTTGTTATTTTCATCTATGGCATAGGCTACTATCTCGTAGATTCCGTGATTAGAAAACTCTACAATGACAGAAGAAGATGTATCAGGATTAACAGCAATAGAATCTCGCCCTTCAGCAAAATCTACACCGAACTCGAGTATTTGACTCTCTGATTCAGTATTGGAGAAATCGAACTCCAAAGAGGCATTCGTTGTCGAGACATGTTCGCCATCGACATACGACTCGACAACGGTTCCATTTGTCTGTTCGTAATTGACGACAAGCGAAACACCCCCTCGCAAATCAGACAAGCATCCTGGAATTGTGCTTGTCAAGAGGATTGCCATCAGTAGAACGGAGATAATCTGACGCACGAATTGGTTATCAGACTGCCAAATATAAGAAGACTGGTCAGATGATTCCAATCTCAAAGGATGTTATTCACTATCTCATCCATGTCTTGCCCACGCCCACAGTAAGAGCAGCGGATCTCGAGTGGATCGGCATTCACCACCCTAAGTTTCTGAGGCAGAGGTTCTCTAGCGTTCTGTGTGATGCAGTTCCAGAAAGAGCAGCGTGCGATATTGATTAACTCATCACCGAGTTCGGCATTGAGCTTCTCGGCAACACTGTAGTTCCTAATGATGGCAACACTCGCTGCAGGAGCTAACAGTGCTAACCTATCCAACTCCTCTTGGCTGAGTTCACGATCCTCAATTTTCAACACATCCTTGCGACCAAGTTTAGCACTGGGTACATTCATCACTAGAGAAATTGGATTGGAACGGCCGATATCAAGTCTGAGCATCTTCAGAACCTGAACCGCTCGTCCCGCTGGAATGTGATCAACCACTGTTCCGTTGCAAATCGCTGTTACACGCCTCATCTCGCTCATTACTTCACCTTCTTCGGTACCTTGACGCCCAGACAGTCGCACAGTAGGGCCATTCTGGCCACGACTCCGTTGAATGCCTGTCGGAAGTATCTGGCGTGATGTGTGGAGTCGACACTTGGATGGATTTCTTCCACTCTTGGTAGAGGGTGCATGATAATCATCTCCTTCTTGGCTCCGCCAAGATCACCAGCACTTAGCATGTAGATTCCAGCAACCTTGGCGTATTCATCCTCGTCTGGGAATCTTTCCTTTTGGATTCTGGTCATGTAGATGACATCCGCATCTCCAATGGTCGCTGAAAAGTCGGAAGACTCAGTTACTTCTGCTCCATGACTCTTCAGGTCTGATACTATCTCTCTGGGCATCATTAGTGATTCTGGTGAGACCAGTGTCAAAGTTGCTCCAAAGCGCACTAGTGCGTGTGACAAGCTGTGAACTGTTCTGCCGTAGCGAAGATCTCCTACTAATACCACATTCAGACCCTCAAGAGTTCCGTGGGCCTCTCTTATTGTGAACAAATCAAGAAGGGTCTGAGTCGGATGGTTTCCAGCCCCATCTCCTGCATTCAGTACCGGAATTTCTATTGCATCAGCGCTATATTGAGCGGCACCCTGTCTAGGATGTCTGATTACTGCCACATCGGCATAACCATCAATCATCTGCATTGTATCATACAGCGTCTCGCCCTTGGCAACTGATGATCCTGTAGTACTGAAGTTGAGAACAGAACCGCCAAGCCTCTTCATCGCAGTCTCGAATGACATACGGGTTCTGGTCGAATTCTCAAAGAACATGTTTGCAAGTACCTTGCCTTCAAGCAGAGGCAGGTGAACATCGCCTTTTGCTACAGGAAGGAGACGCTCGGCGTTGTCTAGGAGATTGTTAATCTCCTTGTTACTCAAATCATCCATTGTGATGAGGTCGCCCATCTCTTCTCCTCAGCGAAGCCGGGAGCGTACGGGTTATGTGCCTTACTATGGCCCTGTGGGGGCCTATGACACGATACCGTCGGCTTGATGTGGGGTAATTATGCCGCGCAACTGATGATAATCAGCCGGACACCGGTCCGAGTCTCATTCTGCGGCGGCGGAACCGATATCGATTCGTTCTCGATGTCCGAGTCCGAAGGCGGCCGAGTAGTCTCTCTTGCTCTAGACAGACACATCCACGTCATAGTGAATAGTCGCTTCGATGACATGGTCAGACTATCGTACTCCAATATGGAGTTAGTGAACGACTTCGAAGACCTTGAGCACGAGCTCGCAAGAGAGGCGATGAGGATGACCGGAGTAACTTCTGGTGTTGAGATTACCACCATCGCTGACATACCCTCCAGAGGAACCGGGCTGGGCTCTTCGTCTGCAGTAACAGTGGGGCTACTCAACGCTCTTCATGCGTATGCGGGGCGCGAGGCCTCAGCAGAACAACTCGCACGAGAGGCATGTGAAATTGAGATTGATATCTTGGGGCAACCAATTGGCAGACAGGATCAATACGCCGCTGCATATGGTGGAGTCAACTCCATTCGATTCGGTCCAGAAGGAGTCTCTGTAGAAAGAATCGATGTTTCTGAGGAGATTATTGAACGACTCTCGAATGATTTTACACTAGTCTTCACAGGCATGTCGAGAAGTGCTTCAGAGGTTCTTAGCGAGACTCCTGAAGATGAGTCGGACAAATTTGCTCGCCTACGGACCATTCGTGGACAGGCTGACCAAGCATACGAAATGGTAGTGAATGGAGATACCTCAGGACTTGGCTCACTGATTGGCGAGGCATGGAATGCAAAGAGAGGAATCTCTGCTAGTGTTTCGGGACATGACTTAGACGCTATGCATGAGAGAATCATGGCAGCGGGCGCTAGTGGTGCCAAACTACTGGGCGCCGGAGGAGGAGGTTTCTTCCTTGTTCATTGCGAAACCGGGATTCGCGAAATCCTCGCATCTTTGGGCAGATGGATTCCTCTTAATATCGACATGACTGGGTCGCAGATAATTTACAAGGGTGATTGAATGAAAGAGCGGGCTCGAGCAATAATACTCTCTCTGGTGATGCTACTATCCACAGTCGTAGTCCCTTCAGTTGCAGACGAACCTGGACATTTGCCAAACGACCCGTTTTCGCAGTTTGACTCAGATATCTCTGAATTGCTCTCAGATTGGGAAATTCCAGGTGCACAAGTAGCGGTTATGTACAACGGCTCACTAGTTTTCAACAAGGGATATGGCATTTCCTCTAATGGAACTGATGAGGACGGGAATTATTGGTCCTCGGAGGTTACGGTTGATTCGAAATTTAGGATTGCCAGCCTGTCCAAGGCTGTTACTGCCGCAGGTATCCTCACCTTAGTCCAAGACGGCACAATAACACTGGATGACAAAATGGTCGACCTAGTACCGCATCTACTTCCGACAGAGATTGAGGGGTGCGACTATCCTAATCACCCTACATCCTACTCTATCGACGAAATCAATGTCTCTCTTCTTCTCAACCACCGGGCAGGTTTCAATCCAAGCGTTGATCCAACATACCGACATTGGAACAGTTGGGTTGCTTCCTGGCAGAGTGATCCGTGTATTGACAAACAGTCTCTGATTGATGACTTCGATAATGGAAACCTAGCTCCAATCCCTATGGAGCGGATTCTCTCAGAAGCGTTGAGGAGACCTCTGGAATACGAACCCGGGACCCAATACGAATACTCGAATGTAGGATATCAGATTCTTGGTCAGATTATCGAGGCTAAGACAGGGGTGCAATACGAGGATTACATCATCGATAATGTCCTCTCGCCAATGGGCATAGAAAGTATGTCAATCGGTATGACAATGCCTGACCAGCGGTCCGAAAATGAGGTGTCATACTTCGATGAAGGTACTGGCCTGTGCCACTTCCCATCAGGGCAGGATGAGAATGGTAACCCTGTCTTCCCAATAGCTCCTAAACCCGATTGTGGAGCTTTCGTGATTGAAGAGAAGGATGGAGGAGGAGGTTGGATTTCCACCGCATCAGACTATGCAAAATTCATTTCTAATATCGATGGGACAACTGACAACGAAGTCTTCGATAATCCGTTTGAATCTTTCATTGAGAATCCATATGATTCATGGGGGTCATGGTATGGTAGTGGCATTTTCATCCTCGGAGGAGATGTCGATGTTTGGCAACATTGGGGAGCATTTGCAGGTTCTTCGACAAACTTCAGAAGAGAGGTTACCGATTCCGGAGAACCAGTAGTATTTGTGATGTTCACAAATACTCGTCCAGATGGAGATTGGCAGTCTATCAGGGAGTCAGTTATCTCCGAAGCGATGATGGCAGTTGACTATGAAAATACGACTCCACTAGATTCTGATGAGCAGGATTTCGAATGGCCAGAGCCTCTGCCACCTCAGGACGATGAAATATTAGGAAATTCAACACTCACAATAACTAGCCCAATAAATCCAGCCTCAAACATCTCTGCCGAGTGGTATGCTAATATCTCCATGAGAGAGGACTACGGGATTGACCTGTTACCGAATAGGGACCTAGGCGTCAGGGTTCAGATTGACCAGTATCTTGGCAACGGAGATGGCAACTTGTCTATGTCAGAGATTTCCGAATTCGTAGAAATGATCATGGGTGCGAGGAATCTTTCAGATTCTGAAGCAATTGGCTGCTGCCTAATCGACTATAGTTCACTGACTCCAGTCCGTGACTTGGATATCATAGTCTATCCTCCGGCAGAAGGATCCGTATCCGACAGTAACGGAAGTTGGGGATGGGTTGAGTATGGCGAGCTTACAGGCACGACCGATTCTCGCACGACAAGAATCCTCGACATCCCCAGAGTTGGAGGAATCATCGAGGAAATCCCACTAAGGATTGTACTGCCTAGCCCGTGGGAGTTCAGATACAGCGCAATGCAGGGCGTGATTGAGGGAGGTCCTAGTGACTTCACAGTGTTCCGCCATCAAGCACCCGTCGCCTCTGACATTAGAATCACACTAGGTGAGAATTCACCTCCATTGACTGTTGCATCCCGATTGACAGGGAACTCATTCATCCCGCTCGAAACTCCCACTCATTATTCCGGCGAGTGTGTTGATAGTGCGTTGGATCAAACCACCCAATGGTGGACCGTTCACAACAATGGAATTCTGATGTTGAGCATTGATGGAGATAGTCTTGAGTTTACAGCTTCTGAATTAAATTTCAGTCATGGAGAAGTTGCCAGTGTCGTAATGCATTGCATGGATTCATTCTCATCCTCTAGCAATTGGTACGAGAATATAATTATCGATGGAGAGAGCCCGACTTGGGATGCAACTTTCGAAATTCAGATTGATGGGGAAACAACTGAGTTGGATAGTAGCAATCCGATAATTGAAGTTCCTTCAGGGAGCGAATTCTACTTCCGATTCTTAGCTAATGATACCAGTCCTGTTTGGTCTGGCACTCAGCCTGTGGAAATTGAGGTAACTTCAGATAAGTCAGAGAATTGGAGGCACTCATCCTTCGATCAATTAGAATTCATGGATCGGTTCTTCCAAGGAGACCAAGTCAATGGTATGCACCTCAACTTGACCGAGCGACATGAAGCCAAGATTCCCAGTGAGTACAGCATCTCTCTGACAGTCACAGATGATGCATCAAATAAGGTGACTAATGATTGGACCATCATCGTAACCGATTCCTCAGGACCGACAATTATACCGGAGATTTTCGCTAATGATACCCCGATTTCTCCAGGCTCACCTGCTAGGGCGGGAGATATCATCATGCTATCATTGACCCAGTCCTTTGATGACCTAGATGCAATTGATGATGTGATTTGGGAGATTAGAATGAATGATCAAGTTCTAGCAGAACAGGCCATTTGGAGAGATGCCGAAAAGACCATTCTTCCAATAACCGAGGCTGGAACATACATTCTGCATGTGATTGCCATTGACTCGGAAGAGAATATGGAGCAGATTACATGGGGCCTAGCGATCTCTCCTAAATTGGGAGTCAGTATATCGTTGATGGAAACGGCGATTATCGGAGATCTCGTTGAGGGCGAGACCATCAACATCATTGTCACAATGGAAAACTCTGGAGGAGATATCGGATCCGGTGTACTATGTTCAGGAAATACATGCTCAGAAGAGGTACTGGTCGCAGCCGCCAACTCAGGCGGAACCGGTTTATTCTCTGCAGAGTTACACCTCGAACTTAACAGCAGTAACAAATTCGACTTGAGGTTCGACTGGACTAGCGATCAAGCTGAGAGCAATGGAACCTTAGTCATCGAACATGATTACATTGTACAACCTGCATGGCAGATGCCATTGCAGGTACTTCTGGCCGTTGTGGTATTGTTGGCACTTCTCGCATACATAGCTCACCGTACTTGGGGCCCCGAGTCAATGAGGCCCTAGTTCTGAACAATTCTCCGCACAACTCTTGACCGATGACTGTTGGTGAAACTCCATGGTCTTACTTCCCGACTACCCTCAGAAGACCATTCAAGCACACGGTACGAGAGTAGAGAGACTGACTCTCACATGCACTCTTCTGCTCATTGCAGCCGGTGGTTGGTGGCTTACACGCACGGTAGAAGTGGAGAGTGATGCACTATCGACTTACGGCCCTGTCGTAATTCTATTCACTTCTGCCTTAATGTTGAGAGATTTGATTTTCTTCGGCCCTAAGGAAAGGTCTAGACTGACTGCTGCGGCAAATATCTCATGGCCTAGCATACTTGCCTTCGCTGGAGTGACATATGGGCCAAATGATCAGGCAATTGCCGCAGCGATATTGGTACTTGTTTCGGCCTTTCTCTGGTGGTTTACTAATCAGCAGTTGGCGGGAACCATCTCTACAAGGAGGTGGAGAGGAATGACCAGCATAGCTGGACTTGCCGTGGCACTTTCGGTTCTAGTATCACTCAGTGATGACCTAATTCTGTGGGCTATTGTCTTCGCCGCCACATGCTTCACAATGATTCCTGATCTACTCGCTAAGGATGATAATCATGAGGCCAGAAATGAGTTTGCTGAGATGCTTGAGCAGGCCGAGTCGAGAATCCTCGCCATTAGGGAAAACTCTTCGGGAATGGAACAAGCTTCCTCTATGCTAAAAATTGCTAGAGAGGAAGGTTGGAGCAACCCAGAAAAAGGAATGGAGTTAATTTCTCAGGCTGAGAATGAAATCGAGAGGATTACTGCATTCTCAGGAGATCTCCAAGCAATCCGAGCAGATGCTCTGGAAGCCGTTGAGAGGGCCGAGAACATCACCATAGAAGCGACAGGGCCGAGGAAAGCATTTGATTTGGGAGACAGAGAGGCCGATTTAGGATCCTTCAGAGAGGCGGAACTTCTCTACCGAAGAGCCAAGTCAAAGTCTGAGATAGTTGAGAAGCATTGGCAAGTAGCATTTGATTCGATTGTTGTCGCAGAGGCGGCCATAGCCGAACACTCTGGACATCAGGCCGAGGGGGTGATTGCAATCCTCAATTCAGCAAAGGAGGCGATGGAGGCAGAAGATCCCGTAGAAGCTCTACACATCGCTTCTTCAATCCCAGCCCACATCGAGAGTATGGGTTCGACTGACGAGGCCGCAATCAAGTCGCTAAATGATGCTGAGCACGCTGTTGCCGCTGTAGAAGGAGGAATACAGATTGCAACCAAGGATAGACTTGAACAGGCCCGCAATGCCCTGAAATCAGGCGACTCTGCATTAGCAAAGGGACTAGCAGATAGCGTACTCAGAGATGTAAGGTCGACTTCCGAAGCAATGCAGGAGGTTCAGCGAGCTCTACGTCAGAAGAAGCAGATTGAGGTAAGATTCCCCGAGGCTTCCAAGCAAGATTGGTCGGACAGAATGGATCAGGTATCCAAAAGTGCTGACACAGGCGATTGGATCAATGCTGCAGAGTCATTGCAATCTCTGACTTCCGACTTACAGGCGCATGAGCACAGTATCTCAGAGGTAACAGAGTTGGTGCGTTTCGTTGAAGAAGAATGGAAAAACCTCAGATCCAAATTGGATTCTGCTGGTATCGGGCCTAGCGATACCTCCAGGATGGAAGCCGAGAAGACGGTCGCTGATGCAGCGACAACCCTCTCATCAGGCGATATAGAAGGATGTCATGCCGCACTAGCCTTGGCTGCAGAATACTTGGAATCATTAGGGCGACTTGCATAATCAAGATTCGATGCAGTAAGGACAATACTGTCCGATGACATATTGCTTGGACTTTTGCTCATCAGCAGAAAGAGGCTCGCGACACTTGAAGCACATTACAATCTCAGTTTCTTCGAGCTGATGGTCTAGAGCCACTCGCTGATCAAATACGAAACAGTCACCGTTCCAATGCGTTCCTCCACACTCTTCGAAGTAGCCAAGAATACCCCCTTCCAATTGCCGAACATCATCAAATCCGGCCTTCAGCATAACTGCAGATGCCTTCTCACAGCGAATACCTCCAGTACAGTACATCACCACGGTTTTCGACCTATATTCTTCCGGCAACCCCTCTATGGCTTCAGGGAATTCTC
>DAON01000081.1 GCA_002501885.1 Euryarchaeota archaeon UBA220 | reverse complement strand
GTCTGTGTCAACTACATCACAAGTCCCATCAGAATCGGTATCTAGAGGCTGGCTATTGTAGTCCAATGGGTCGGTTCCGCATTGGTACTCATCAGAATCTGTCCAACCGTCGTTATCGTCGTCTTCGTCCGAATTATCGCCTACTCCGTCTCCATCAGTATCGTCCCATTCGGTGTTATCGAGAGGGAATGAATCGTTGGCATCATCGTAGCCGTCATCGTCATCATCATTGTCCAATAAATCGCAGATGCCATCCGCATCGGTATCTTGAGGTACGCTCGAGGCGTCATCTGGGTCGGATCCACACGCTACCTCGTCCTCATCATAGAAGCCGTCACCATCGGCATCAAGTGTGAAAATCCAAATTGTCATGTTATAGTCTCCTTCGCCAGAAGAAGCGTAAACCTCGATGATTACACTGTCACCTCCGACATAGTATCCTGATCCATTTGTAGTTACTTCCTCGGGGCTAGAGAACCAAGACGAAGATGAGTCGATGATGTTAATCTGCATATCAGCCATCGCTAAATCGAAATTAGCATCCGAAGTATCGAAGGAAAGAGATACAGTGATTCCATGATCAACTGGGATTGCTGTGGTGTATTCATCTACAGCGTCTGCACTAGATGATGCCCAGCCACTGAAGTCGTTTTGGCCAACATATGTGACGATACTAGTTGGATTGTTGTAGTCATCGGAGGCATCATCCCCTGTCCCAGCATCATTCTGATTGTATACAGGAGATGAAGAGATGTTATCGAAAGTCAAGGCGAGAGTGTAATTGTCACTTCCTGACCATGCGCGTACCATGAGTGTGACATTTGTCCCTCCAATTGCTGCGTTTCCACTACTAACATTCTCTGGGTTGTCCCAATAGCTGTAGTCAATGTAGGAGCCGTTCTCGTCGAACAGATGTAAGTCGAGATCGACGCCCGATGTATTCCAAGAAAGGCTGGCGTTAATCGAATGGAATGCTGGCATCGAGATAGCATACCAATCGTACTCGTCCGCCGAGTTGTCTACAAAGCCGTAGTAAGTTGCATTCGTCGCATTCAGGAATGTTGGGGTGGATTGTACATCTGATGCATCGCCGCCGGTATTTGCATCGTTCTGAGTTGAGTTTCCTCCTCCGCCTCCGCTGGAAGAGTTAGTGGAGAATATCCAAATTTGCATTGTGTACTGTCCTGAGCCGGAGTATCTGTCAACCCAGATGTATACAGTGTTGCCACCAACGCTTGTACCGTTAGAGGTTACTGCATCAGTAGTGCCGGTACTTACGCTAGTGTCAATGTAGCCTCCTCCGGAGTTCAATAGAGCAAGGTCAAAATCTGTAGAGCTGGGATAGTCAATCTGTACGGCTATTCCGGTATTGTTTGACATGTTGACTCCATAGTAGTCTTCGTCATCACCTGATCCTGAAGCGTTGAATGTAAGGTTCCCGTAATATGTTGCATCAGTAGCTGGCAGCCACACTGCTGTTGATGTGGATCCTCCTGCATCTCCTCCTGAACCGGCGTCGTTTGCTAGAACAACTCCAGATAGGCAAGAGACCAGTATCAGGGCTGTTATCGTAGATGCAGCGTATCGGCTGGTCATGCCCGTAGGGGCATGCGCATAGGCTTGAACTTTCGCACGATGCGTTAGTGTGTAAAATGCACCTTTCCAGTACCCTTGTTGGTCAATATTCGTAAAATCCTTGACCGCTCTTACGGCCGATTTTACCTTCGTTTACCATTTCGATTAGCAGTGGCGCGGGAGCGTATTTGTCCTCGCCAAGACCCTCATGTAGGACATTCATGATGTGGAGGACTGTGTCCAAACCAATTAGATCTGCCAGAGCTAGAGGGCCTATCGGATGATTCATCCCGAGTTTCATGATTCCATCAATCGCCTCTGGCTCCGCCACTCCTTCTTGCAAAGTCAGTATAGCCTCATTTAGCATAGGGCAAAGAATCCTGTTGCTTACAAAGCCAGGAGAATCGTTGCATGAAAGTGCAGTCTTGCCCATTCTTTCTGCGGCCTCTACAACAGCGGAGTTGGTCTCGTTAGAAGTCTGTGAACCATTAATGATCTCAACTAGTTTCATTATCGGTACAGGATTCATGAAATGCATTCCAATAACCCTGTCGGGCCTATTTGTTGCAGCGGCAATCTCATCTATGCTGATGCTAGATGTGTTACTAGCGAGAATTGTACTATCTTTGCAGATTCCATCCAATTCAGAGAAGATTGAGAATTTCAGATCAGGGATCTCTGGAATTGCTTCTATGACCAAGTCGCATTGAGATGCTGCCTCCTTGCTTGTGGATGTATTCACGAGTGCAAGAGCAGTGTCCGCTTCTTCCTGGCTCATCCTATCCTTGGAAACTAGCTTTGACAGGGAAAACTCGATCGAAGACATTCCTTTGTCCACATATGACTGCTCGATGTCGATCATCATTACTTGGTAGCCAGCGCAGGCTGCTACCTGTGCTATGCCATTGCCCATCTGTCCGGCGCCGATGACGCCTATCCTAGTGATTTCCATACATCTTCGAAAGAGAGTAGGGGGATGAGTCTTACTCAGTGGAATCGTCATCGGATGAGTCATTACTGACTGAAGATTCTACTTCTGACATAATCTCGTCAATATCGGGTCCGTGTTTGAGCAGCCTATCTCTTGTTGAGTTTCTTTTACGTAATGCCATTGTAGGAACTACGACTAGTAGAATCGTCACCAATCCTGCTAGGGAAAACCACCACAGCATAGGTCCAGATGCCTTGGCATCATCTAGTGCCCAATCGATCCACTCTTGCTCAAGAACCTCGATTGAGGCAGAGTTCTCATTATTCGCCCCGTCTGACGAAAGTGCATTGATGATGTGGTTCCCAGGCACATCAGGGATTTCTATTCTGATTTCGAATAGTCCGCTTTCTTCACAGAAGAAATCTACCGATTCGGTTTCGGACCAAACCATCACAGAGGCCCCTCTCTCACAAGTTCCCGTGACTACTCTTTGAGTCTCAAGAGGAGAAGTTCTGTTGGCCTTTTCCTCCAAGGTCAAAGCAGGAGGAATGGTGTCTCGAACAATCGACAAAGTGTAGTTATCGAAATGATCTAATGCCTCGATTTCAATGAAGAACTGATTTTCCCCTTCTACTAATTCCAGAGGTAGTGTGACCACTGCAGCACCAGGTTCAATCAGGCTTCTTTGATCAGAGCCAATTCTACTCCACCAAATCTCCTGATCAGGGCCGCGTTGCATTATTGCCTCAACGATGTCGATTGCCATCAATCCACCATCCCAGTCTGCTGAGACATGCGTTGCATAGATTGATGGATCCAGCATCATCTCTCGGCATTCCTTGAATCTGTTATTATTCTCTTGGGACCTAGTCCCATCCACTGCCTCGATACACACTGTATGCATGCCCGTGTGATTGAGTTCGAAAAGCGCCCCCCCAGTAACATCGGTACGCTCACTGATTGTCACACCATCTATTGTGAAAGTAGTGTGTACTTCTTCAGTCGCAAGCCACGAAAGACCTTGCCTATGGTCGAAGAATGAGGTCACTGTACCTGGATTGATTGACCACTCAACTACAGGAGCAGTAGTATCTAGAGCGAAGGCCCATGTTTCGATTACAGAATTATTTGCCCAATCTCTTAACTCAAGACTCATCACATAATCTCCATCTGGAAGTTGTGATGTATTAATGCCATACTGCGCAGTTAGCGTTGGTTGACCGGGGTCATCCTCCAGTCTAGGTTGCGGAATCATCTGAGATGTTTCGCAATGAACTAGTTCGTGTGGAGAGTTTAGAGCGGAGAGTTTGAAGCACCATTCCTGAATATCTACTGGAATAATTGTGGTTACAACTCCTTGAGACAGGTTGACTGGATTTGCGATACTATCTGAATCGTAATGGAAACCGGCTTGATCTGTGACATCGACTAGACTTGCAGATGGGGCCGTAGGGTCGAAGACCACTGAGAATTCTCGTGTGAAGGAGTTGCCTGCAGGGTCTGTCACCACGATATCGAATACACTGCTTCCATGAACATAGTAGAATGTGGAGTCTTGGTTCATCCTAGCCTCTGCTTCAGTAAGTTGTATCGTAACCTCTGCAGCACCGTTCTCATCCAGTTCAACTGAATTGCCCGAATGAGTAACACTGGCATCGGGCTCAGAGTGCAGTGTGTATGTCAAACTCTGCTGATTTGTAATCCAAGGTATGTCCGAGAGTACTAGGGGCGGGGCCGTTACATCATAGGAAACTGCGAGATGGGCAGATGCTGATCGATTTGCACGGTCTCTCAGAGTTGCAGTATAATGGTGCCACTGCTCGACTTCGGGCAGAGTTGCATTAATCCAGACTTCTCTGAAACTAACATTATCTGGAATTGCAAAATGGTTTCCGCTATTCCAAAGTTCAGTCAGATTATGATATGATAGTTCAGTATCTAATGCTTCTACTAGGTCGGCATCGGGAATGCTGGTTTGATTATTGGCAGGAATCCAATTCAGATCATCGAGCCTGAATCCTATGCCCGTATCTAGGGCGTGAATTTGTATTGGAACCGCAGTATTGGTTTGGGTCATATTCTCCGGCACTTCAAAGGAAACCTCTGGATCTAATTCTACCAACTCGTAAGTATATGGCAATCGTAGGCTGATTCCACCCTCCACCACGATTTCAACATGGCCTGTCCAGACTCCTGCGTGAGCTGGGCGCTCATAGGCTAGATTGACTTGGAAAGCAGATGCTGGGACCTGT
The DNA here is from genome assembly GCA_002501885.1 of Euryarchaeota archaeon UBA220. Lineage (GTDB taxonomy): Archaea > Thermoplasmatota > Poseidoniia > Poseidoniales > Thalassarchaeaceae > Thalassarchaeum. Next base: position 6,708 of record DAON01000081.1, on the reverse strand, counting down.
CCTGCTAGAGTTTCACTTCCATTGGGCCAGAGGGCTGTGATTTCACCAGGAGTCATGGTGAAATTGTCCGTAATTGACAGTTGATCTCCTCCGATTACATCGATGTCGATCCAGAACTGTACGGTCCCACTTGGCACCGACCAACCGTGTACGGCTACGGCGTAAAATCCGTCTTCAGGTGTAGTGATTTTGATGCTCTCGGACGATGAGCTTGACCACGAACGCCCTACTTCCTCGTTAGAAGAGAAGCTCCCGTCGCCGTTGGCGTCTCTGAACAAATAGAGGTCTAGGTCTGCATCATCATGCGCATTCATCTTGATTTCGATCTCAGTTGAGTTCTCAATGGTCATGTTGTGCCACCAAGATGCAGTCATCTTGTCTCCTGAAACATCCTGAAATGCGGTCTCGTTGTCGAAATATGCTGGCTGGCTCCAGCCATAGGAAGATACAGACTCGACATTCAGAGGGATAGTTGAAACGACATGGACGGCATCAACACCGCTGCCTTCGGACCAGTCTGTAACTAGTTTCTGGAATCCAGATTCCTCGGCCGCAAGATAACCTACTGAGACATTTAACGGGTTGTCGTTTGTAGGTACCCCATGTAGAGCCGTATGAAGGACTAGTTGGTGTACACCCTGATTGGCCGGTACTGCGAACATCTCACGCGAAGTATCAGTGAAAGTGCCCCAATTGTGTGATCCGCTTCCGGCGTGATTGTTTGTCGAGCGAGATTCAATTGTGAAAGTAGAGTCTCCGTAAGAGTCGGGGTCGTCTTCTGAATAATAATGCGGAGTCTCAGTAAGCCACAGGACATCGATATCGGTGTATGGATTATCATCCCAATCGACATCTAGAATTGCAGTACCTCCCGTATCCCACTCCTCAGGCCACTCGACCGTTAGGAATCGCCAGTCACCACTCTCTGCCCTCCAGTCCCATCGTGTAGCTCCACTAATCCACGATTCATCGTACAGTGTCTGATTGGAGACATTTCCATCCAATGGTTTTGCTTCTAGAGAGAATGGCCCTATCCAAGGTACATTGGTGACTACTGGCAATGTCCAGTTTCTCTGAGGAATAGTTGTGGTCAGATTTCCTCCTTGGTCAATCTCAAATGACTCAATTAGCACCCCATGCTGATGAAGTCCGGATTCTGCGTCAGTTGGAACGGATACTGTCATTTGCATAGATGTGGAGCCATTTGCGGGAATAACTGTAGTCGATGGAATCGTAATCCAGTCATTTCCTGCACTTCCGAATGCTGTCCAATCTACTTCGATTCTGACTGGATCATCTGAGACATGCCCATTGTAATTCCATACGCCCAAGAACAATCCATCTCTCGCATCTTCAAATGGTAATCCGACTCTGACTTCTGCATTTGGTCCGTTGCTCCACCAGTAGGTCACCTCTTCTAGTTCGTCCGACTCCGTCCAATCATCAGAGTCAACCATTGAATCGTTGTCAAAGTCCTCGACATATACTCCATCTTCGTCTTCGTCGGTCCATCGGTAAATTTGTAGAAATACTCGCTCTTCGGAAGATCTATCCTGATTGCCGTCGAATGCAGAATACTCTATGGTCGCCCTAGCCCTAAGTTGTATAGTATCCAAGGGTAAATTATACTCCGTACCATTCGAAATATGTAGTGGAATCAATAGGTCCGGTCTGTCTCCTTGATGGCCGTCCCAAGTATCGTTTACTCCACCTTCGCTACCATTGCCGAGGCTTTCCCAAACATGAACAGTGTGCTCTAGTGGCGTGAATTCTGTTGGCGTGAATCTGAGTAACACATCGGTTCCTCCATAATTCTCGAATTCTAGCCCTACATTTTGGGATTCACCTGGTCGCATGAGATTGATGTTGGCATCTCTGTGCTTACCTTGGAATGTTCCACTATTCCATTGGGCTGGACTTGCCCACCAAGTTCCATTTGCCCCGTCTAGGGTAGCCGTGGCGCGTGAGGCATTAAACCAGCCACCTCCTTGTACAAATGGCTCGTATCCTCTATCGTCAGAAGTTGACAATACGAAGTCCCTGAATTCCTGTGAGCCGGGATAATCTCCAAGATTTTCCTGCCAAGCCTCGGCCACCAGCGCCATCAAGCCAGCAGCGATAGGTGTAGCTAGGCTAGTACCTCCCCATGTACTCCATGCGGAGTTTGCATTGTTCCTAGAATTGAGGGGGATATCGCCTGTAGCCGACCATCCAACAGAGACGATGTCTGGATCCATCCTACCGACTACATTAGGGCCACGATTCGACCATGGTGCATTCTGCCCCCATGAATCGCTAGAACGGCTGCTGAATGCGCCCACGGAAAAGATTCCATGGGCTGCCCCGGGCACCTTTGCGGTACCGAAGCCATGTCCTCCGTTGCCTATGGCAACAGAGTATGATGCGTTATCATTGTAGATACGAGTCAACCAGTCTAGGTAAAGCGAATACCCGTCGGCTCCGGCCTCGTCTATCGAAGAATACCCAAACGAGAATGAACCTATGTGAGGCTGGTCTCCTTGTGTGATTGTTACTCCATCATAGCCCTCTGCGATGAATCTCCAGCCATCCAGCGAGTGACCGCCTGAGTAGTGATTGCCGATTGAAGAAATGGTGGCATTAGGAGCCATGCCCAGAACCTTTCCATCACTAATTACACCTTGAGCTGCGATGGCACTTGCACACAATGTCCCATGGCTGCCCGACTCGAGCATGAATAGGGTCAGATTACCTGCGCCCGGGATTCTGTTGTTGTAGCCGTGGCGGGGCGCGTATGTTTCAGAGTAAGGAACACCGTTGGTCCCATCAGCCACCCAATAGACTAGGCCTGCGGAAATATCCCACAAACCGTCATCATCGGTATCTAGGCCTGCGGTCTCCTCGCCCGGCCTCATAGGAACATCGTTTTGGAAATGGCCATCTCGGTTGATATCCGGATAGACTGTCTCGTACAATCCAGACACCCTATCATCCACAACTAGTATTGGCACATCCCCGCCAGCCTTGTTACGAAGAGTTGAATCGGGGTGCTCTCCAAGGTGGTATTCGCCGGACAGAGATGTGTTTACCCCCGTAATATTGTAACCTGAGATATCGAGAATACCATCTGTATTGTTATCGTAATCTATCGTAGAAGTGTCGGCATACCAAGTAGATCTAGAAGGATATGCTTCACCATTAACTAACCAGTAATACATACTGTTGTGATCGAACATCAAGGGCCAGCCGAAGTAAGGCGATTTGGAATCGGATACTCTTGCCTGTGTACCATTAAGGTCAGGATGGGCAAAGTCGACTCCTGTATCTGCAACAGCCACGACCATGCCTTCTCCAGTATAGCCTCTCTCCCATGCTCCTATTGCACCGTGAATTTCGCCGCTTCTCACCGACTCTGGATTAAATCCAGGAGGTGTGGCGAATGGGTCCGTGCCGTAGGGCTCTGGTGAGTTCTGAGCATCCAGAATGGCGATGATTCCAGGCACACCAGGGAGTTTATGGAAAATCTCAGAGTTCATCCAGAAGGTCCTATGATTGACTCCTTCGGCGGGATCTAGAGAGATCATTGATTCTCCGATTCTGGCTGGCTTCTGTTCCTCAATAGCTCCATGATTGAATTGCCATTGATTGAGTACTGATAGCGAGCGTGTAATCACCGTCACCCTCACATTCTCACTACCCGAATCAATTCTATCGAATAAGCTGGATTCTATCCAAGGAGAATTCAGAGCTTCAATTGATTGCTCCGAAAGAGAGTTTACTGGGATGTAATCTTGGTTGCTTGGACCATTAGATTGAGTGTTATCTCCGGCTACCAATGCGGAAGCCGGAGATGTCAGCATTAGAATTGCCAACAGCAGTGCCCAACGCTCACGCATGTAACAAAGGGCACTCGTAGAACCTTTGATGCTGTCGCCTGCCTGTCCAGTCAATTCAATAGCATAGGTACTCCGCCATCTGTTCGAAGTCCCGTAGTGTAGTGGTCCATCATCTCGGGTTTTGGTCCCGGGGACCCTGGTTCGAATCCGGGCGGGACTACCACTAACTTTCGATGGGTCCTGAATCATCCGATAGGTCGCGAGTGATATTCTTCTGGTGACTCTCGAGAGTGCCGCCGCCAATCTCCAGTAGTTTGGCATCTCTCCATAGCCTCTCAACAGTATATTCTCCCACATAGCCATATCCTCCCATGACTTGTATTGCCCTATCTGCGATGTTCTTGGCAGCAGTGGTTCCAAACAGTTTGACACCGTCTGAATCTAGCCTGTTTCCGGACATAGACAAATCGGTAGCGCGCGCAGTGTCGTAGACATATGCGCGCATTGCCCTATATTCTGCCCATGATTCACCAATGTGCCTCTGTATCTGTCCAAAATCGCGAATCTTCCTGCCAAAGGCTTCTCTCTCTCCAGCGTACTGATTCATGGCTGCCAAACATCGTCTAGCGATTCCTAATCCCATGGCAGCTAGTCCTATCCTCTCTAGTTCGAGGTTTCTCATCATGTGAATCATTGACTCGCCTGGTCCTCCGACCACATTTGAAGCAGGGACTACGCAGTCGTCAAACACTAGTTCTGCAGTATTACTAGCCCTCATTCCTAACTTGTCATCGATCTTCTGCCCTACCGAATAACCAGGCATACCCTTCTCGACGATGAAAGTGGTGACTTCGGCCCTACCCTTCGAGTCGGTTCCTGTTCTAGCATATAGCCAAACAATGTCTGCAGGTGTGCCCTCGTCATCGACGGCTCCATTTGTAATCCACATCTTTCTGCCATTGATTGTCCATGACCCATCATCATTCTCAGTAGCAGTGGTCTGCATTCCCAAAACATCCGTTCCGTATCCGGGCTCACTCATGGCCATGCATCCTATCCACTCGCCGCTGCACAATTTGGGCAAGATTCTGCTTTTCTGTTCCTCGCTACCATTGTGAGCAAGATTGTTGGCAAGCAATTGGTCATGTGCCAAATATGCTAGACATAGTCCGGGGTCAGAATAGGATAATTCCTCGTTGATAATAGCAACAGCAGTTGCATCCATCCCAGCTCCTCCATAATCTGGAGAGACTGAGATTCCAAGTATCCCTTGCTCCCCTAGTCGCTTGAACAAATCTGCGTTGAACTTCTCATCCCTGTCATACTCGAGGGCCTGCGGCTCGACTTCATCGGCAACGAAGTCTCGTACCATCTGCCTGAGCATGGCATGCTCGTCTGTTGGGTTGGCAAGATCGAGGTCGCGCCAATCGTCCATGACCAACCCAGAGGATGCCTTCGTATGAGTGTTCGCAGAGCACGCCTACGGCGTGACTCTTCTACTATCTCGCGGGAATGGGATTGCCTCGCGAATATGCTCAGCTCCTGCAAGCCATGTACAAACTCTGTCAACTCCTAGACCGAATCCGCCATGAGGCACTCCTCCATATCGTCGGATATCGACATAGAACTCGTAAGCCTCCATGGGGGCGTTTTCTTCTTTGATCCTCTCCAATATCTCGTCCTCAGACCAAGTCCTCTCGCCGCCGCCGATAATCTCGCCATAGCCTTCAGGTGCCAACAGGTCGTGACACAGTACATACTTCGAATCTTCAGGGTCAGGACGGTGATAGAATGGTTTTGCGACTCGAGGATAATGAGTCAGGAAGTGAGGGACTTCAAAATCGGAAGTAAGAATCTTCTCCTTTGAATAATCCAGATCTTGACCCCACTCGACTTCGACGCCCTTTTCTTGAAGAATCTCAATAGCCTCATCGTACCGCATTCTTGGGTATTTACTGTCCGCATATCGTGCAATAAGGTCCAAGTCCCTCTCTAGGCTTGTGAGTTCATCTGATCTCTCATCCAGTAGCGTTCTAGCAATGTGGCGCACCACACCCTCACCATGCTCCATGACCTCAGAATTAGATGCCCATGCAATTTCCATTTCTGCATGCCAGAACTCGGTCAGATGTCTCCGAGTCCGGCTCTTCTCGGCTCTAAATGAAGGGGCCATTGTGTAAAGACGCTCGAGAGCTGGCATAGCCGCCTCAGCATAGAGTTGCCATGACTGTGTTAGGTATGCCTTGCGCCCAAAGTATGGGACCTCAAACAGAGTCGAGCCTCCTTCAACTGCTCCTGCTACAAAATTTGGAGCCTGATACTCGATAAAATCACGGTTTCTGAAATAAGAATGGATTGCACCAAACACAGTTGAACGTAGTTTGAGCATCGTAGTCATTCTGCCAGTACGGAGATACAGATGGCGATGGTCGAGTAGGAACTCAGTTTCTCCTCCGTCGGACTCGGCCATGGCTGATTCTGTAATAGGGAATGGCCTGTCTGGATTTACTGGTCCGACAACTTCTCCCGAAGTGACTTGGATTTCATGTCCGTGCTCTCGGTCGGTCGGATTAGCCATTCCTCGTATGATAACGCTTGATTCAATCAGAGCATTTCTTAGTGATTCGAAGTTTTCTTCACCTACGGCATCCTTCTTGATAACGCATTGGACTGTACCCGTGGAGTCGCGTAGGACCATGAACCAGATCTTGTTTGAGCCTCTGGCTCGGTGCACCCAACCCTTGAGTTCGACCTCGGAGTCGTCATGCAACCCAGAATTGACATCGCCTATCCAGTACTCCTTACTCATAGGTGCTCCTTTCTGCGTATAGGCTAGGAGGTATAGGTTGCTCGGTTGAGAGAGATGTAATGGCGGGTCTGACGGGGTTCGAAC
>DAON01000068.1:11625-11782 GCA_002501885.1 Euryarchaeota archaeon UBA220 | reverse complement strand
TTGCTGACGCTGTAGATGATGCTAGGGCAGATTTGGACGCGAGGGACTGGACCCCGGTGAGTGGGACAATCATCGCCAGCGGAGTGGACTCTTATCGCGAATCTGATGGGAATACCACCTACTGCCTACGGATCGAATATGAGTATGGTTACGAGAA
>DAON01000068.1:9212-11360 GCA_002501885.1 Euryarchaeota archaeon UBA220 | reverse complement strand
CATCGCCAGCGGAGTGGACTCTTATCGCGAATCTGATGGGAATACCACCTACTGCCTATGGATCGAATATGAGTATGATTACGAGAATGAGACGTACAGTGGCGACATGATTAGTCATTCTCTGCATAGTAGCACGTATGATGCGGCAGACTGTGGCTCCGGTCGTCCCAACGCGGACGACTACCCTCCGGGAGAATCGATTACCGTTTATGTAGACCCTAATGACCCAAATCGAGCCGTCCTCCTTACTGGCTGGTCTGCACTTGACATTGGTTTGAAGGAATTAATTCTCTATCCACTCATTATCATAGTACCGTTATTGTGGATCAGAATACTTGCGCACCTAACACGGGCCTACTTGGATTCAGTGATAGCTCTAATACGCCGCGGAACTGATTAAGAAAGCAGGTTCGGTAAGGTGGATTGGCCCGATATTTGCGCCATTCCGTGGCACTCGAGGGCATCGTCTCCCCTAGGGAAACTTATGCCCGCAAAACCGGAGCTTCTTTTTCAGGCAGGAGAGCCACCAAATGATCCCACAGCAAACAACCACGATAATGGCACAATGAACGAGAGAATATGGAATATCAAAACAGACAAGGTGAGCGTCCCATCTTTGTATCGTTGCCAAGTAAGCCTGACTAGATAGACCGAGTATAGCGGCAGTAGCAGAAGTAGACACGCACCACTATTGAGGAAGAGATAGTATCCGGCGAATGCGTCTGAGCCCAATGATGTCAGAAATAACAAAAAAACCACAAATGGCACATATGCCAAAGCAATCTTAGGAATCAACAAAGGATCTGGTATGATTTCTTGATCATCTTCATCAGGCGTTCCTGAATAAGCAATTTTTTCTTCTGGCAAACCTCCCTTATGACGGAGGCAATATCCGGTTGTCCTAAACTCTAGGGCATTACAACCTTCGAATGCACACTTCCTTTCGCCCACAGTATCGGCTGTCGCTAGACACCAATATTTCTTCCTACGGTTCTTATGATTCAGATTAATTTGCCAATCTTCTAGCACACTCTTCGAGACTCTCGCCTTCTTTTCTCAGGCTTCGAATGTAGTTTGGAATAGTCATGTAAGAACTTTCAAGATCGCGTAAATCGCCAACCCATTCAAGTTCCGTTGTCGGCTTTTTACAATCCTCTAGATATTCATGAACACTCCATACTGAACATCCAGATTCATTATCACTCTGAACTTGTTTGAACCAAGGAATGACTTGCGGTTCCCTGACTAGGTCATGCCTTTGCACAAATCTCACAATGCAATCCTGCTTTACAAAATTCCATCCGGCATCATTCAACCAGTTTTCTGCAACCTCATCCTCAGCACCTTCCTGAAACCAAACTAGTGGCGAGTAATCCGGGTTGGTGATTAGCAATTTCTTCACTACCTCCCGTGCTCTTTCAGGAGCTAAAAACAAGACTACTATGTCAGTTTGAATTCCATCTTCAATTGTTGAGCGAATGGGGTGCCCCGCAATACTCCCTCCAGCATCTCGAGGATGAATGGGAACAGGATTCCACCCTCTCTCTGATAGATCCTGTACTGCGTTATTGGCCGGCCTTTCTGAATTGAGTCCAGCCCCTAGGATGTGTACAAATTCGGTGTTTGAGACCAGTTCAATCAATTGACTAGTATCCATTACTTTCCCTATTCCTCTGTGTAAAAGTAATCGGAGATTTGTGAACCGTTGGTCTCGCTTCCCCACAGGTCACTAGTAGTGAACTTCTGACGGCGATACAACTGTCTGTTGACCAGTACAGCCATCAACGCAACTAGCATAGTACAGAGGATTGCAATTGCAATATCGATGTTATTCATGACTAAGCCTGTACCTATGAGTATATGAGATACTGTTCGGAACTACAATTCACTTGCATTAGATTTCTGAATAGTATTGAGAGACAGCTTCCTCAAGAGCAGCACCAGCTTTATTCTCATCTACAGTCAGAGTTACCCCTTCTCGTCTGAGTGCCTCGCCCGCGACTATCACATCGAGACAACGCGCCCCACTGTAGATTAGATTTGAGAGTAGACGCCTTCCATCACGACCGCGGGGCCGCATTCTGATATCATTCAAGTCCCAAGTCACCCAATCTTCCGAACCTTTAGTTGCCAATTTCCAGGTCTCAA
>DAON01000068.1:0-8801 GCA_002501885.1 Euryarchaeota archaeon UBA220 | reverse complement strand
AGGGAGTTGTTGCTTGCTGAACCATCAGTTCCCAAGCGGACATCGACCTCAGCTTCCTTCATTGCAGGGTAGGACATTGTTCCTCCACAGGCGAGCTTCTGATTGGATGTTGGACAATGAACAGCATGAACTCCATGACCTGCCAGGATCCTCATCTCTTTCTTCGTCACCCAACCACAATGGGCACATACGGTACCTCCTTCTTCTGCATCTTGGAAGTAGCCTATGGAGTCGAGATATTCGATTGGGTACATTCCATGTTCCGCATGACAGTCCGCAACTTCTTTCCGGGTCTCCGAAGTATGAATATGCAACATAGCTCCAGCTTTCTTTGCTAGTTCTGAACCCTTTAGCAGGGTATCCTCATCGCACACATACACCGAATGAGTACCGACCCCGTATTCGATTCTACCAGGTCTTGGAGATGGACCTCTGATTAGACTCTCCATATGTCGTAATGCATCCCCCGATCCAGGCTCGAAGTTAGGAGTCAATCCATCTGTAATTGGGCCACACAAAACTGCCCTGACTCCAGTTTTCGCTAATGTTTCACCTATGGTTTGAGTGTGGAAGTACATATCACAAGCAAATGTAGTCCCGGTTGCAATCATCTCAGCTGCTGCAGCCCTAGTGCCAATCTCCACTAACTCAGCGGTCAAATTTTTCTCGACTGGGAATATTGCAGTCTCTAACCATTCCATCAGAGGCAAACCCTCTCCCATCCCGCGATTGAGGATCATCGCAAGATGAGTATGCCAATTCTGTAGCGAGCGTGTTACTAGGCGAGAAGAGCCATCTATTGTCTCAACAACATCTTCGTCACCCTTGCTAGCAGTGTACGAACCATCAGGATGTAGAAGGAAGTCACCGCTTTGCACAACACCGTCATTGCCAATTAGACGAGTCTCGGTGACTCTGCGTACTCCCTCGTCCATGCTTATCGCAACTAGTTGGCCCATCTCAAGTTTCTCTAGAAACTTGTTTACTGGCTAGGCGTTGGCATGAATGGAATTAACTTGTTTGCCAGAGACTCGAGATTTCTAGTCTGAATCCAACACTTACCGGAACCTGTCAACTCCAATATGAGACCCTCTCCCCCGAACAAGTTTGTCTTAGACAGTAATTTACCTGAAGTAGCTGGTTTGTAGGTAACTCCATCAGTAAATGCTACCAAGTGTCCACTGTCCACCTTTATTGGTGCATCAGGAGCAACTTCAACTTCCTTAATGGCTCCATATGCACAGTAGTATACCTGTCCCGGACCGCCCTCAGAGAATGCCCTGAGGAAGAACGCACTCTCTCCAGTAAACAGAGATTTTGCACCTTGGAACTGGGTGTCATAGCTGACATTTGCAGAGCAGGCCATGAACGCCCCCCCTTGCATGAAGAGATTCTGACCAGATTCGATATCGAAGGAGTTGATATCTCCTGGGGCGGAAGGAGCCATTGAGATCCAACCACCGCTAGGGCCAGCTGTGAAAGTATTCAGGAAGAAAGACTCTCCACCAAATGCCGACTTTACCGCGCTCTTGAGGAATCCACCAATTCCACCGCCACCACTCATTCCAGTCTGCATATCCAAATCGAATGATTGTGCAACCATTGCGCCGGGTTCTACCTTAATCGACTCACCAGGGCCGAGGTTTGCTGTCAATAGTGTAAATGCTGGTCCGAACTCATAGTCCATATCCATGATTTAGCCTACTAAATCATACTTTTAATTGCTACTAAACCAAGCATTATGCACTAGTTTGCTGATTATATCGCCAACTGAATCCAATTCAAAATCAGCCGGCTTGTGTCTGCTTACCCTCGATCGCAATTAGTAGAATAGCCCCAGCTGCAGCAATCCTTGGATCGATACCCGAACTGCCGACTCCGCTAACCATTAACTTGTGAACCAACGGATTGAAGGTCTGAGAATAGACCACCTTACCGGGTGCTCCACCGACTTTCATAACGAATTTTTGCGGTATCAGGTAAGTGGCAAACGGGACAAACCGACGGACTAATGCAAGTCCAAGACTATCCTCTGTGATTTCGCCAACCTCTCTACCTTTGGTATCGATGACCTTGTACGAATCCTTACCGATTGACATGAGGGCTTTCCTCTTGATTGAGGCGATATTTTGACCCGATGGGCCGTCGATAATCTCGAAATTACCCTTGAAATCCAACATACCTGATTGTTTTATTCTCAACAATTCTACCGTCTTCTGCTCATCAGAATAGACTCTGATATCTTCTTTCAGTTTCAGCGCCTTCTGCTTGGAATAACCAATCATATTCTTCATCGAGTTATCTGAATATATGTGAAATTCCTCGCCTAAGAGTTTCAGCACCTTTTGTCTAATCATGTACGAGTCTGACTCAAACAACCCTGCCATGATTGCCGATTCACATCGTTCTTTTCAACCCAACCTAGAAAACAGAAAAAGGCTAAACCACACATTCTGCCTGTAAATGGCTGATTATATTGCCTTGCGAATTCTTCATCCAACACTCCACTTGGTCGCCCTCGCACATGGGCCCTACCCCCTTTGGAGTACCAGTCCAGACGAGGTCCCCAGGGGACAATTCGTACCAGTCTTTGAGGTGAGATAGAATTGATTCCACAGAGTGAACCATGAGTTCAGTAGATGCCTGCTGCCTTACTTCACCATTGACAGACAGACCAATTTCTACCGGACTAGGATTCCATGCAGTCCAGGTTCCTAATACGCCCGATCCAGCAAATCCCTTGCCCTCTAGCCAAGGCCAACCTTTCTTCTTGGCGAGAGTTTGGCGAGTTCTGTTAGTAGTATCATTGCCAACACACATCTCTGCAGGCATGAGGTCATCCCCAAGTCTGATTACCAACTCGACTTCATGGTCAATATGGTCCTCAGCAGAACTCAGGGCGATTACATTGTTACCTTCTTGATCCGCCTCGACTAAAGCGCTTGGAGGCATCAGGAAGAATCGAGGATAATCGGTTACATCTCCTAGAATCTCTTTCGCGTGCCCAACATAGTTGCGGAATACTGCCCAGCCAACTGCCATGATACCTCGAACAGACCCAATCTCATTATCACATCGCTTTAGTGTCAAGAGGTTGAAGACTCTCCCACTGCCGACAAGCACTGATGAGTGAGGACCCGTATCGTGTTCTCGGGGTCTCAAAAGACGCTACAGATGCTGAAATCAAACGCTCTTACCGTAAACTCGCTCGCCAGTATCATCCTGATCGCAATCCGGGTGATGCTGCGGCTGAAGAACGATTCAAGGCAATTCAGGCTGCACACGAGACAATAGGCTCGGCTGAGGCCAGAAGAGAGCACGACCAACGCCGCCGTATGGAGGAAATGTTCGGTGGTGGAGGCCAAGGAAATCCGTTCGGAGGCGGTTTCGGAGGAGTCGATTTGGGAGATATCTTCTCCCAGTTTATGGGCGGCAGAGGATTCAGTGGTGGTTTTTCTCAACAACAAGCGTCGCCTCGTGAAGACGGTCCCAAACCCAGAGGGGCAGACATAGAGGCCGGCCTTGACATCTCGCTCGAACAAGCTCTAGATGGAACTGAAGTCAGGTTCAGCCACCGAAGACTGAGGCGCTGCGACAAGTGTGACGGAGCAAGTTTCGGTCGCTCAAAGCGATGCGCTCCTTGCAATGGGACCGGAGTACAAACCAAGGGTAGCACCCTGACAGTAAAGGTCCCTCCCAAGGCACAACACGGTCAGCAACTTCGTCTTCGTAAGATGGGCCATGAGCACCCTGAGGGGGAACCGGGTGATTTGCTAATCACACTTCGATTGGATGCTAAGGAAGGCAGACGTTGGGAGGATGGCAGACTTGTCCAAGAGGTTCCAGTGCCAATCACCACCTTGCTACTAGGGGGTAAGGTAAGGATTTCTACGCCTGCAGGAAAGAGAGTACAAATCGATGTACAGGAAGGCACTCGAATTGGAGATAGGAGGAGATTACAAGGTCATGGACATTCTGGTGGCCCTCTAGACATAGAGTTCATTCTAGCCGAGTCTGACGAATTGTCTCCAGAGCAGAAAGAAGCACTTGAGAGACTCAGAGACAGCGGATTATAGACTTAGAAACCTATCAAATACGAAGTTCAAGAGTCGGATTCGTGCGGGACTTCTCTAATGTAGCCGACTTCCTAGTTCCTAGGCGTCGTCAAACCCATCTCGTCGTCTTCATGATGTCATTGCTAATGCTTCCTGGAATCTCCGCTACATTCAGCCCAATAGACATCGAGTCTTACGATCTCGAGTCTCCCGAGCTCGATGCCAATGATATTCTGATGGAAGAGTTTTCTGCTGCTGGTGGAATCGAGGCTTTCGGAATCTATCTGAGAGATCCAAGTCACTTCGGCGAGTCAGACTCTGATGCTTCTATGATTGCAGAATATACTGGAAACGGCGCGGGCGTGATGGACCCATACGGAGGGATTCTCAATCTCTCAGTTCTGAGAGAGATTGACACCAAAGCACAATACCTCAGGAATCACGAAGTCTCACATTTCTACCTACCATTCGTCTCCCAAATTACGGGAGCCCCTGTAGTCGGAGTCTACGATTTAGCTACCGACTTCCGTTCCTTCATGTCGGGCCAATCTTCCCTGACTAGCCCAAGAATAGACCCTGATACTTTGCTGATGACTGAACCTTCTACCAACTGGACAGACTGTGGTGAGCTAGAGTGCCTCTCTTTCGATGATGAGAATCTGACCCAAGCTCATATCGACCTCGCAGCCCACAGACTCTCCAACTATAGTTCTGGAGCTTTTCTGAGGTTACTTTCTAATGACCGCGCATTCACCCCGGATCCAACTAGTGATGTCATTGGTCCATATGGTCACCAATTACTCGAGGACGGCACAATAGTCGCTGATGAATGGGGCCCAGGAAGATGGTCAGCCTCCTCGGCATGGCTACTAATTAACTTCGAGCGTGAGAGAATCGAGGAGGCTGGATGGACCTACTCCTGGCTCGACTCAGAGTCAGAATTCGGATATTATTGGGAAGGGGTAACACTTCAGACAGACCCAATACAAAACTCAGTCGAAGAATGTGGAAAGAGAGCATCAGAAGGCGAGAAGTTATGCGCAATGGAATGGCTATACCTAGCTCTTGAAGAAGACCTCAGATCCACCGACGAAATGGTCGTCACACTGATGCTTGCTGAGGGCATAAATGTAGAAATTAATCGCGAGTTACTCTCTAGCATATATCTTGTTGGAATCATGGCATTGGTAGTCACCTTGCTGCTCTGGCTGAGTCTAAGAAGGGTTTCTGATGTGGCTATTGTAGCAGTAGGTTTGACTCTGTCTCTGCTGTGGATGCAGGGTTTCATCGGATGGGCAATTATCATTGGACAGAAGATTGGGTTTGAGGTCATCTTCCGTTCTCAATTCTCTAACTTACTGCCAATACTCGTACTTGCATTGGGGATAGACGACAGTCTACACGCATTACATCGTTACAAGGAGGAAAGAAGGAACGGAGCCACCCCTGAGGAAGCATCGCACATTTCGGTAACACGAGTGGGCCGAGCAATCATGCTGACTTCTACCACAACTATCGTTGCCTTCCTCGCCAATCTTACTTCTGATATCGCCGCTCTACGCTCCTTTGGTATCGAGGCGGGTTTCGGTGTCCTGTCCGCATTTATCCTAACAGGAATCTGGGTTCCACTACTCAGGCACGATGTCGATGAGTGGATGGAATCGAAGGGAAAACTGGAGGAGGAAAGAGAGGGAATCATCCACATGGTCCCTAAAGAGTGGCTAGCAAATTTGGCTTCAACTTCTGCTAGTAAAGCCCCTTTCATCGCCGTTCTAACTGTGTTGATTACCGCTCTGGCAATACCGATGATGCTATCTCTTGAAGGCGACTTTCAGGTCGAAGATTTCATTGAGACCGAATCAGATCTTGCTATTGGAATCTATTTGGTCAATGAGAGATTCAGCGATGAAGGCGAACCTGGTTTCATCCTAGTGGAAGGCGATATGGCCGACCCTAAAGTGATTGCAGCCTTCGGCGAATTACGAAAAAATGTCAACTCAAGAGAACCAGGGGATCCTGACCAGATTTCCCGACTTCCTACTGGTGAGGTTGAACTCATCGCTATTGACAGTGTACTTGTCTTAGCAAAGGCTGCTATGGCTTGGGACATTGAACCATTCGAGCAGGCCGGCTGGAACTCACAAGCTGATGACGGCGGGGTTGGATGTGACAAGGACTTCCTCGGCCTCCCCTCTCTAGCCGATCGAGACTGCTTACTGTTCCTGTATGGTTACATGCTGACTCGAGGAATTCCAGAGAGTGGCGGATATCCTGCTATGCCGCCTTCAATCGCCGCCGAGTACATCCAAGTAGCAGAAGACCTAGACTATGACAATCCCTGGCTAACAAAAACCGGCCAATCCCCCTCTTACATCCGCGCATCAATCCGATTTGGGATTTCTAGCCCCGAACAGTTTGCACTGGTTGAACCTGCCCTAAATCAATTGCAGGATGATATGGCCCCGTTGCAGGAGCTAGCACGTAATCCGCTGAGGGAGCGCGCAGAAATTGATTCAGCAGATGCACAGTACCCGATTACATGGGCGATTCCCAGCGGTGAGCCAGTAGTGAGATTCATCGCTGCTGACTCAATGCAGGATGAGATGCAGGGAACCCTCCTGCTCGGAGTTGCATTCTGCACCATTACTCTGTGGTGGGGTTTTCGAGAGGAGACTTCCGCAAGAGAAAGATGGAGAGAAACGATATCGAATCCAGCAGTAGCTATTCGTAGAATTGGCTCAATCGCCGCACTTACCGGAATCGCTGCATACCTATTCCTCGGCCCTACATATGGGGCCATATTAGCCATCCTTGCAGTCGCACTCTCGTTACTATGGGGTTCCGCACCATTCTACATCGCTACAGTCACTACTGGACCTATTCTGGTTGTCATCATATGGCTGTATGCAATGATTTCTCTAGCAGGATATGGACTGAATATGGTCACAGTGGCCATCGCTGCGATGTCTCTGGGAGTGGGCATTGACTATGTCATACACTTTATTGAAAGATATCGTGAAGAACGTGAGGAAGGCTCCTCACCGGATGTTTCGATAGCCGCTGTTGGTGGAGCATCCGGATTAGCCCTGTTTGGCTCAGCAATCTCAGACATTGCCGGATTCATGGTGATTAACCAGTCAAAAATGGGCTTCTTTTCGACCTTCGGCTTGTTTTGTGCGATCATGATCGGACTCTCTTTAGTGGCCAGCATGGTTCTTGCACCAGCCGTACTCGGGCTGATTCACAAAGATTCAATTTCAGCCTCGCAATAGGTCCTTTTTGCAAGATTTACTCACTCTAAGAAGAAAACAGGCCTTTTTATTCTCAGATTAATCGCTTGACACATGGTCTTCGAGTGCAATATTGATGCCCGTGGCAAGGCAGTCAGGTTCAAACTTGGTATGCTTGGAGTAGTGACGGGGGTCTTTCTGGCCATATCCCTACTCCTAGTTGGGGCTGGCCTCAATGCTCTTTGGCTACTGCCCCTAGGGGCAATCGTAGGTGGGGCTTTCGCTCTATTTGAGGCCCGCACAGGTTGGTGCGTTGTCCGAGCTATGGGATTCAGAACTCCGATCTGAAAATCTCTATTCTTTATTATCGCCACATTCCAAGAGAATCTCTTAGGCCATCTTCGACATTCTCGTGTACGAATTTGTATCCCTCTTCGACTAGTCTGTCAGGAAGCACGCGCTGGCTATCAAGAGTCAATCTTTCTCCCATTTCACCGAATAGAATTTTGATTACGAATCGAGGCAGAGGCATGAATGCAGGCCTCCTAAGTACGCTACCGAGAACCTTAGCGAACCTGCGTTGTCTGACCGGGTATGGGGCAGTAATGTTGTATACTCCTCTAGATGATTCCTCCATCATCAAGTGATTCATAGCGTAAATCTGGTCATCTAGGCTAATCCAAGACATCCATTGCTTGCCACCTCCCATCGGCCCTCCTCCGCCCATCTTGAAGGGAAGCAGCATCTTACCAAGAGCACCTCCTGTGGCAGCCAGAACTATACCTGTCCTGAGGTAAACCGTCCTCACCCCGGCTTCTTCTACTGCTGAAGCTGCACTCTCCCATTCTTTGCAGACATCCGGCAGGAAACCATCTCCAACTTTACTTGTCTCATTGAGTTCCTCATCCCCTCTGTCTCCGTACCAACCTATAGCGCTGGCTAGGATAAACGCCTCCGGCTTCTCATCTAGAGATGCTATTGCATCGGACAGTAGTTTTGTGCTGTCGACCCGACTATCTTTGATTGCCTTCTTTCGCTTGACACTCCAGCGCTTATCTCCAATCCCTTCCCCCCCAAGATGGATGATTACATCGAATCCACTAAGCAGATTCGGATCTAGATCATTATTCTCTGGATCCCACCGAATCTCATTGGCACCCGGCTTTAGAGTCCTCCTGACTAACCTCCAGACCTCATGCCCACCGGTATCTAGGAATGCGACCAATTGAGTCCCAATCATACCCGAAGAACCAGCGACTAATATCTTCTTTCGAGGCTGTTGTGAGAAGTCGGAATGTCTCTCAAGATCTCTTTGTAGTCTCAATTCTCTAGCCTTGAACATCCTTGAGAGACGACTCTTTACCAACATCCCTCCAAGTACTGTATCAGCCAGATTCCCTAATGGTCCGAATGGGACTTGGTAAGTAACATCATCAACAACTTCTGTCTTTCCATTAACCTCGGTTAGGTTATGGTTGTGGGTCCAATGCCAAAACGGTCCTTTGACCATCTTGTC
>DAON01000053.1 GCA_002501885.1 Euryarchaeota archaeon UBA220 | reverse complement strand
CCACTGTGGCTTAGGGGTATAGCGTCGCCTTGGTAAGGCGAAGGTCGGGGGTTCAATTCCCCCCAGTGGCTCCATAAGTATTGGTAAATTGGGTGAGAATTTCTGGCCAAATGGGTCTGTTCGTAGAACAGAACCAATTTGGTTATATTGGACCTAAACACTCGTTGCAGCATGCCAGCCGAGCGTAAGAGACTAGCAGGAGCAATCGTACTCCTCATGATTCTAGCACCAATTGCCACTGCCGGGACCGCAAATTGGAACGGTCCTTCAACCGTGGACCCCCAAGGAGATTCGGTCACAGTGACCGGATTTAGAGTACCAGGAAATGCTACCATCCAAGACGGATGGCTACATGTTACTAACTCTCCAATGGCGGTCTCGCTTGATGATGGAATCACTTGGGCTGGAGCTGATTTGTCATCAGGGACTTTCTATGGCACAGAGATGGTCAATGATGAGTCATTGACATTACTTGATGACGGTACAAGATCTAACATCAGCACTTTTGATGAAGGATCCATATCTGTCAATCTCAATAGCGTCTACAAGTACTCTCCTGGTTGGCAGCATGTCTATGATTACGGTTACTACAACACCGGCCTTAGTGGCTGTGGAGGAGGTAATGGAAGCCTAGTTGAGAGAGGATGGGACAATGACTTCGACCAGAGCCTCGACAGTGATGAGGTGCTTTGGATGGATTACTTCTGTGATACTACAACCAATGGATCCACAGTTGGCTATCTGTTCCAATTCTTCACAGAGTCAGCAGGTTCAAACTGCGAATTTGGAGGTAACTTGATGAAGGCTGGATTGAACACTAATGGGAACAACCAATTGGATTCTAGCGAGGTGACCAACCAGACTTACTTTTGTCATCAGAACAAACTATGGGAGGCAACTACATTCGGAAACCTGAACGGTACTGTATTCGGAAATCAGATGAATCTCTCACACGGAATAATTCCGTCTTCTGCCTCTGAAGGCATAGTTGCAATCGGCACAATGCCGGGTTCTCCTGTACCTGCCGGTTCAGCAGGATACTTCCTGATGCCACAGACAAATGTCCCGGCTGCTTCTACAATCAACAATTACTACATGACATTTGATCACTGGTACCATCTTGACAGTACAGCCGCTGGTGGCGGAGATGGCGCGTGGGTAGAGTATCGAATCAATACCAATGGTTGGACCAATTGGACTTACATCGCTCCCGATGGAGGATACCCAAGTACAATGTCCACAAGTGCCCCTAGTCCAGAGGGCGCCCCCTCCGGTGCAGTCCCTGTCTTCGCTTCTCCTATTCACAGTGGCTGGGTTACCAGCAATATATCCATGAGTTCAATTCCCGATATCTCGAATGCGAGCAAGATCCAATTCAGATTCCACATCTGGACAGATCCTAGCTCGCAAAACGAGCGCCCGGGTTGGTTCATTGACAATATCAATTACAATAATGACGGAGTTCAGTACGGGGCATGGCATGGTGGTTGCTATACTCCTGGAGTTTCTTGCTCCTACTCGGCCAGCCAATATGGGGCGCTCCAGAGAACTATCGATTTGACCGGAACCAACAGCACCTATGACATAGAAGTCGATATGGAGTGGGACTTACAAGGCTCTTACTCGGATAATGCATGTGTAGAGCTATCTCTCAACAACAACACTTGGACAGATATTTCCTCTACGGGCACGAGCACAGTATACAATTGTGAAGACAGAGCAGGAGCAATCCCGGGAGTCAACGGTTACGATGGAGTCAGTGGTGACCAAAGTAACGGGATTAGAACTATTTCTTTCGACATCCCCTCCTCATTCCAAAATCAAGCAGGCGTCGAAATCCGATTTATTGTAGACAGCGATGCTTTCACTCCTCACTATGGAGGAATAGCCGATGAGAAAGAAGGCCTCACAGTTGCGGCTATTAGAATTGTAGATGGTTCAGGAAACACAGTCTTCGAGGACGATTTCTCTACTACAACTTCTGCATACCACTATGGTGCTGTATTCCCCTACCCTTCATCCAATACGCAGGCCGGAGCAGATGATTGGGCACACTATGTTTTTGAACGTGGAAACCAAGATATCACGAGTGGATTCGAGGATTCCACTGCTAGCAATCCTTCTACAAACATGCCTTCTGGATGGACAAGAAACCCTTCTTCAGGTGCTAATTCAAACAAGTGGTCATATGGACAAATCACAGGCACTGCCGGGCCCACAGATGAAGCTTCTTTCCCCTATGCCATGGCGATTAATCTCGCAGGCACATATGGGGCAAATCTGAACGCTAATCTGTACTCTCCCACATACAGCCTACCTGCAAACTCGTCAGCATCTCTGGTAATGGATCATTGGGCATGCTTTGAGAACAACTGGGATGGCGCTGGAATATTCATCAAAGTAAATGGCGGATCTTGGAACTATTGGGACCCCGGAAACAACTTCTATGATACATCAAGCATCGCATACTCCTATACTCAGATACCACAGGGATCCAACTACTTCGGTTCTGTCCACTGTACGGGCTCAGGCTCTACATATTCAGTAACAAGTTCTCAGATGGAGTCTAAGGAAGCAAGTCTAGCATCATATGCTGGAGACAATGTCCAATTCAGATTCCATGGCGGTTCTGATGGTCTTTGGAGCTATGGTGGATGGTATTTAGATAATGTTGGAATCAGAATAGCGAATTATGGCGCACCTGGAGATTGGGTCAGCCCGGCCTTCAGCGCTTCGGACATCCACGATTTCAATCTAGGATACATCGATATCGAATCTTCGATTCCATCTTCGGCGTGGATTTCTGCTTCTCTAATGGATACAAGTACTGGATATCCTGTTCCTGGATATTCGAATGTCTCATTCCCGATTTCCTTAGCCGGGGTTGACACAACCACCACTTCTAATATGAAATTGCGAATTCACATGGGAACAAACAATGAGGAGGAGACTCCCAGCATCACAAAAATCCACATCGGTGGTAAGAGAGTACTCAACTCACTTGCCCTAGAGAACAATGGATGGGAGTTTAGCCCCAGTGTATCATTGATCGATGGACTTCTGAATGCCACCGGAGTAGCTGGAACTATTTCGATGGACTATCTACACTCTTCAAGGCCGATAAAGAGCGTAGGTCTCTCCGGCAATTTCTCCAGCGGACTTACGATTACTTTCACCGGCCCTAATGGAGGGACTCTTGGTACGGCTTCACAAGGAGGCCTTTCATTCACTTATCCTCAACCCGGGTACGGAGTATCAATCTCGATACCTACAAATGGTTGGATAGAGAAATTGGTTCTGACGGCCAATTTCGCTGAACCGGCATTGAATCCGGACATCGATGTTGTAGGTGATGATACTCATGAATGGTCTTTCTCATTCGGTGATGACTATGGCCACTATGGCTGGCAATCGTTGCTCTCTGGTCTGGGTAACTCAGTTACCTCAACTACAGTCAATCTCGATGGAAGCAACCCTGCATCTATGACTTTCAGAATCCCTGTTTCAAGCTCCACACACTCGGGAATAGTTGCTGTTTCTCCTGACGCAGACGGCTTTGAGTCGCCCGTTACAGTCTCAATAGGAAGCGCATCTCAGACAAGCACAGATGCAAACCAACCATTCTACAATGTGCTGGATAGTGCACAATTGCTTGCGATTAACTCTCTGCCCTCTTCGCACACCGATTCAGACACAGGCAGAATGTGGAAGGAAGTCTCCATGTCAATCGATTCGAACTCCGCCCAAACTGTAACTCTAACTAGAATGGGAATCGGTTATGTGATGTTTGAGAATGTATCGGGAATCTCTTCATCTGTCTCTGCTTACCATGCGTCTCAGACTCAAGATGACCCTCCTCCAGAGGAGATCTCAATCCCAGTCAACATCTCAGCCGAGATGGGTTCTATTTCCATTGATGGAGACATTGAGTTTGATTTTATCATGACAAACAGGGACTTCCAAGTACCAAATACTCTCTATCCTGACAGACAACTTTTCGAGATAGTAACCGAACACCACCATCTTTTCGATAACTCTGAGATTGAGAAGATTATACTGCGAGGAACTGCCACCGATGGAGTGATTCTAGAGTTTGATGTAACTAAGGATCCAGTCTATGGGTGGGATATCTCGGCCGGAGCATCTCCAACCTTTGGACAATCTTCGGGAGCATCATCAGCAGACTTGGATGAACAATCAAGCTATACTGACAATGTGATCCATAATGATGGATGGGAGGATATCGCTGTTCACTGGATGTTTGAAGTCAGTTGGGGTTGGGATGATGTAGACAGCATTCGCTGGGTAGCGCAAGCAATCGATTCTTCTGGCGAATCAGTATGGCCTGCAGTATCTTTCAGCGGCCAGTCAGGTGCTAAGGCAGTTGAGAACGACCTCCAGGTCGACTCTTTCGAGGTTCGCGATATGTCGGGAAGATTACTTTCGAATCAATTCTCGCCATTCTATCCGTTCCCCGTAATGTATGGTTCCGATCTGAATGTTTCAGGAACAGTTCGTTTCCAAGACTCAACCAGTCATCGACCTCACATGTCAGACTATTCGGTTGGACTCAACTTGTCCGGGAACCTATTCGCACTGTCTTCGATGGAGGGCGGAGAGTTCTCAGGAATCGTTTCACCACCTGCCTCACTTTCAGAACTAGCATTGTCGCCGATGATGCTAGTAGTGGGGCCAACCGGATCTGCTACTGGAGCAGAAGATGTGACGGGAGTTCCACCTCAGGTAACTGTTGAAGTCGACTACAACCCTCCTGTCCTCGGTCCGCTTGAGGTCAACACTGACATCGGACTACAACCTGCACATGGTAAGGTCTGGGAGCCGGAGAACACACTAACGCTATTCGTAACCTCAGATGAGGCAGAGGCTCGTGGCGAATCAATAACTCTGAGATACTGGCGTGAGACATTGGAAGATACAAATTTGGATGGAATCGCCGATGAGGACGAATACCTCTCAATCACAATGCCTCTGACATCTGGAATGACCGGCCAACAGCAAGTTCAATTCCCAGGAATAGATGTCTCAGCCCTACCATTCAATAGCATGGTTCACATGTACATAGAAGGCACTGACTGGGCTGGCTACACATATCAGGAAGGAGGCACAGGAGGTGGCCCCGGGGCCGCGAACTCGTGGGCTAGCATAGTCGTTGCAACAGATGAGCCGACTAACCTAATTTCTTCTGGTTTCGACTTGGATCGCGAACTAGGGTATCTGCTAGCAGGAATCCCTCATACATTCACGATGCAAATCGATGAGCCCAATGGAATCCACACCTTGGACAACATCACCATCATGCTATGTGGTGATGGCCCAACTAACCTTGGTAAGTTCAACTATGATCCATCAAGAGGGACACTGTGGACAGCCGACGATAGCATGGTCTCGCCCCTTAGCGCACAATCCACCGAGATTACCCCGGCAATCACTCAATTGAGCCTCGGATTCGAATTGTCTTGGGACTATCCTTGGGAAGACGGACAACTCGGCTGTAAGCCAAGCATTAGTGTCGAGGATGATTACAGTACAGTAGCCTATCAAAATAACATAGGCGAGTTGACATGGGATCTTGACAACAAACTGATGGCACTTCCCGATACTCTAGCAGATCTCACTCCTCCGAACATTGAACCCGTAGGAGACATGCTATACCTAAAGCAGGGCGATGAGTTCGGTATGGAAGGAACAATCGTTTACGCCGGCTCACAGATACAAATCACGGAGATTCCAAATGATTTGCAGGTTGAGATTGAAGTGATTTATGGGACTCAAGAAATTGACTTAGTAGTCGATGTCGACCCAGAAGGAAGATTCTCGGGATCCATGATTCTCCCTTCAAGAGTTCCACTACATCCCGAGATGCCAGTAACAACTTACGTACTGAATGTCCCAGGCAGCGGCTCATCTGTATCGAATTCCGACGCTTCAGTAACTGTAGACAGTAAGAGCCCTCAGGCGTTGTTCAATCTGGCTGATTACCCAGACTCTTCGCTTACACTGCTGGACTCGGATTTACTAGGAGATGTTACAGTTACAGTGACTATGGTGGATGAAATTGGAATGATGGACGGCCCATTGCAAGTATCTTGGGTCTATGTACGCAGCAACAACCCGATTGCAGGTACCGAGGACAGTGGAGAACTTTCTCTGATTATCGATGGTGAAACCAATGATATCTACCAGTCATCTCTAGATCTCAATCCAATGAATGACATGAGAATAGAGGCGGGCGATTACATCTGGTTCTGGATTACATCCACAGATAAGTCTGGAAATGAAATTATAGGCCAAGGTAGTGATTCTGCACCCAGGCAAGTAACTCTGAGGATAATGGAGTTCTTGGGCGCATACTCTCGTTCTGTGATTAATCCTACTTTAACGCCCAATATTGGAGACATAATCACTATCGAGACTTTCTGGGAGAATCCGGGCAAGCGAGATGGCGAATTAGTCGTGGGCCTCTATGAGTTAGTAGATGGGACTCAGTGGAGGGAGTCGCTATCTACACTTCAAGGCGGAAAGGTAACGATTGATTTGCCCGCAGAGAGTTCCAGCGTTAACAGTGTATTCGAATGGGAGGCATGGAGGGCGGGTCAACCCAATCTGTACCTAATTATCGATGAGGACTTTGATAATCCGTATCAGGCAATTACCGGAATTAATGTCAAGCAACCTGTTAGTGAGGATGAAGGTAGCGGAGACTCCGAGATTGTAATGATTGCAGCTATTGCAGCGGTGGCAGTAATTGCCATTGCTCTAGTGATGATGCGAAGGCGTTCCGATGACGACTACTACTACGAAGACGACGACGAATCCTACTATGAAGAGGATTGGGAGTACGAAGACGAAGAGTACGAAGACGAAGAAGACGAAGAGTATGACGAAGATGAATATGAGGAAGAAGACGAAGACTAATCTCCGTCAATTTCCTATTCTCATAGAAACATACTCTGGCATCTAGTCTCACCTTGCTTGTTTATAGGCCATAGATAAGGGCTCATTGACTCGGAGGAGTAATCCTCCAGATGGGATGCGCATGAGTGATGGGGGCGAAGCAGGTACATTTGAGGAACTAAAGGGAGAAGTAGAGGAACTGAGGGCATTAGTCAATACGCTACTCACGATAATCATGGAAGAGGCAGACGGCGTTCAGTCTGGAACTGCCTCTTCGATTCCAAATCAACCAAAGCGCGGATACTCGATGTAATCAGTACTGCACTGGCTCAGGATCTATGCTACGCCAGAGATACCAAGTGGCTACTGTCCTCCAAGGCGCCCAGTTGCGTGAAATCTCACGAATCTGCTCCGTTGAAAGCACACTCCCTTGATTATACTGCCTTTCTATAGCCCTAATCAATCCTATATCCTTCAATGGCAGAACATCCGGCCTGAGAAGTGCAAAGATTAGTACCATCTCTGCTGTCCACACACCAACTCCTCTCAAGGCAGTCAGTTTGGAAATCGCTTCTTCATCAGTAAGGCTCTGCCAATTGATATCTTCGTAGCCCTCTGTCCAAGCTAGAGCCAGCCCAGCGATGTATTCGGCTTTCATATTTGATAGCCCGCAAGACAACAACTCCTCGTGAGAGTGTGTTAGGATTCTCTTTGGTTCAATTTCTCCCACTAGCCTCTCCAACCTTTCTCTAACGGCGCTGGCGGCTACCGTAGAGATTTGCTGACCCACGATTGAAACGATAAGAGTTCTGAACAGATTCCCGTCTGAGGCCAGTATAGAATCATCATACTCCTCAAACAATTGAGAAAGGACCGAGTCTGATGACAAATCCCGTTTCGCTAGTCCCCAGTAATCTGGAACAGAACTAGTGGACATGTTATTCGCACAGTCACATACTTCAAGACGACTTCGCACTTCGTAGGTGCATGGACGCAGAGAGGGTGTTGCTTATCGGCGCAGCAGTTGCTACTGTTGCTTTTGTTGTAGTTGCCCTGTGGCAGCCCGAAGCGCTCGAAGCATCTCCGGACTGGGAAGTTTCCGACGGATGCTTGGGAGGCTTAGATCACGCCGATGTCGGAATTTCGGAACACTACCACCCTAATCTGAAGGTGATTGTTGATGGTCAGCAATTGGCTATTCCAGAAAATACAGGAATCGATCAGTTCGGATGTGAAGAGGGAATGCGGTGGATTCATGTTCATGATTCTACAAATACAGGATTTACTAAGTTGCATATTGAGACTCCCAAGAAGTACAATGTCCCCGTTGGAGCTTTCTTCGAAGTATGGGAGAGAGAAGGAGGACCTTCAATCACCCCTGACAAAGAATTTGACATCAACAGAAACGGAGTTTCTGATTGGGAAGAGTATGACATTAGTATGAATGTGAACGGCGAGTCAAATGACAAGTTTGAGAATTACATCATGAACGACAACGACCAAATTGAATTGATCCTCACTTCGAAGAGTTAACCCTTGATTACTGCCAGTGGTCGCAATCTAGCAACAGGTCTTGCTAACCCTGCTCGATTAGTCAATCTGACAACATCATCCACATCCTTGTATGCCTCCGGGGCCTCCTCGGATAGAACATTAGGAGTCTTGGCCCTGACATGGACTCCTTGTTGCTCGAGTCTATTCATCAATTCGTTGGTATCCACGCTCTTCCTAGCAGCCGTCCTAGATAGTTGCCTACCGGCGCCATGGCAAGATGAAGCAAAGGCATCATTTCCGCCCTTGGTTGGGCCTGCGAGGACCCACGAAGCAGTGCCCATGTCTCCTGGAACTAGAACCGGCTGACCCACAGACGAGAACCGTGATGCGAGCTCAGGGTGATCTCCTCCCAGTGCCCTAGTTGCGCCTTTACGATGGACACAACACTTGCATGTCTTACCATGTACTACATGATCCTCTACTTTGGCGATATTATGACTAACATCGTAGACCACTTCCAAGTCTCCGTCAGGCCCCAAGTGTTCTCGCAGCACACCTCTCAGCCTCTGAGTCAGAGCCGAGCGGTTTGCGAATGCATAGTTCCCAGCCGCCCTCATCGCATCGAGATATGCCTCTCCTTCACGACTGAATATCGGCGCAGCAGCAAGTTGTCTATCTTTGAGTCGATATCCCCACTCTGAGGCGACCCAATCATCCCCGGATCGATTGTACTTTGATTCAATGGCTGCGACATGTTCGCTACATACTTGATGCCCTAAGCCACGCGAACCGGTGTGAATCATCGCAGTAATTTGACCTTCTCGCAACCCATAAGCCGATGCTGCAATTGGGTCTACTACTCGGTCTACAACTTGCAATTCTAGGAAGTGGTTCCCCGAACCTAAAGTCCCTAATGCCTTCATACCTCTTTTCACGGCTCTTTCGCCAACTCTTCGTTCTTCACTCTCAAGAACTCCGTGCGATTCGATGACTTCGAGATCCCTAGATTCGCCCCAACCCATGTCGATTGCACCAGCGGCGCCACTTCCTAGGATAGAATCCATCTTAGTGTCATTTAGGCCCACTCCTCCCTTGCTAGAAGCACCTGCCGGAATCTGTTTGGATAGCATCCCAGCAAGAGCCTTAGAATCAATATCTTTGAGCTCGATATCCATCGAACATAGGCGCACTCCGCAGTTGATATCAAAACCAACTCCTCCTGGAGATATCGCGCCACCTAATTCCCCTGCCTCGACATCTGTAGCAACCACGCCCCCAATTGGAAACCCGTATCCAAAATGCCAGTCAGCCATGGCCCACGCCTCGCCGACAATTCCAGGCATTGCTGCCGTGTTGCACAATTGTTCTGGACTACGGTCATCAGTATGCACTGCCAAATGCTCTGCATCTGCAATCAACAATGCATCTGTAAGCATCCCGCCATGCTTCGAGATTCTCATTCTCCCATCAGCATCAGAACTCAGATAGTCACGCCAAGAGGAACTCATATTCGAGTCGTGGAGCATCTTTGATTTCAACGCGCCGTAGAACTTTACACATTAGAGACGAGTATCTTAGCGCGATTTTGACAATCGCTTTCAAGTCGTGACATCGAATCGGTAAGCATAGAGGTGAGAGCGTGGCGTTCGGGGAGATTCATATCCCGTACTGGGAGGAGGCTGGATTCATTCGCCGAACTTGCAGAGTTACTGGTCAATTCTTCTGGACTAGAGATCCAACTAGAGATACCTGTGGAGACTCTGTTGAGGACTCTTATACATTCATCGGTAAGCCAATTATCGATGGCTATCCTATGAGGGGGAAGGCACTCAAGGATGCAATGCGTGAGATGTTTCTAAATTTCTTTGAGCAGCGTAATCACGAACGCGTCACACCCTATCCAGTAATCGCCAGATGGCGCGACGACATTCATCTGACAATTGCTTCAATTGCCGACTTTCAACCCCATGTAACTAGTGGGATGGTTCCGCCGCCTGCAAATCCTCTAGGTATTTCTCAGCCCTGTATCAGACTGACCGATGTAGCCGCAGTAGGGCGTTCCGGTCGACATTTGTCTACCTTTGAGATGATGGCTCATCACGCCTTTAATCGGCCCAAGGAAGGAGATGTTGTTTACTGGATTGACCAGTGTGTTAGATACTGCGATGAGATGCTCTGTGAACATCTAGGGATTTCGCCCTCAGAGATAACTTACCTTGAGAACCCATGGTCGGGAGGGGGCAATGCAGGACCTGCTCTGGAAGTCATAGTAGGAGGCCTAGAACTTGCAACACTCGTCTTCATGAATCTGGAGGAACATGAGGGAGGAGATGTAGAGATTAAGGGTCTGAAGTATAGAGAGATGGACTTACAGATTATCGATACGGGTTATGGATTGGAGAGATTCTGCTGGGCCGCGGCCGGAACTCCGACTATCTACGAGGCAATCTATCCCGAATCGATAGATTGGCTCAAGTCACTGGCCGGATTTGATGAAATTGTTTCAGGATTAGGACTTTCAGCTGAGACCGATATTCTTCTTGGAGAATTATCTAGGCTGGCAGGGATTCTCAATATCGATGTAGGTACAGATGTCGATTCCCTCTATTCTATTCTATCAAAACGCCTAGTCGAATCGGGCCTGAAAGTCTCTGTTGAGGAGTTGAAGAGACTAACCGAGCCGCTTTCCGGAATTTATGCAATCCCGGATCATATGCACGCCATTTGCAATATGCTAGGAGATGGCCTGGTTCCCAGCAATGCGAAAGCAGGCTATCTTGTTCGAATGCTCTCTCGCCGAGTTTGTAGGATGAAGGCAGACCTGGGCCTCGATGTTTCACTTGCAGAGCTCGCTGCGCACCATATCGATACTCATCTCGATTATTCTGGATTCGTCCAGTCCCGTGAAGGCACTCTTGCCATTCTAACTTTGGAGGAGCAGCGCTATCACGAGATGCTTCGTAAGGGCGAGGCTGCCGTAAGAACTGCCCTTAGGGACCTGCCTCAGGGTGCCAAGGAGGCACCGGATGAGACTCTGTTCCGGCTGGCCGAAGAGAGAGGCCTGAATCCTGATATGGTCGCTTCTATTGCAAATAGGGCTGGATGGACTCAACTCGGAGTGAGAGTAGGGTTCGCAGCAGACATGGCAGCAAGAAATGCCGAGAGAACCAAGGCCGCAGCATCTGCAAGAGGCCATTCTGAGCTATTTGAAAACGAAGACTATCCACTCACAGTTCAAAATTACTATCAAGATACAAATCGGACCTCATTCGACGCTTCAGTATTGGCGTGCAAAGAACTTACTGAAGCGCAGTTGGGGGCACTAAACCTCTCTTCTGAAGTAAGCATCGCCCCGACCCACTCGATTGTACTAGATAGTACCCTTTTCTATCCTGAAGGAGGGGGCCAATTAGGCGATCAAGGAACTCTAGGAGATGTCAATGTCGCAGACACTAGGATTGAGAACGGAGTCATTTACCATCTCACAGATGGTCCAGTTTCTGGCTCTATATCTGGAGTTGTTGATTGGGATCGTCGAAGGCAACTCATGGATCACCATACAGCCGTACACATTGTCGGAGGCAGCGCTCGCTCCCTCCTAGGGCCGCATGTCTGGCAGGCAGGATCGAACAAGGGCGAACGATACGCAAGAATTGATTTGACTCACTACCAGCGCCTGTCTAGAGAAGATCTCGACAATATCGAAGATCATGCGAACGACATCATTAGTGCCAATCCAACAGTAGACAAGTTAGTCCTAGATAGGGCCGATGCAGATGCCCGTTTTGGATTTGAGTTGTATCAAGGCGGACCACCCAAACATAGTGAAATCCGTATCATTAGAATCGGTGAGCACGATGTCCAAGCATGCGGGGGCACGCATCATGACAAAGCAGGAGAAGTTGGGGAAATTCGGATCATTAGGTCCAGTCAAGTCCAAGACGGGGTCGAGCGTCTGCAAATCGTGGCAGG
>DAON01000006.1 GCA_002501885.1 Euryarchaeota archaeon UBA220 | reverse complement strand
GGCATCGATACGAAGTGCAGCAACGCATGGTTCACAACATATCTCATTGGATAGTTTCGTCAATGGAGGAAATTCTAACTCAAAGACACTTATTTTACTGGATGAAGTAGACCATCTGGGCGGAGGTTTTGCTAGAGTTTCCGATGAGAGGATTGAGTCCTCTCTGGAGCCATCGGAAGATTCCACCGTTCTGAAAGGTGACACAGGTGGAAAGGCTGAGTTGCTTAATCTTCTAGAAAATACACAGCAACCAATAATCATGACTTGTAATGAACCAATGAAACTGTGGGGAAGAAATAGTAGTTGGAAACGAAATCGAGACAGGTTGCTATCCAAGGCTGAAATGATTAGTTTCAATCGCGTTGGGAAAGTTCACCTTAGAAGGGTAGCCCATAGAGTCCTGGATTCCGAAAATAGAAGCATTGACCCTGGAGCATTGGAGTCTTTGATTGAAGATAATCCCGGAGATCTCAGAGCATTGGTCCGAGATTTACAAGCTATTTGTGCTATAGAAGAAGGACACATCGATATTGAAGCCGTTTCTTCACTCACAGAAGTATCCGTCAGAGATTCTCAGATTGATATCTTCAAGGCCATGCGAGAAGTATACAAATCAAAATCTGGCAAAGAGGCTGGTTTGGTTCTGATGTCTTCCGACAAGGATCCAGATGACTTAATCTCGTGGTTCGCTTGGAATAATCAGACTGTTTTCGACTCTGAAACGCTGGCTCAGATAAGTAATGCAATGTGTCTAGCAGATAGGGCATTAGCTACAAAATTCATCAACAGGGCATTTCGTTCATGGTACTGGGGATCAGTATTAACTTCTCAAGCCGCAGTTTCATACCAAGCAAGAGATCCTAATTCTGACCCATACATCGGATATCCAGACTTTCTCAGAAGAGGTTCTGAATCTTGGAGAACTAGCACTGTAGTAAGTCATATCTCAGAAGATTTGGGGGCAAGCAAGGCATCGGTTCGCGAAGATCTCTGGCCAAGTCTATTAGCAATTCATGAAGAAAATCTAGGTGCCAATCCCGAGGATTTCACGGTCTCAAAGCATCTGGGGCTAGAGGCCGTTGGTCATCTAGCTCTGCATGGGATACCGAGAAACCGAAAGATTGCAACCAAAATTATTGAGATGTATGATTCTGAATTAGAAGAAGTTCCTAGTGAAGAGATACAGATAGTAGAGGATACCGAACCAACTAAGGATGATGGTTCAGATAGTACTCAGTTTTCACTGGATTCGTTCTGATTAATCTGTGCCAGACCATGTCCTAGGGTGCAATAAAACTAGTACCGTTAGTAACTCAAGCCTGCCCAGCCACATCAGCAAGGTAGCAATCAACATCGAAGGTTCACTGAGGGCTGCCCAAGTTGCAGTTGGCCCGAATGCGCCTAAAGCCGGCCCGGTATTGCCCAGTAGTGAAACAGAAATTGAAAGAACATCCTTCATCGTAAGTGATGGTTCTAGAAAGGACATTGCAAGCATAGATGATGTGACCAGTACCATCCATGAACTAATCATTCCGAGAACAATCCACACTTTTCTTTCTTCAATTACCTGTTCGTTGAATCTGATTGCTACAACTTGTCGAGGTTGTATAATCTTGACAACTTCTCTCTTTGCAAGCTCGAATGCAATTCGAATTCTCAATACTTTCAAGCCTCCACCGGTAGAACCTGCAGAAGCCCCTATGACCATCAATAGAAGTAATACAAACTGACTGAATACTGGCCAAGTTGCGAAGTCGGCGGAAGAATACCCCGTACTAGAGATTGAAATGGCTTGGAATAAGGAATGTCTGAGAGAGTCTAGTGCCCCAAAGTCTCCTGCTGAGCGATAGAGGTTTAGTGCCATGGCGAGCCAGGCGATAATGAGGATTAGCAAATAACTTCGAAGTTCTTCATCCTTCCAAACCTCAACTGAACGACCAGCAATAATAAGATGTAACAAACTGAAATTGATACAAGTCAAAAGCATGAATATCATGATTATACTCTCAACTCTAGCGGATTCAAATGCCATAATTCCGCTATCAGAGGTTCCAAAACCTCCTGAGGGAAGAGTGGTCAGTGAATAGTTTGCCGCATCGAACATTCCAATTCCGCCGATGAAATACAGCATTCCGAATTCTAGGAATGTAAGCGCGACATAAATCATCCACAGGCGCCTAGCTGTCCACTGTAGAGACGGCCCTAACTGAGACATGGTTGGGCCTGTGAGTTCGGCTCTAGCGAGTGACATACCTCCGCCCAGAACTCTGGATAAGATCAGTAAACCTAGCATTATCACACCCATCCCACCGAGCCATTGAGATACTGAACGCCAAACTAGGATGCTTCGATTTTGACTTCCTATGCAGTCGTCTTCTACAGTCATTTCAGCACATAACGGGCTTGTGGGAATATCAATCACAGTAGCACCAGTAGTTGTGAATCCTGACATGGACTCAAACCAAGAATGTAGCAATCCGCCCATCATCCCC
Organism: Euryarchaeota archaeon UBA220; assembly: GCA_002501885.1. Taxonomy (GTDB): domain Archaea; phylum Thermoplasmatota; class Poseidoniia; order Poseidoniales; family Thalassarchaeaceae; genus Thalassarchaeum. Next base: position 12,349 of record DAON01000006.1, on the reverse strand, counting down.
CAAAAATCAGTATCGTTGGCAATGAACTCATTTGGGCCATAGAACACGCCGCCAAGCCAGAACGGTAGTGATCCAACTGCGACAACTGGAATCCAACCCAAAGCAACTGATGCAAATGCTTCTCGGTCCCTGACTCTAGAAGATGCATCAGAATTTTCCGCTAGCGAAACTAGGGATTGCCCAATGAATATTGAAAGGAAAAATGAGGGGAGGTATGTCATCGCGGCATACTCTAAGCCCTCATTCTCAACGAATCCGCTGTATATGAACAACAGCAATAGAGGAATTGCGATTAATCGGATAGTCCAGCCAAGTACGAGGCCTACCACATCCCAGCGCATCTTCAGTTCTCCAATGCCCTCTCGACCTTCTTCAGGTCGCTCTTTGAGAGGAACATGTAGATCCTGTCGTCGACATCGATTGTCTCGACCATGTAAGGCTTCAGAACTTCAACTTCACCACTGTCTTTTTGCCTGTCTACCAGAACAATTCTCGCACCTATCGCCTTTTCAGCCTGCTTCACTGATTTCCCTACAAAGGAGTGGTTTGGACTAACTTCTGCAGAGATAGAGATAATTGATGGCATTGGAGGTATGACCTGATAAGTGCCTGGTACATTCATGTGGATTGATTTTAGTAGTGAAGTTACTGTGACTAATCTACGACTAACTGGACGAGTTAGTCCGATTCTCTGGACAGCCTCAACCAATGCTCTGTCTTTGAGCAATAAACCAGTTCTTGGAACTCCCTTATCCTTAGCACGCATTGAGATGGCGATGTTTAGGTTATCATCGTCCAATGCAGCGACTGCAATATCATGGCTGTCTATACCTAACTCGCTCAGTAACTCCTCGTCCTGAGGATCACCATGAATTACATCTAGCCTCTTGCTGCTTCCCACGGGAGAGCCTACCAACTCGTTAGCTAAGTCAAGATCGGGTTCGATGACAATTACGCTGGAGCCTTTTGCCAAGTAATGTTTGGCTAATCTAGAACCGAAGTTACTGGCGCCAAAGATTGCCACCTGCGCGTTATCAGGAAAATCTTCGTCCTTTCTGCCAACAGCCCTAGTAATCTGAGGAAACTGATCGGTAGAGCGGGAGACGAAAGCGAGAATTTGGCCTTCCTGGATAATCTCATCTCCGGTAGCGATGTTTCCTTTCTCACCGGGGTTCCTAATCGCATAGATAGATGGTATTCCGACGAAAATCTCGCCTACTTGACTTGCCTTTGTACCGATTAGAGGCGAATTTTCCATTACTTCTGAAACAGCGATCCAAGATGTTTCTCCTAGTGGCAGAATCTCATTAATCGAAGGGGCGAGAAGTCCTGCGGCTAATTGTTCAACGATTTCGTCGGAAGCGCAAACCACATGATCGGCTCTAGACCAATTCTCCAAAGGCCCTGCGCCCTTTGATGGATCGAGAAGCAACGGGTCTCGAATCTTGGCGATGGCTGTAAGTCCACTACTTCTTTTGTCACCCACTTGTTCTCCGAAGACCTTCTTTGCAAATGCGCATCCAAGGAGGTTGGTTTCGTCGTCATTGGTCGCCAAAACAACAATCTCTGCATCACTTATTCCCGCCCTTAGTAAAGATTCACGAGACAATGCGCTACCAGTAATTAGCAAGCAGTCAAGACTCTGAGATTCGATGATTGCAGTTGGATTGGGGTCGATTAGTGCAACGCTTCTGCTCTCTTGTCTCAAGGCCGCGGCAACACCCCGGCCAATCTCACCTGCACCAGCGATGATTACTCGCATGCAGTGGGACCCTTCGCGGGGCGGATATAATACTGCGCCATTGCTATGCTTCAAACGGACTTAATGCGCATATTGAAGGATTATTCGTCTGAGTCGATGTTTTCTCCTCGAATTCTGCTTTCTGAGGCTTCTTTGTGCCTCTCAGATTGCCTAGTTGTGCGCCTATAGGCCTGTTTTGCCGCTGGAGTCATTCCAGATGGAAGCCAATGCGATTGTGCCTTATTCCAAGCTAACGCCAAGCCAGGAAGGACGGCGATTAGGGTAAATGGAGTGAATAACGATAATACCAGTAATGTTGTCAGAGCGCCGCGATATACTGTCGATATCACATAGGGGCGTAATCTGTTATTTTCGAGTAATTCTGCACCTTGCCAACAGGCTAGGAGGGCATGTCCTAGTGACGAGCATAGGGCGATAACAATTGCAAGAGTCAGACTAATCACATTAACTCCGGAATAGTCTGAATATGCTAATTCCTGGTCAAATAAACGGAAAATCAGCACACAAGCCTGCATAGATCCAATCCCAAGCCCCAAGGCCCATCCAAACGGGGGAGAAGCTCTCAGTGAGGCGGTTCTAGAACGAGAGAGTAGGAATAGTACGAATGCTGACTCAGCGGCTGCAATCAGTATGGCTACTGCAAAGGCTCCGAATATGTTCAACAGCCACAGAATTATAGAAGAAAGGATAATCCTGTCTACGAATACTGCTAGAATCATACCTACGACTATGCCATAGATTAGATGTTTCACTGCTCCTGCTAAGTCGTAGAATCCGGTCATCTTCGAGATTGTGCCTTTCCAACCTCCGTATATGCCCAGTAGACCAATTGCGAAGGCAACTTGGGTCTGCCATAACTCGACTGCCACGATTGGCCATAGCACATCGGTTTTGAGTCCGACCCCTCAGATAATGTTCAAACCACACAATCGGGACCCGTGGGCATGGCGCTGGATGGGCTAAAGCGACGCATAATGGGTTCCGTCGGTTTGCTGAGGGGTAAGCGCAAGGTAGATGAAGAGACTGCTAAGGAGCTCAGCAGGACTCTTCGCAAGGCTCTTTTGGAGGCTGATTTCAATGTCAGACAATCCAAGGAACTCACCGAGAGGATTGAGAGGCGACTGTTAGAGGAGGAGCCCCGACCCGGAGTCAAACTCGAAACGCATGCAATGAATCTAGTCTACCTCGAGCTTGTTCGACTCTTAGGAAGTCCGCGTGAGATATTACCTCACAATCAGACAATTTTGATGGTCGGGTTATACGGGCAAGGTAAAACAACGACTACGGCTAAATTAGCTGACTGGTGGAGGCGTAGACACGGAGTCAAGGTAGCTGTAATTGAAGCCGATGTACATCGTCCTGGAGCATATGAGCAACTTAAGCAACTGCTTGAGGATACAAATGTCGATGTGTACGGCGAACCGGATGAAACAGATGCTGCGACTATCGTTCGCAATGGAATCAAGCAAGTAGGGAATGCCGAGGTCGTAATTATCGACACTGCTGGGCGTGACAGTCTTGATGAGGAATTGAGAGATGAATTAACAGATATTGCGAAGATTGCGAATGCTACTGAGAGATTCCTTGTTATTGATGCTCAAGTCGGACAAGCAGCCGGACCAGTAGCTGAAACATTTCACGAGCTTGTGGGAGTAACTGGTACAGTCGTAACCAAACTTGACGGTACTGCCCGTGGAGGTGGTGCGCTTAGTGCTGTATCGGCAACCGGTGCGCCAATTGTTTTCATTGGTGAAGGAGAGAAGGTACAGGATCTAGAGAAATTTGAGTCTGATAGATTCATCTCAAGACTACTTGGGCTTGGCGATATCAAGGGACTTATCGACTTGGCCCCAGGCGATTTGGACCAAGAAGAGGCAAATAGATTGGCTCAGCGTCTTATGTCTGGTAGATTCACCCTAACTGACATGTATAGTCAAATGGAAATGATGAGTAAAATCGGAAGTGTCGAGAAGATGCTTTCCCATCTGCCAGATGCTATGTTCGGAGGCATGGGGAGTATGAGTACGGCGCAAAAGAGACAGATGCAAGGTAATCTCGAGAAGTATAGAGTAATCATGGACTCTATGACCCAAGAAGAAAAGGATGCTCCTATTCTGCTGAAATCGAGTCGTATTAGGAGAATTGCCAGAGGCTCGGGTGTAGACGAGAAGGATGTCAAGGAATTGTTGGCCCAATGGAATCGGAGCCGTAAGATGATGCGTGGAATGAAAGGAGATCGGAGTTTCCGACGAAAAATGAAATCGATGATGGATGTAGACGATATGGATCTTGATTTGGGGTGAAATCCTGAGTCGTAGATTCGCGATTATTGGACATGAAGTTCCCGCTAAGGGCGGGTTTTCGCTAAATGATCTCTCAGGAAGTTCAGGTAGGCTGGATGTACTACTTAGAGCGGTAAATTCTGCATTGTTCATATCACACGGAATAAGAGAAGATACTCAGATTGTGTTGCACTTGGAAGGAGCCGGTTCTCGGAGGATTAAATTCGATGGTAAATCACTCAAAGGAGTTCATCCCGACGAGAGGTCAATTGCTGGACAAGTTAGGGCAGTGACAAAATCACAGATTCCTCCTGTAGGGGTTTGGCAAGAGTATTCGCGCGGAATTACCCATTCCGGTGGGAGCATTGGGGAGACATTGCAGGAGTGGTCTCAAGAAGGATGCGAGATTTTCATTATGGATGCTAATGGCACACCTCTGGAAAATTTCTCTTTTGGAGAGAAAAGTGGATTTGTTCTTTCGGATCACAAACCGTTCACTAATGCAGAGTCGGATCTAATGTGCAATTTTGAAAGCACTTCATTGGGAGAGAAGTGGCTACAGGGACACTCGTGTATCACTATTGTCCATCATCACTTAGATAGACACTAGTGTAGCCATGCCGGAAGCCCTGTAGAGCTCGATCTTGTGGCTGCTTCCATCAACTCTGGACTCATCCCAAGTGGGTGATTAATTGGCCAAGAAGACAAAGGAGTTACTGAAACTGACCCTGAATTAATTGCGTTACAATCAGTTTCTGTTATGTCTTCTTCTACAATTTTTGAAGCGCCGACTTTGAAACCTACATCATATTTCTCGATATCTCGAATGTCTATTGCATTACGGTACCACCTGCAACCTAGGCGGACAGTTTGGATAGAACCGTTCCAGTTTCTAGGGGAGTTGACATTCAGAATTAAATCGCCATTTGCAAAGGCCGACATTACTAATTGATTCATATCAGATCCTTTTGGAATCCTCTTACTACCTTCCGGCCTACCTAAATTGGCCGGTGAACGCGGTAGTTTAGAAGCGCAGGCATCGATGATTGAAATCATCCCAGATAGTGATTCTTCAAAGTTGGAATGCTCATAAGTAGCAAGACTGAGAGCTATTGAAGGCATTCCGTAGAGAGAGGCTTCACGGGCAGCAGATACGGTTCCAGAGTGTAAAACATCGACTGAAAGATTGGGGCCCTGGTTTATTCCTGAAATACACATTGTAGGTCTGATTTCAGGTGCCCATGCATTGAGGCCGCCATCAATTGCCACGATGGCACAATCACAAGGTGTACCGCCTAGACTGAAAATCCTGAGAGGGGGGCCATTCGACACTTTGATCGAGTCAGCAAGATCTTCGCGTTCCTCGAGTTCTAATTTGTTATCGAGTGTGAGTCTCATTCCCGAGCATGATTGTTCGCTTGCAGGTGCAAGTACTACTATTGGATAGCCCTGGGTGTGTAATTCTTTGATTAGAACTTGTAGTCCGTCAGCTTCTACACCATCGTCGTTAGTAAGGAATAGGGCTGGCTTGTCCATGAACCGGGGCATGCTTGGAGGTTCTTCAATCAGTGTCTGTCACGACTTCTGAAGAATACTCCTCCATAGTCACCATGATTGCTCCGGCAAGCATCAGAGGTCCACCTAGTAGCGTCCAGAATCCGAGTGTTATTTCTCCCTCCCAAAGCCACCCAATTATTCCCCCAACTACTGGCTCAAACAAGAGAGTGATCGATACCGTGATTGGCGCTATCCAACGTAGAACAGTATTGATTCCTGTATGACCCAATAGCCCTGGCCCAATGGATAGGTATGCAATCCAAGAAAGCCATACAGCGTCACTCCAGCCAAACAAAGATAGTTCGGGTATTGTTTCGGTCAAACTAACTCCTTCTTGAGAAATTGCGGCCAATGAAAGCCATATTCCAGCACCTAGTGTGACCGGGAATGCATAGACAAAGATTGGAATTTCTCTCTCGGAACGCAGGTGTCTTCCTGCTAATAAATACCCAACTACTGTAACGGCACCTAGGAATGCTGCGGCATCTCCTGCCATTGTGATTTCTCCCCCTGACTCAATATCTCCTAGAGATAAAAGAGCACCGGAGACTCCGACTATTACTCCCAGGACATGGCCTCTGCGGACAGCCACTCCAATCAAAGGCATTAGGAGCACTAGAACAATTGGATGAATGGACACAAACAGTAGACTGTGTACGAGACTTGTATGATCAAGGGACCAAACCCAAGATCCAAAATGCACACCTAAGAATATACTCGAGACTAGAATGATACTGCAGTCTCTAGAATTGACTGATCCTTTTCCTAATCGTGAATACTGGTAGATGAATCCCGGGAGAAGGACTAGTGCTGTTCCCTGCATCCGCCATGATGCACGGAGTAGAGGAGGCACTTCGCTCATCGACTGCAGAACCACACCGGCGCTTGATACTGCAATCAAAGCTACGAAAAGAATTCCCCACGCAAAGAAGGGTGGCTTTACTTCATTCATCTGCATTTCAACCAGCGATCTCTGCGTCCATGACTTCAGAGCCGCCTCCTTGCTTTTTGACTCCGATTATTCCTGCTGCCCGGAATAGCATGAATATTAATCCGGCCAATGCGATATTTACTACAAGGAAGCCTGCGAACCTAGCTTGGGGCCACCAAGATTTGATACTCATAGTTTCAGTACAAATTACAGATTCAGGAAGGATCTGACAAGACGGTTCCTTTCCATCCATGATGTCGGAAGATATTCTTGAAGTCGCATAGCCCAAAACATGTCCAAAATCGTCATCTGGAGCACCGATCATCTCATCCAAATATGTGTCCTCGGTCCACGAATCTGGCAGGTACTCTTGCTCAGTCTCAAGTTCATCGGTCACCGCCATCACAGCAGCCTCAACACCAAAGAATGCCTCTCCAGTTAGTGCTCCTGCAGCCACCATGAATGTGAACAGAAGCATCAGTGCTCTGCTCTTCTCTGATGCTGCGGAGCCCTCTGAGAGGCGAATCTCCTCTACCTTTGGAAGTAGTCTCCTCTTCTCCCACCAATCGCGTGCAGCGCCTCCGGCCAGCATCGGGAAGGTAACAGGAGTTGGTAGATACATACCCAATCCAAATGAAGTTCCCATCCCTGTAGCCCATTCGGCAAATGCTCCCAAAGCGAATCCTAGGCCCAATGCATACCAATCACCTTGCCCTTCAGCCAGTATGATTGTGAAAGATGCGAAAGCATTAGCCTGGGGTGCCAGCAGATCAATACTGCCATCGGCGAGTAACATAGAGAGGAAAATGGCCACTCCTGCTCCTAGAATTGCACCTGGAACAACTCCCATTATGTTCCCCTTAGAGATATGATATGGCCGATTACCGATGTAGAGGCTGTTCTTGTAGTCCCCGACCACGGTTCCAGACATTGAGATTGCAGAGCCAAAAACGGTAGTTCCTACTAATGCCATCAATACTGACTCCTCACTAGTCAGACCTACTGGTAGATTTAGGAATACTAGCAATAGCATTAGTAGGACGATGAACGAGGTTCCCGAAACTGGTTCTATTCCAGTCTCGCCCATTACTCTGACAGCAATAGCTCCAAGCAAGAATGTGGTAGCTAGAAGAACTGTTGCGAATATCAATGCGGGCACTATTGGGAATCCTCCAAGAGCAAAAATTGCGACCATTGCAACGAAAGCGATTCCCATGAAAATAGGGATATGCTCGAGTGGCCATTCGTACCATCCCTTGCCCTCTACGAACTCGTCTCCTTTCTCTCCAGTAAAGGCTCGAGTGATATCTCCGAATATATTGACAAAAGTTGGAGCCATCTTAAGCAGCCCATATACGCCACCGCCGAGAATTGCACCGATTGCTATAGTCCTCACAATTGAAAGGAAAGCCTTCCATTGTACAATTGGATAAACTGGGAGAGTAGAGATGTCTCCGTATTCAGTAATCTCGACATATTGTCCTAATGCGGCGTCATATACTGGTGTATCCAATAAGACGACTAGGGGTACAAGATAGAACCATGCCACTATTGAACCTAAATTGACTAGGAATGCCACTCTGAACTTCATGAACCATCCAATCGCTAGAAGAGTTGGGCTAAGTTCTACGCCTAGAAAAGTGTATGAGAATATGTTGCCAGACTCATATTGAGTAATGCCAGAGAATGGAGCATAACCAATAGGGTCTCCGTTAATATCAACGAGTTTACTTGGTTGATGTAGCCACCTCTCAGTATATATCGAGGCGAGTCCCCATTCTTCTCCAGATAGGGTCATAGCAACCCAATCAGCTATGCTACCAGGGGCTCCGGCGACATTTTTTCCCCACCTCATAGGATAGTCGATTAGGAACATGAATCCCATAGTTAGAACAGTCCACAGCCCTACAGTTTTGAGAGACTCTCTAGCAGCATCGGCAGCTCCGCTGCTGACATCAGATGAGATATCAAGCATCTTCAGAGTGGCTTCAAAACCTGGCATAGGCAGTGGATCTTCAACTAACCAAACTCGTCTGAAGATGATGAAATACATCACTCCGAGAAAGCCAGCGAACATCGAAGCTATGATGCCAATAAATGCTAGCTGCAATGTGTCAACGGAAGAAATCAGATGCCCGTCTCCAACAATGTAGTCATCAGAATAAGCTAACAGGAATATGGCAGGAAATGTGAATATGAAACCCGTCGATGCGTGTGTTGCACCAGTTGTCGCACTGGTTGCTATGTTTACTTCCGAGGGTGACCACTTGAGTGCCATTCCCAAAAGATACGCAACATACCATGCTGCAGAAACAGCAAGTCCGATCTTGAGGCCGATGTAAGCAGTGACTCCACTGAAAACAGCACCAATCAGAATACCAATCAGGACTTTACGAGTATCCCAGTGGCTGATTTCGAAGGAATCCTGTAGATTCTTCTCTTCCAAGTACTGCTCAAGTAAACCAGTATTCAGATTATTGTACATATCCTCGTCTAACCAAGTGAGGGTTCCCTTCTCTATCGCCTCCAGCCCGGAAGGTGTGACTGGCTGCCGATAGGCAGAACGCTCAACATCAGACATGCTACGCTCTCTACGGTCACAGTCAGTCGCTTATACTTCTTCTTCGCTGACAGCGAAGCAAGGTCGAAAATCGAATTAATGGTCTCGAGTGATACGATATCTGCCCATAGCTTCCATCCATTGGACTTCTTTGCCTGATTCCAAATTCAAACTAGAATCTACTGGAAGAATCAGTGTCTCGTAGGTCTTGTTATCCATAGCGTGAACTTCCTCGCCCTGAATATGTGTGATTATTGCAGAACCCTTCTCGATGATTGGGATGTTGATATTGTCGGTTACAGTTCCGACATGAGATCTCTTCTGTCCGGTGAAGATGTCTTCAAGCTCAATTCTGGCTTTTGCTGAACCATGCTTTCCAGGCTTCGACTTGGACATACTCAGAATCTTGTATGCACTGTCCTCCAATGCAACATATCGGCCTACCTTCAGTGTCCTAATCTCAGCTCTCGTAGTTCCCGGCATACTAACAGGAGCAGGTCCATGCAGCGCCTTATCAGCATTGCCGAGATAATAGCAGAAAGGTTGGTTCCAGGACCGGGAGCCTAAGCCCCCGATCCCAGTTACATCCGACTGATTACTCAGTCGTCCTTGCGGCGGCCCAAAAGGGCTGCACCGACCAATGCGATAGCTGCGAATAGTGCCGGGAAGCCCGGTACTACATTGCTCCATCCTAGAGAAGTGTCCTCCTCAGGCTGGTAGTCTGGACCATCGGTGTTGTCTGTGTCCAGTGAATCGCAGATTCCGTCACCATCGTAGTCAGCTGGTACTGAGTCGGCCTTGAGTGAGTCAGAACCACAGTTCGCCTCTACCTCATCAGAGAAGTCGTCGCCGTCGTCGTTGGTATCAGCGTTGTCTCCTGTGCCGTCTCCGTCTGTGTCGATCCACTCGGATGCATCCTCTGGGAATGCGTCGTCGGCATCGGAAGTACCGTCATTGTCATCATCAGAGTCTGCATTGTCTCCAAGTCCGTCGCCGTCTAGGTCACTGTCCTCAGACGGGTTCAGTGGGAACGCGTCATCTGCATCAGCAGTACCGTCACCGTCGTCGTCAGTATCGGAGTTGTCCCCGATTCCGTCGCCGTCAGTGTCAATCCACTCGGATGAATCCTCTGGGAAGACATCGATACCGTCGTTGACTCCATCGCCGTCATCATCAGCGTCAGAGTTGTCGCCCTGTCCGTCACCATCCATGTCATTCCACTCTGTGGAATCCTCTGGGAAGGCATCGTCCGCATCGTCATATCCGTCGTTGTCATCGTCGGTGTCAGCATTGTTTCCAATACCGTCGTTGTCATCGTCAGCAGACTCAGACGAGTCTAGTGGGAACGGATCAGCTACGTCAGCCACTCCATCACCGTCGTCATCTGGGTCGACATTGTTGCCGATTCCATCGCCGTCAGTGTCATCCCACTCGCTTGGGTTGAATGGGAACGCATCGTCCACATCGTCCACTCCGTCAGCATCGTCGTCAGTGTCTGCATTGTCGCCAATTCCGTCACCGTCGAAGTCATCCGTTTCGGTAGCATCGTTCGGGAATGAATCAAGACCGTCGGCAACGCCGTCGTTGTCGTCGTCAGTGTCCTCATTGTCGCCCGTTCCGTCGTTGTCATTATCGTTGACCTCGCTCGGATCATATGGGAATGCATCGACATCATCATCGAAGCCATCGTTATCATCATCGCTGTCCATGACATCACAGACCAAGTCGCCATCGAAGTCATCCGGTGTAGAGTTGGAGTCTAGTCCATCAGTTCCACAGGTTGCCTCATCAGAGTCAGACCATGTATCGCCATCGTCGTCATCGTCAATCATGTAGTCGGCTGGGTCGCATGCAGAACCATTCAGCGTTGTTGAGCCTAGGTTGTCAGACATGCCGTCGTCGTCAGTATCTAGGCCGACACATGGATCCAATGGGTCCAAGTCATCTGCATCGAGAGTACCGTCATTGTCGTCATCTGGGTCAAGGTTGGTTATTCCAGTTGGCACAGGGATATCGACATCGTCAATCCATGCTGTGTCAGCGTTGCTGCTTACAGATGAGTCCTTCCAGTATACCCATGTGTATGTGTGGTAACCAGCAACCACGTTGAACGTGTAGGTTCCAGATGTGACTCCGGACCAGCGCTGTGTGTAACCAGAGGTCCTCAGACAGTTAGCAGAGTTATCGACACAGAACACTAGGAAGTCCCAGTTGGTCTCTGAAGATACATCGTAAGAGAACTGGCCTGTACCGTTGACTGCATTCACTACAATCTCCAGCTTGGACTGTTGGTTGTGAGTGATTGGTCCGGCCTGAGCAGAGTATGATCCACCCAAGTTGGCTGTCGAACTCACGATTGACCATGGCTGGTCGCCGCTAGTGGTCCAGCCACCGCCTAGAGAGCCGGCCTCGAAGTCACCAGCGAATGGTGGAGGTCCGGTGTAGTCAGCTATGCCGTCACCGTCGGTGTCGACCCATGCACTACCATCGGTTGGGAATGGATCCTCGTCGTCAGGTACATTGTCGCCGTCATCATCAGTGTCAGCGTTGTCGCCGATTCCGTCACCGTCTAGGTCGGAAGACTCAGTTGGATCGTTCGGGAACGCATCCTGAGAGTCATCGATACCGTCGTTGTCGTCGTCAGTGTCTTCATTGTCACCGATTCCGTCCTGGTCATTGTCAGTCTGCTCGTCTGGGTTCAGTGGGAACTCGTCGTTCAGATCGTAGGTGCCGTCGTTGTCGTCGTCAGTGTCCTGTATATCACAGAAGCCGTCGCCATCGGAGTCGATGTGCTCATTGGCATCGAACGGACAATCGTCGACTGTGTCGTTGTAGCCGTCGTTGTCGTCATCCATGTCCTCATCTAGAGAATCAGAGGTGAATACGATGTTGTCCATGTAAATCGCCTCAGAACCGGAGTTCGATGCAAACTCGACCAACAGGTATCCAGCACCAGATACATCGGCGGAGATTGTGGTCCACACGCCTTCCATAGTACCGAAGTCGGTATCGATGTCGTATCCATTGGTGTCTAGTAGAGTGGTTGTCGAGGTTGCTCCGACATAGCTCACGGTGATGTAGTCCGAAGACTCCCACCCAGTGCTCTGGACGAAGATGTCCATGCTTACTGTGTCAGCATCTGCAACATTGGCGAATGTCAACTGAGCAATACCGTCTGTGTCTGACATCTGGTAGCCCTGGTCGCCGTCTGTGAAGGTACCAACAGTGGTAGCGTAGGAAGTGACACCGAAGTAGTC
>DAON01000061.1 GCA_002501885.1 Euryarchaeota archaeon UBA220 | reverse complement strand
GTTACTTCTGATTGCAGTTCTTGTCGTCGTAGCTCTGCTAGCATTGGCTTTCCGCTCATTCATGATGGTAGCTGCACCACTAATGGGGTTGTCTGCAGCTTTGGTCTGGACATACGGAATTGTCACTCTCCTGGGAATGCGACTATCCGTGCTAGAGGTGGCTGTGGCGCCGGTAGTTCTAGGGCTAGGGATAGACTACTCTATCCACCTACAGAGAGCCTACGAGTCTGCAAGAAATCGTTCGAGTAGTGCGGCTCAGGCGTGGGTTGAATCGATTTCTGTTCTGCGTCTAGCCCTATCTTTGGCAGTAGTAACTACTGTATTCGCATTCCTAGCCAACACATTCTCCGAACTACCTCCTCTCAGAACTTTTGGATTTACGCTGGCCCTCGGCGTAGTTTCTGCTTTCGTGGCTAGCACCATCACAGTCGGCGCTGTTCATGTAGTAGTAGAGAAGAGTGCTGGCGAGATGTTTCATCGTGGACTGAGGTTGGATAGTTTAGCAGATGTATCTACTCGTTTCCAGCGGAGAAATACTGCTAGAGTTCTACTGATTGTTGCAATGATTACCATGGGCTCGGTTATAGTGGCGATAAGAGAGTTGGATACTAGTTTCGAACTCACTGACTTCCTATCAGAAGAAGGCATGGAAATTATGGAAGTGAGGAATGAAATGTATGATTCCTACGAGGCTGCTGCTTGGAAGTCTGTAATACTGTTAGTGGAGCCCGAAGAAGGAGGAGATTCCATATCAGTGGATGATCGTGATTTACTCCGAGGACTTGAAAGGCTCGATAGTAGAATCTCTGCATTACCTGAAGTGGTCAATCCAAATTCCGCCTCACAGCGGCCATCTTATGACGGTCTTTACACAATACTCCGAGATGCTGTTGAAAACGATGCTTCATTTGGAGATTCATACAATTTAGGAATCTTTGACGGAGGACTTGGTCCGACCGATGATTTCTCTAATGGTGATGTATCGGCAGCCGTTTCTTCTTTGTTGAGTAACGATAGCATTGGAGATCCTCTGAGAGGAGACACATGGTCACAGAGAGTGAGCATGTATGTCACTTTGTCCGAAGATGAGTCTTCGATAAAGTATCTAAGAATGAGAGTAGATGTATTGGTTAGCAATAGCGAGGAGGCTCAAGAGGTCTCTGATGTATTCATCAAGCAGGCCCAGCTTTTGGAAAGTGATGGATTAGTAGGTGGCAAAGTCCACATAACTGGCGATGTAATTGTACTCAACAATGTGCTTTCTGGACTAGTCCTATCTCAAGTCGAGTCAACTGCGATTAGCCTGTTCGTCTCGATGCTTGTATTGGTGTTACTGACTCGTCGTTTGGGGCAGTCACTGGTAGTGATTTTGCCAGTTGGCCTTGCTGGGGCGTGGGTAGTTGGAGCGATGGCAATGCTCGGAATTAACTGGAATGTTCTGACAATCATGATTACTGCACTCACTATCGGATTGGGAATAGATTACTCCATTCATGTGTGGAGGCGAATCGAGGCGAATCGTAAATCCGGGATGCGGACATGGGAGGCCATGCGAGATATGTATTCAACAACCGGAACGGCATTGCTTCTGTCTGCCAGCACTACAATTTGCGGGTTCTTGGTTCTGCTGCTATCTCCAATACCAGTAATTCAGGACTTTGGGGTTGTCAGCTCAATCTCAGTTCTTTTCTCCCTTGTGATGGCTCTTTTGGTCCTCCCTGGGCTTCTTGCAGCAGAATTCCGTAGCGGTAACGGATACTAACTTGATTCAGGCCCTATTGCAGATACAATCTTGTTCATATCAAGACCCTGTTCTCTAGCTACCAATGCCAATGCCATCCAGAGAGTTACTGGCCCGAGAGCTCTGCGTTTTCGTTGCGCTCGGCGAAGAACTTCCTTAGTCTGTAGTCCCGAGCCTGAAGAGATTGCCTCAATCAAATGAGGTATCGATCCTTCGGCCTTATCCGGAGGTAAATTGCTACCTTCTGGGTTAGAAACTCTAGGCCTGAGAGTCTTCACCGCCAGATAGGATTCTGGTTCTGGTTCTGAACTATCTGAGCCTAATTCAAAATCCTGTACAGACAATACGCTATTCAGTATTGGTCTCCAACCAAGAGGAGGCCTCAAGAGCATTAGAGAAGGAGTTGCAGATAGCATATCAGAGTCATTAACGAGCCATCCTTTGTCAATCAGATGAGTGATTATTGAAGCAGACTCTTCTGGGGCGAACCATTGAAGTTCAAGAGACCATATTCTAGAAAGTGATTCTCTAGAGGCCTCTTGATTTGGTGCGTCCTGTAGAGCGGAATATAGCAAGTATCCAATCTCGACTGGCTGTTCATCCACCATGTTTTTCATGTGTGTGATTACTCTGATATGCTTGATGCTTATCCTTTCTTGATTGAGCAGTTTGGCAACTGATTCAAGAGATATGGCGATATCGGGGGCCGAACAATGGCACGAAGATATGTCGCTAGAGACCCAAGGACATGGAAGAAGATAGGCTCCTCGGCCGCTTCTATTGATGTCAATATCCAAGGACTTCTTCCGGAAGATGGTCCTTGGCAGAGAATTCCCAAGCACGAAGTGATTCCTCTTGCAAGAGGTAATGTCTCTAGTGTAGAGATTTCGCGTGGAAAGGGTGGCTCTTTTGCAGTTAGGATTGATGGCATTCTAGCACTCCATATGGTGATGGAAGAGAGTCTCGATGAAGCCCATGAAGTGATGTTAGACTGCCTAGATGATGATGATGATGAAATTAGAATGGTCGCACTAAGTGGACTACCTCCCTTGGCCCTAAAAAGGCATGATGGCCTACTCCAGTGTCTATCTGATAGATTGCTTGATGAGAATGAACTAGTATGCCAGGCAGCAAGGCGATGTCTGACTCTAGTAGCGCCAGTATTTCCCTCGGGGTGCGAAGAAATACTAAGGAGAGAATTAAGAAGGAGGGAGAAAAATCATCGAAAGAATGCTTTCGAGGCACTCAGATTGACTGCTGAGAATTGGCCTGAGGCTGGATGCTTGCATCTAGATGAATTAATTCGAGAAGAGGATGTAGATCTTAGAAGAAGAGGTTCGAAAATCCTGAGAACCATCGCGACTAGACATGGTTCCACAGGTTGGGACCTAGTTGGATGGTCGCTAGAAGATGAGGATCCTCAAGTGCGAAGAAATGCCTCAGGTACATTGGTACAGTTGGCAAATACAGAGCCCGCAATAGCCACAATTCTAATTGAAGCAGCTATGCAGGATGATGACTCCGGAGTTCGGAAGTCGGTAATCAGGGCACTCAAGCGCCTCGACATGAGGAATCCAAGGGTCAGTAAGATGATTGTTGACGGTGCGAGGAGCCGTGACTACAACCTAAGGAAGGCATGTATTGATCATCTCTCAGTAGTTATGACAGGTGAAGATCTTCGCAACGCTGCTGCCGAGTTGCTTCGTCAGGAAACTAGGCCAGACCTAAGGCAGCGGTTGGCATCGTTAGCAAGAGATGTTGAGATTGTTGGTACCGAGGATGAGAAGAATCGGTTCCTCGCCCCGTTGGATAAAGTAGAGGGAGAAGATGTCGAACAGCCACCGCGTAGCGGTGAAGCAACTGTGAGGCGTGAACATGATAAACAGAAGTCGGGTCGGCCGCACAGCGAGGATTGAGCATGAGCGATGATTTCGACGATAAGCTGGAGCGATTTGAGAGGCTCTGGGAGGGTGTTACGCCCAAGGGAGTAAATCGCAGTAAGGCAATCAGATTCAGGCAATACATGCGTCAGCATGTTCTACAGAAGTTCCACAAGAGGCAGAAGGGACAGTTCGCTTCTGCAGACAAGGGGCACTTCAATCACAGTTTCTCGAGTAAGGACCAATTCCTGACCAAGGAGAACTGTCGCAAATACTGGATGGGCGAGTTGCAGAAGGAGATCCGCGAATCGGAGACCTTCTGAGGCGATAAGATGTCTTCATCGCAATTTGATTTCAAATCTTGGGGCCTTGAAACCTCAATTGTAGATGGGATTTCTTCTTTTGGTTGGGAGACCCCCACTGAGATTCAGAGAGAGGCAATACCTTCTGCAAGAAAGGGGTTTGACATTGTCGGCCAGGCCAAGACCGGTTCTGGGAAAACAGGCGCATTCGGCATACCCATTCTCGAGTCCTGTGAACCGATTGGTCAACCACAAGCAATCGTTCTGTGTCCAACTAGGGAGTTGGCAGTTCAGGTCGCACAAGAAATGGATTCTCTGCAAGGTAAGAAGGGCCTATCAATCCAAACTGTCTACGGCGGTACTGATTTGGAGAAGCAGGCAAAGATTCTGAGCAAGGGTTGTGACATTGTTGTAGGAACTCCTGGAAGAGTAATCGATATGACCAAGCGAGGTCATTTGGACTTGGAAAGAATCTCAATTTTCTGCCTAGATGAAGCGGATAGAATGCTCGATATGGGGTTCTTTCCAGATGTGTTGTGGATTCTAGAGAAGTCCACATCGCGAAAGCAGACGCTATTGTTCAGTGCAACCTTCCCCGAAGAAGTGCTTGATGCGGCTGAGGAGTTTTTGACCGACCCGGTCCATATTATGAGTGACGATATGGAGGTAGAGATTCCAGAAATCAATCAATATGCAATTCAAGTAGGCAGGATGAACAAACTATGGGCACTTGGAAGAATCATCAGCAATATGGAAGAGGGAGATCAGATGCTAATCTTCACCAACACGAAGAGGATGGTCGAAATTCTGACCGAGAGATTAGGAAAGTTCAGAATCAAGGCAATGGGCCTTCACGGCGATCTATCTCAGAACAAGAGAGAGAAGATAATCGATTCATTTAAGCAAGCACAAGAAGAGATTCTAGTTGCTACCGATGTTGCTGCCAGAGGTCTTGATGTCGATGGCATCAGTCATGTCGTAAACTACGATTTGCCCGATGATTCGGAAACATATGTTCACCGAATAGGACGTACAGGAAGGATGGGTAGAAGAGGTGTCGCATGGAATTTTGTTACCCGCGAAGAAACCTCTCAAATCGAGAAGATTTCTTCCACATGGAATCTATCCATAGAATTCACTGATGCTCCGGATTTACCCGAAGGAATGAATCGAGACCCCATTGGCAGAAGAGATGATTGGGATGAAGTGTCTGATGTTTTCGGGATGGTAAAGGTGAGGGTTTCAGTAGGTAATTCAAGTTCAAGTAAGAGACAATTAGCTGATTGGATTGTTCAGCAGGCCAGAGTTCCCGACATTGCAATAGGTGAAATTTCTCAGAGTGAAAATGAGAGTGATGTCGAAATCCATGTCGATAAGGTAGCATATGTGATGGATGTAATCAAGGCCAGAGAATTCAACGGCTTGACCCTGAGTCCACAGATAGTTGGCCCTTAGGTGTTGAAATGTCGGACGATTCCGTCATCACAGTGAATCTGATTGGATTCATGTGCCCCATTCCGGTTCATGAGACTCGCAGAGTCTTTGAGTCCGCTCTTGATGGTGCAGAAATGCTGATTTTATGTGATGATCCGGAGACTCTTCACGACATCCCTGCTCTTTGTGATAGAATGGGTCTGAATCTACTAGGAGTTGAAGAAGACTCAGGAGAGTATGGATTCAGAATTCGAAAGTAATTGATACATGATACTATTCAAAGGTATGAAGAAACTCGAGGAAACATGACGAGTGCCGTGGATATCAGCGAGTTGGGAGATATTCCCGCAGAGGCGCGTCTACCGACACCTCATGGAGAGTTTAGAATTCGTGTTTTCCACGAAGAGAGTACTGGTTTCGATCATGTTGCATTAACTTTGGGAGACATGGGTGGCCCGGATCCTGTGCTGGTTAGAGTGCATTCAGAATGCCTAACAGGAGATGCCATGCAAAGTCTGCGATGCGACTGTGGTGCGCAGCTAGATGCAGCAATGCGGCAAATTCAGGAAGTCGGGTGGGGTTGTATTGTTTATCTGAGACAGGAAGGCCGTGGAATTGGACTTCATGCCAAGATTCAGGCATATAACCTGCAGGACAGAGGTGCTGATACATTGGATGCAAATCTGATGTTAGGCCACCCTGCAGATAACAGAGATTATGGCGTAGCATCCGAGATATTGTCTTCCCTAGGAATCAGCAATGTATGTCTACTTACTAATAATCCTGATAAAATCTCGCAATTACAAAATCTAGGAATAAATGTCGTAGAGAGGATGTCTATCATCGTAGGAGTGGGTAACGAGAATCGCGATTATCTGATTACTAAGGTCGACCGGATGGGTCATGATATCGATTCAGATAGTCTCAACGGCACAGAATAGAGTGGGGCCGTGACCGGGACTCGAACCCGGGCCGGCGGGACCACAACCCACCGTGCTAACCGCTACACCATCACAGCCGTATGTAGAGCTAGGGACGAACCCCTGTTTATCAACAGTACCGGGCCACTATACGACTTATGGGACCAACGGTTTGAAGCGTTATCCTCTATCGTCTACTTCCATGAGGGGTCGTATTCGAGCACTAATAGCATCAATGCTCATGATTACAATGGCATATACTGCTCCTCTAACAGGAGCAGATACAGTAATCGGTGCTGAAGGGGTTCAACTACTTGAGGCGGGTGATTTCTCAGACCCCGAACATTGGGAAATCAGCAGTACCTCTGGATTCTCACAGAATTCTGCAGATTTTTCTATCGGAATGGTCGCTGACGATGAGTTGTCATTTACGCATAATAGGCCAGATAACTTTGTCGAGGTTACTTCTTGGGCGAGTTACAGTCCAACTGGGTCTAACTCTACACTTGGGGCGCCCGATACATTCTACACATGGTCCAAAGGGCCGAATATCTCTATGCAAGGTTATGATTTCTCTGGGCTTCATGGGATGTTAGTGGCGAATGTTTCTATGGTCCTACATTTCTCAATCCCGGATGTTCTCAATCAGGACTCAATCAGAGTAATTCTACAAAATCATGGAGCAGATCAGTTAGTGACTACTTATGCTCGTACCTTGGGCCCAGTTCTTCGAATTTCTAACCCGATGACTCTATCATTAGATGGGATGGTTTCACAAGATTGGACTGAACTTGAAAATACTAAGTTCACAATTGACTATGTCTCAGACAATGTCGGTTCGGATGACACAGAAGTTAGGGTAGATGCAGTTGGCTTACAAGTGAAGTATCATCAGCCTTGGTACTCTTTTGAAACGGTCAAGGCAGAGTCTTCTGTACTCAATGCTAATTCTCCAGTGATTGACTTTGGGCCCTATGATGGAGAAAATTCCGGCCTTAGTACTGAGAGTTGTGGATTAACTCCCACCAGTCCAGCTTCAGGTAGTTGGAGTTTCGATGTCGAAGTACCTCCACTGCAACAGTTAGGAAGAATCCATGTTTTTGGCGAGGGTAATTTCACGATTGAAGCAATGCCACAAGGACACACATCAATGGAAAACTTTCAAACCTATGAAAACGGAGATTTACTAGCCGAACGCGATGTAACAAATTCAGTTAGAATTACAATCTTTGACGGTTGTATCACGGGTGCCAGAGTGGATGTTAACGATCCTCGGTTGATTGTAAATGGCAGAGTTAGTGGAAGTACGCTAGGGTTAGCAGATACTAGTTACATCAGATTTGCAATTGGAAATAATCTAGTGGCTAATATTCCAGTCGAAAATGGAGAGTTTGTTGTCGATGCGCCAGTTGGATTCGCTCTTCCAGGAGTAGGTGATGAGTTGCAGGCAGGGGTTGCTAGTAGGTTCCAATGGTCTTCCAATGGCACAGCAGAGACCACTGTAATCCACATTGATGAAATGTCAATCAGTGGATCATTCGAAGTCCAATGGGATTATGACCCGGAGTGTTTGGAGTTAGAAGACATGTCATTCAATGAAGATGAATCTGGGATTCATTTGCCGATGGATGTTAGATGTCAGGACGATAATACGCCTTCGGAGGACTTGGTAATCAGTGCCACTAGTAGTGATTCGGAGGTGATTGAAGCCAGTGTGGTCGGACAATATGTTAGAGTTCAACCGGTTAGGGATTCTTGGGGTAGTTCAACAGTAACAGTCGATGTAATGGATAATCTAGGAAACACTTGGACTGATTCATTTTCAGTTGTTGTGAATCCTGTCAACGATGCCCCATCCCTATCGGGATTGCCAGTGACTGTATACATAGAACTGGGCGATACTATGGTAATCGATCTAGAAGTTTCTGACGAGGATTCGGATTCTCTCACCTTACAAGCCAGCCGTTCATGGGCAACTTTTGACTCGGCCAATGATCTAGTGATGACTCCTGTAAGCAAGGGAAGTCATATGCTAGAGATTACACTAAGTGATGGGGATCTGAGTATTACACAATCGATTGAAGTGATTGTTACTGCCAAGTCAGACCTTGCAATTGAGATGATTGAGGTTTGGAAGGATGGGGCTAGAGTCTCAATGATAGAGCATGGAGATGTGGTCGAAGTCCACTCTCATGTCAGGAATTTAGGTCGTGAGACAGCCGATGCAGTGGATGTGAAGTGTTGGGTAGACGGTGTGCTTGTGGGTTCTATCATGATAGACAGTTTGGATCCTGGAGAATTGGGCATAGCAATCTGTGATGCTCAGGCGCCTAGTGCAGGCAGTGAAGTGTCATTTGAGGTGTTCGCGGATGCAACCAATTCTATCGATGAGTCATCAGAAGAAAACAACGGGGGCTCGATTTCCTTGCCACTTTCAAATTCAAACGATGATGCAGGAGTAATAGATTCTATCGAGCGAGGCCCTGCGATGCTATTCTTAGCAGTTGGATTAGTGTTGATTTCGCTAACTGCTTTGCACTTCGGGCCGAATCGAGTAAGTAAGCCATTTGAGCGCAGAAAATAGTCGGTTAGACGGTGTGCAGACTCACCGTTGGCCGATAATCAGGTAATTTCGGGGAATCATTATACCAGTCAGGAGTTCGAAGAGTGGTACTGAGCGAGTCTAGGCCCGTGCAGTGGTGTGTGAATGTGATGAAGTTGAAGATTCGTCTAGAGACAGATGAGTGGGTTTACGAAGAGCACGAGTTGAATTGACTCTCTACTCTTTTGACCAGCTCTGCGGGTATGTCCCAGATTCCATAAGAACCGACTTGGCCACAGCTACTTCGCCTGAGTTCATTTCACTTAATGAATCTGAATCTACCGTCATCGTAGCTACAGAAACGGCCTCGCCCTTGACTGTTCTCAGAAGTACGGTTGATTCTTTTTGCACCCCTTTCTGGGCACTAATAACTCCGGGTCTAGCCAGGGGGGCGCCGTGAGAGAGTGCTGCTGCTGCACCGTCCTTGATAGTAATCGAAGGTAATTTTGTCAGTATAGACTCAACAGGCGAAATTAGTTTTCTCAATGCCCTGTCATCATCATGCTCATGATACAGGAAGGCAGCATCTGCCAGCTGTTGCATGGTACAAGCCATTTGTTGTGAAAACGAACCAGTATGGCTTCGATGTAATTCGGTCAATTCGCAACTTGTCCCTAGAATTAGACCAATGTCCTTAGCAAGAGTCCTCACATAAGTGCCAGCGCTGCAGGAGACTTCGAAAGCTGCTATTTTTGATTCGGTATCGACTTCGATTAGCCTAATCGATTTGATTGTCCTAGTTCTGACTTGAATCTTTACTGCAGATTCTAGAGGAGGTACATTGTAGATTACTCCCTCAAATTTGGATATTAAGTCATTCAATTCTGACTCTTCAACGATTCTACCAAACTTAAGCACACCAACGTAAGTCTTGTCACCTCTTAGTACAATATCAGTTAATCTAGTGGCCTTACCTAAGAGCAGAGTAAGCAATCCAGTGGCAAACGGATCGAGTGTGCCTCCATGTCCAATCTTGGTTATTCCAAGAAGATCTCTGGCCCAAGCAGTCAATTGGTGACTTGTGGGGCCTCGGGGTTTCTCGACTAAGATTACTCCTGAATTGAGGAGGTCTTGCAGAGACCTTTCTTCCGGAGAGCAGCCGAATTCTGGGTTTGTGACCCGTTCGGATAAATCCCAATATTGAGGTTCTGTCATCTCATCCTCCGAGTTCATTTGAAACTAGACGGAAAACCTCGTCTGCGTCTATATTATCAGCATCAACAATCAAATTGTAAGGCGCCATATCTGACATATCTATCCCATACAACTCCAGATATCTCTGATTGTCGTCAGCTTGTCTTTGTATGGATTCCTGCAGTCTACCCGTGAAATCTCCTCCTTCTCGATTCTGAATCCTTCTGGCCCTCTCCTCGTCTGAAACAGATACCCATACTCTTAGACAATCCAACCCTAATTGGTGTGCCCACCAACCGCTCAGCCTACTTTCGACAACATCGGGAGAGTTTTTGCTGGAGATGATTTCTTTCAGTTTTGTATCCAATGCCCTGTCTACATCTAGGTCTTGCTTGCAAAGTGCACTGAATTGAACAACAGAAAGACCCCTATTGGCCGCCTCATTACGAAAAATTTCCCCGCCGTTTAGGGAAGTCCAGTCCCGACTCTGGCATATCTTATCCACTAGTGTGGAGGTTCCGCTCCCAGGTGGGCCGCTCACTGTAAGTCTGAGCATGATTATCTCCATTCATGACGGCATACATCGCATCTAAGTCGCCCACTCTGGCTCCTAGAAATCATATCGGTCGAGCATGCGGGGCAAGTTGTACCTATTCTAGGTGCAGAGGTGTGAGTGTTTCCTCCCTTTGGTTTTGCAGATTCTGTCTGTGGCCCTTTCTTCCTAGGCCCATCTCTTCTCCTCTGTGCCATTCTTGAGCGCCTCTCTCTGGAATTACTCTTCGGCTTTTCTTCCTTGATTAGATGCAATAATGGTTCAGGCAGTGGGTCGGCAGCAAGGACTACCGGATGAGATTTGTAACGTAGAATCTTCAGATGCCGATCAATGATTCTCGAGAAAGGTGCGCTCATTGTGATATATGTAGCAATCCAAGCAGGGAAAATCCACATTATTCTTTCATTGAATGACCACATAGGAAGCCAAGGCAGGCTGACAAAAGAGACCCGGAAGGTCTCCACCTCACTAGCCATCCAGCTGAAAATCGCTATGATGAAGACGATTGTGAACATCATTGGCCTCATCATAGCAGATTGCATGGCCATATTTTCAGGCATCATCTCCATCTGTAGCCTCTGCATCTTCTCAACTCGAGCTGTGTCTCGGGCCATTTGTGCTTCTCTAAGTTGCTTACCGACTTGGCGCTGCCTATGGGAAAAGTGTGCTTGCTTGATTGGGTCGATAAAGAACGAACGAATGATAGTGTTCACAACCATAATACTAGTACCAACAATGAATACTGTTGGAACGAAGTAAAGTTCGTGGAATGGTAATAGTGGCTCTATAGCAAGTCCTGCACTGTCAGCCATGATCACTCTTAGACCTGGTACGAACATGAGTACCATCATCACGAGAAGTAGAACTAGCATTGGCATCATCATTGATGACATCGCCTCTGATTGGGCATCCCCTCCCGATGCTTGCGCCATGTACTATCGTCAAGACTGAACAGAATGAACGCTTCGGTGGACGCCGTAGGCGTCCAATCAGAAAGAATAGCTGCAAACTACACAGATTGAGGCCCCAATCTCGGCCTCATTTCCGCAAATTGGGCACTTCTCGCCCTCAGGTTCTGGCTCGGGTTCTGGCTC
>DAON01000071.1:13954-34921 GCA_002501885.1 Euryarchaeota archaeon UBA220 | reverse complement strand
CAAGCCAGCATACCATGAAGGCGCCGCCCATTTCATTCATCATTGTGTCTGTATCAACCATTGTTGTTTCCTCCTCACTATAGTGAGTGAACGCGGGCTTTCACTACATCTTATAATAGAATCCTACGAAATCCGGAAAAGAACCCCCTAAATTGCGTATTTTTCCGTAAGCCGGTGTGCAGCAGAACACCTGATATCTACTAGCACATTTTGATTTCCTAACATTCTCGGTGCTACGCACCGAATCCAAACAAAATACCAGATATTACAATCTAAACCTAAACCGTCATGAGGCTGACCCTGTCTCGAAGTGCATGGTCACGCAGGTAGCCATCGATTCTGAGGTCCGCGACAACCTCCTTTCAGAATGCCCAGGCCTGAAAGGCCTGGTAAGTTGGCTAGACTCCATTAATCGTAGACCAGGTCTAGCAGAGCTGGACAATCACCTTAGCAACCTCGAGGTGAATCTAGATGCACTCAAAGGATGCATCGGCTACGCCGATGATGGCTACCAGAGAAATGTAATCAAGAAATCGGAGCACTACGAGCTGGTTGCAATTTGCTGGACACCTGGGCAGGATACTCCAATCCACGATCATGTAGGTAGTGACTGCGCCTTTCTAATCGTCGATGGAGTGTCTACTGAGACAATTTACGAGACCAATGAACAAGGACTCGCACGCCCGATAAACACCAGGCATTATCAGCCCGGAGAGGTATGTGCTGCAGAAGAACCTGATATTCACAGAGTTTCAAATGATACAGACTCGGAATTGGTTAATCTGCATGTATATACTCCACCTTTGCATGCTTACAAGATCTACTCTCCAGCCGAGTAAAACAGGCTCCATTTGTCTGATAATTATAGATTATCAGTTCTAAATACATCCTTCTTGTATTCTTCGTATACTTCTCTAAACAGTTGTATGTCAGACTCGAATGTCTCGGGCAACAAAGGCCCGAATGAGAAGCGGAAGAAGCGAGAATACGGAGTTTTGTAGCTTGGATCCTTAGAATGTGGTCGAGCCATATCACAATCAGAAGCGCACAGAATTGCTGCACCCCGTCTAAACAACCGCTTATTCAATTCATCACTGGTCATACCCTCGGGTAATTCGAGCCAATGATAGAATCCACCATCACCAGTGTATACTCCCAAACCCATCTCTTCGAATGCCTTACCATACCTCTCTCGCTGCCAGTTGTAATGCTCCTCAACTGCCTTCCTTGCTTTCTTTACCCTATCAGGCTGGAGTAGCATGACTGCATAATGCTGTGAAGGGTGACTAACTCCTCCCATTCCGAAACTAGAGTAATTCGCCATTGTCTCGATATTGGTCTTACTCGCAATAATCCATCCTATGCGAATTCCAGGAGACTGCAATCCCTTAGTACAGGCTCCGGCAAGGAATACATTGCTATTATCCAGATCTTTCACAAACTCGATGCCACTAACTGAAGGCGAGTGAAACATCTCGTAGGCCTCATCTAGTAATATCCCGTTACCCGGTTGTTCAGCTATCTCAATTAGTTCCCTGAGTTCTTCTCCGTGACGGGTCTGCCCCGATGGGTTCTGGGGATTGGAGATGACTGGCATCAAACCAGTTCCCTCATCGACCCCAGTTCGGTCAAAATATTCCGAATTGAGTGGATGGAAACCATTCTCCTTGGTGAAGGGCACAATTTCGTACTCAGTATTTGTCTGAGTCATAATATCCAGATAGGCAGGCCACTCGATATTTCCAATCCTGACCTTGATATGCTCCTTAAGGAAAGCCATCACAGTGTAGATTCCTGGCCTGCCCCCGGCAAACACCATCACATTCTCTGGAGTGATGCTGGAACCGTAGCGTGAGTTGTAGAAGTCGACTATTGCCTCACGTAACTCAGGATGCCCCCATGCCTTGGGGTAGAATCGATCTTCCCAAGTGACATCCACGCTATCTGGCAGCGGAGGTCCACCGAACTTCTCCAAAGGAGTTGTCAGAGGAAATCCCTGCGACCAAGGATGCGTTCCTTCAGTTCCCATAAAACTACCAAAGGTGTCTCGGAAAGCGTACAGAGTCTCGTAAATTCCCATAGGAGGGCAGTTATCGGACAGGAATGATTCCACTTGCTCTGGCATACCGCTTCCGTCTGACACAGGCTCCCGTGGGGCTGGATACAAATTAGTTTGACCGTACTGATTTTTTTTATTGTCAAGCAGTATACGGAATAACCGTTAATACTCTCTATTGATGTCAAAGTCCCATGAGCCCTGCCAAAGTTAGACGAGTTTGCATCTCAGTAACCTTAGTGATTCTACTTCTAGGAATGTCTGCATCCATCTCGATGGACTCAGATGAAAGAAAGGAACTACCTGCAGAAGAAGTCTCAATTGAGACACATTCGAATTCGAATATCAATATCCCTGGATTCCAAGACGGATCAATTTACTCTGTAACTTCTCTGACTAGCTCCTACCAACACACCTGCGCTATCTTGTCGGATTCTACTATGAAGTGCTGGGGTGACGCTGGTCAAGGATTCCTAGGAAATGGCGCTTTATGGACAGAATACTGGACACCCTCGGATGTTACTCTCAGCGCCGATGGCGGTTCCTATCTTGCAATAGAAACCGCCTCATTTGGACACCATTCTTGCACCATCATGACAGATTACGCAGTCAAATGCTGGGGCGAAGCATTTCACGGTCAACTCGGCCATGGAGCTCACTGGGGTTGGCATACCGAACCATTCCTTGCAGTAATGGGCAATGTTACCCCAATCGAGATCGCTGCGGGATACCATCATACATGTTCGATATACGATGATCTAAATCTATACTGCTGGGGAGATAATCTCAATGGCCAAGTAGGAAACAATGCTTCAATCGGGGATGAACATGTAGATGCCGGCTTTCCTACACTAATCCCCCTGCCTCAGAATCAAACTGCTGTTGCTGTCAATCTTGGCGGCGACTCCAGTTGTGTGATTCTAGAAAACGGAAGCGGAATGTGCTGGGGATACAACGAAAATGGACAACTAGGCGATGGTACAGATACTCATAGGAATGTACCGACTCCATTAACCGTTATTCCTCAGAACAGGACACTCGCCGCACTTGCTGTAGGTACCAATTCAACATGTGCAATTCTTGACAATGGCAGTGTTGCTTGTTGGGGTTTGAATGATATGGGGCAGTTCGGGGATGGAACTTACACTTCTTCGAATTCAACTGCTGCCTACACAGCTCTGCCGGCTGGAAGAACCGCAATCTCTCTAGATTCCGGACAATATCACGCCTGTGCAGTTTTGGATGACAACAGCGCGGTTTGCTGGGGAAATAACTCATATGGTCAACTGGGAGATAATACGACAAACAATTCCAATGTACCTATACAGGTAGCAGGCAACCACTCTTTCGCTGCAATTTCTACCGGGTACAACCACACCTGTGGTATGCTAACCAATGGTTCAGTTTACTGTTGGGGTAGTCACTATGGAGGAAGACTAGGAATCGGAATCGAGACTGACTCAGACATACCTGCTTGGGTGAATCTAACTAGCAGTAGTCAGACTAGTGGTGGTCTGCATGGATTACTCGGAGAGAGAGATCACGATGATGATGGAATTCTTTCTATCTTCGACTCTACTCCTTATCCTCCTCCGGTCTGTACTGTTGGAAACTACCTAGTAGGATACGAATGCGTAGATGCGTCGCCCGGACATTATGTAGCCAATAACGGCTCTACAGAACAGACTCCTTGTGCTAATGGAACTTACCAACCATTCTCTGGACAGGATTCTTGCTATCTGACAGATTCAGGATACTATACTGATCAATTAGGTTCTGAACAACAGACAGCATGCTCTCCAGGAACTTACCAACCAGATGTCGGACAAACATCGTGTGTAGAAGCCACACCCGGCAATTACTCGGCCCAATCAGGAAGCATTTCTCAGAATCCATGCGCTCCGGGTACCTATCAGCCGAATTATAGCGGATCATCCTGTTTAGATGCCGACCCGGGACACTTTGTTTTGGTCCAGATGCAGTCGAGTCAGATTCCTTGTGCCCCCGGGTTCTACCAGCCAATAAGTGGCCAAACAAGTTGCTTCTCGGCATCCGAGGGCCACTATGCTCCGGGCGAAGGCTCTACCCAACAACTTGAGTGCGAGCCAGGAACTTATGCAGATAGGAGAGGATTCGATTCTTGTGATGAGGCCGATGCTGGCCATTATGTTCCAACTACAGCGGGAACTGAACAAATTCCCTGTTCACCCGGATTTAATCAGCCTTCTATGGGCATGACAGACTGTCTGATTAACGAACCAGGGTATTACACATCACAATCCGGATCTGCTGACCCTGTGGCTTGCCCAGGGGGCACTTACCAATCCGATTCTGGTGCGACTGGATGCATAGATTCTGACCCCGGTTATTATGCCACAGGTCCTGCCAGTACTTCTCAATCTCCGTGCTCTGCAGGAACATATGCACCTAGTGAAGGTACAGCGGAGTGCAAAGACGCCGACCCCGGTTATTCCGTTTCTGAAGAGGGTGCGACAAGCCAAGAGGCATGCCTTCCCGGAACCCATCAGTCAGAAGCAGGGGCCTCTGATTGTACTGCAAACTCTCCTGGATATTACACGGATTGGTCGGCAGAAACCGAGCAGACGCCATGTGCTTTGGGCACCTACCAGAATGAACCTTCCTCAACTTCTTGCATTGAGGTGGATTCTGGCCACTATGCTTCTGAACTTGCTACTGTAGAACAAATTCCCTGTGAAGTGGGAACCTACCAACCATCAACCGGCAAGGATTCTTGCTTTCCAGCCGAGAAGGGCAGGTATGTGGACAATGAAGGGGCCACCGCTTCTACTCCTTGTGATGAAGGAACCTACCAACCAGAAGAGGCCCAATCCACATGCTTGGATACCGATCAAGGACACTATGCTTCAGCCCAAGGCTCCGTATCTCAAACCCCCTGTGAAGTGGGAACCTACCAACCATCAGCAGGTCAAAGCGAGTGCATGAAATCCGACCCCGGTTATTTCGTTGCAACCGGCGGAGCTACCTCACAGACGGCTTGTAACCCAGGTTCGTATCAACCAATCTCTGGAAGAATGGGTTGCACCTATGCGGCCATAGATCACTATGTTGAGGACTCAGCTGCAATTAGTCAGACAGCTTGTCCCGATGGATTCAGCCAGCCAGATATAGGAATGACCAGTTGCATTGAAGACGAGGCAGAATTCCCCATGATTGCCATTATTGGAGGAGTTTTGGTGCTAGCAGTAGCCGCTATAATTATGCAATCTCAGAAGAAGCCAAAACCCCAGAAGAGAGGCAAGAGAAAACCACCAAAGGGCAAGAGAAGGAAGCCTCCACAGGGTAAAAAGAAGAGGCCCAGACCTGTGAAGGAAACCAGCACAGAACCCTCGCAAGAGGAAGAGTGAATATCTAGCGTAGTTGAAATGTGATAGGTTCTCCGCGATAATCCATGCGGGACTACCCTAGTGACAGAGTCGACCTGCGTAGCGACACTGTGACACAGCCCACACAGGCTATGCGAGATGCCATGGTCATAGCAGATGTTGGAGACGATGTCCTTGGGGATGATCCGACAGTAATCGAACTCCAGAACCGAATCGCCGAGTTGCTCGGTAAGGAGGCGGCACTGTTTGTACCATCAGGAACAATGTCGAATGCTGTTGCAATCAAGACTCATACTCAACCGGGTGATGAAATCGTCACTCATCGAAAGAGCCACATCTACATGTATGAAGCTGGAGGTTATGCCGTACTCGCTGGATGCTCGATTTCTCTTGTTGAAGGAGATATGGGACAGATGTCCCCTGAGAATGTACAGAAAGCGATTAGAAAAGTCGCAGGGAGCGACTCTCACTATCCTGAGTGTACACTGATTTGCGTTGAGAACACCGCCAATGTTGGTGGAGGATCTGTCTATGACCAAGAGACTCTGGATGCGATTTGTGAAGTCGCACACAAAAACGACTGCAGAGCCCACCTAGATGGCGCTAGAATGTTCAACGCTGTCGTTGCCAGCGGAACCGACCCTGCGAGAATGGTCAAAAATTTCGATACAATCTCCATCTGTCTATCAAAGGGCCTAGGAGCGCCAGTGGGCTCAGTATTGGTCGGGGATGAGAAGACTATCTCCGAAGCTCATAGATGGCGCAAGATGTTTGGAGGAGGAATGAGACAAGCAGGTATGCTTGCTGCCGCTGGATTGTATGCCCTTGAGAATAATATCGAAAGATTGGCTGACGATCACGCCAGGGCCCGCCGGCTCGCAGAGGCGGTGAACGCAATGGATGCTTACTCTGTAGACCTAGAAGCAGTCCAATCAAACATGGTGTATGTCGATTGCAGCGAAGGTGGAGCCAAGGCGTTGGTTGAGAAATTGGGATCGATGGGTGTCGATGTTCTAGATCTTGAAGAATCGACAATCAGAGCGGTGGTGCATCTGCACATTACCGACGAAGACATTGAACGAGCCATTGCAGCATTTGAAACCGCTCAATGACCCGTAAGCATTCAATATCCCTTAGCATAGCGAAGGCCATGCGCATTACTACAGCAATCGTAACGGCCTTGCTACTGTCGTCACTCACTACTACGGTTTCAAGCAGCGAGGGCAGTTCAATTTGGGACGACGCCAGATTGGGTGTGAATGGAGGAACTGTTGGAGCAATTGCTATCTCAATAGGAAATGGAACAAACATCTCAGATATGTCTGTAATAGAAGATAACTTCGAACCGGTTGTCGAAGTATACACAGCCACATGGTGCACTAATTGCGTCTATACAGAAAACACACTCAATGAGGCAATTGGAGATACTGAGGCATTCTTGATTCACTATCACAGACACAAGTACGAGGCCTTAGATCCATTTGGAAGCAACTCAACCGAATATCGGTGGGAGTCTACATATGGCGACGCATCTTATGCAGCATCGGAACCCAGCAATACCCGAGTCCCTCCTTCAAACATCTTCTTCGGAGAGAGAATGCACGTTGGCATGAGATCCAACTCAAACAGTCTACTCAGTGATTTTGCAGCCTCACTTGCAACGCAACTAACCTCCCAGTTCTCAGGCACCGTTTCATTCTCAACATCTCAAACCGAGCAAGGTTCTCTGCAGGTCTCATGGAATCTTAGTGAATTGGAATATCAGTGTATGGATGGAGGAGGTAGTTGCCCTACTGTCACATTTACTCCTTGGGTAATGTTCATCGAAGATAGCGCCTACTATCCCGATGGAACAAATGGCCTTGATTACTATCACCATGTTCTCCACGAGGCTTACGAATTCGATGGACTGGCGGGCACATCCACATTGGAAATACCAATGATTTGGGATGGCGACGACCTATCTGTAGTCCTTTTGATTGATTGGTCTTATCCCGAGGAACCAGACACACCTCTACCTACTCCCGGGGCACTAGCGGCTATAGCATGCATATTGGCAGCCGCCTTCTCACGCAGAAGGATATGACTATCTAACTGAGCAGAATACCTCAGTTGGGTTGAATAACCCCGCCCCTCCATCGCGTATGCTCGGTGATGCCCTTGACCAACGAATCCGATGTTCAGGTTACCTCTGAAGAGATTCCCAGGGGTGGGATGCCCGATTGGTTAACTAGTCATTTAACTACTCAATCTATAGGGCCAGTAGATGACTCTGAATCGCTCAGTAGAATACTCATCATCTATCCTACAGAATCATCCAGAAGGCAGACGCTTTCTGAGATTCTCGCAACCCACGCAGTTGACAAGACACTACACCAAACCATAGATTCACTCCGCACCTCTCTTCTCGCAGATCTTAGAGTCCCTAGAATTCTTGGCACCGAGGCCCCATTCGAGATTATTCTACATGAGGAATGTAGTAAAGCAGCATCAGATTTAGCATTCCCACTCATCAATCCACTACCCGATATGAACTGGGGTAGAGGTAAGACGGCCGCACTCACAGAACTCCATACCTATCTCAGTGAAGAATCATCTATAGGCAAGTGGGACGGTCCCGGAATCGCATCTTTCAGAAGAGTCATCCAAGATCTTGAGAAGAGATTGGGAGGAACCCACCCAGACATGGCTACTCAGAGAGTTATAGAGGGCCTTAGAACATCTGAAACCCCATTCACTCTATTGGATGTAGACGGTATATTGATGCTCGACCATCCGCCTGGCCTGCCTAGTAGCGATATCGACATGTTGCTGGCAATTTCTACTCACAGACCTATCCACCAACTAACTCATCCAGGAAATTACAGATTAGGCCATCACGGAATGACGCTGCTGATTGATCAATATCCTATTACAGATTCATCACAACTCCCTGATTGGATCCCCTCTCATCAACCTGAGAACATCGCTCCGAGTAACTCGGTTACCAGATTACTACTACAAAGGGAAGAACACTCCTTCGATGCTGCAATCACCCTAGCCAGCGAATATCTAGAGGCTAGTCACAATTCATCAATAGCAATAATCGATCCGGCACTGAGTTCGAACCTGCATAAGTGGAGCCAGCGACTGAAGTCAATCGGAGTTGATATTCCAAAATCCAAGAAGCCGTGCTTATCTCATACAGTTGCCCATTGGATAAGGGCACTAGCTAATCTGCCACATGGTGCTAATGCATTCTGTCTACAGGATTTGAGATCTCTATCTCTACAATCAGCTATACTACCATTTGTTTCCACTTCTGAACATCCTAATAACTCTCGAATTCTGCCAATCGCAGACCCTGAAGTACTGACCAGACTGGCAAGAGAAGACCATGTTCTGGGTGGGCCCGGAACTCTTGGAAACTGGCTTCGAACCTTATCGCGACCGATAGTATCGCAATATGATCAAATTTCGAAGGAATCGACCCAATGGTGGCTACTGTGCTTAGCCGAATCTCTTCGACCTCTTCTCAATAAAGAGGACTTACAAGCCCTCTCAGAAGAAGGCATTACGATAGGATGCGAGTCAGGAGAATTACTCCCCCTGCCTAACCAAACCGTCAACGGAGATGACTGGCTCGACCAACTTCTACGCTCACTAGACCTACAATCACTGATGGAGTTCAGTGATGGCGAAGGAATTACGCCCGCGGCAGTCATTCAAGCAATCATTAGGGATCATCAAGATCTTCGTTCGTACCAATCCAGTTTAGGTCTCAATTATCCAGAATCAGGTCCCGATTGGGTCGATGAGTTTGACTATCTGTTAACTCGTTCAGAAATCGAGACCGGCCCCAGCACATCTCAGAGACTATCTTTGTTGACGCCAAGTGACTCACTAGGATGTACTGCGGATTACATAATCATGGCCAATTTATCTAGTTCCTCGTGGGATTTGAGTGTACCAAGATTAGCCTTCCTCGGAGAAGAAGAGCGCCACTCTGAAGATTTACTCAGACCAGATGGACCAATCAGAGATGCCAGACACTATTTTGAGAGCATCCTCGCATCTGCTAACGAAGTTATTCTCCTTGATCCATCTCTTGATGACACCTCACCTCCAGCGGCACCTCTCAGAGAATGGATAGCTGAAAACGACCCCAAAAATGAAGCAAAACTGTTCACATTTAATCCTGAATCTCCCCTAAATCCTAGAGGAGAGAGACAACTCGAAGGAGTCCGGCTGAGTGAGATGAAACCTGCCCACAGAGCACCACTCAATCCAAACTCAATCACTATCCCACTAGATGCTGCTCTCCAGCGAGATAGAGAACGCAGACAACCCAAGCATACAGATGATGATGGCTACCTACCATCTTCGGCCAGACCACATCTTATGTCAGCTGAAGTTTCGGACTTCTCGCGTACTACTCCAAGAAATATAGAGTCACCACGATCTAACCAGAGATGGCCCGTTATCGGTGGCTTTGTGGATGGAGGGAAGAAGTCCCCATCAATAGATTACAGGCCCCTCTTACCGCATAAGACAGGGTCCACAGTCAGCGATGCCAGACACGGCCACTTGGGGGGTGCGGAACAGAACATCGAGATATGGTCCCCAAGTCGACTACACGATTGGCTCCGATGCCCTAGGATGGGTTGGCTTTCCAAGAGCCTCCGGGTCGATCAAGATGAGCGACAATCCGAAGATATCGATCCAAGAACTCACGGAGAACTACTCCATTTAGTCCATCACGATATGATTTGCAACGCTCTAGGTATGGAGATTGGAATTGAGAGACAGATTGACGATGATTCGATCCCATTAACAGTAGCATCTTCCGGATTCAGCGAAGAACAGTTGATGCGCGATGCGATGGAGTCGTTAGACTCGAGAGCTCCTTGGTTAGATAGGACAGATGCGGTGTCAAACCACCGCTTGAGAATACTAACTGGTTTGGAAAGAAATGATTGGAATGATTGGCTAGCGGACCCATCAGATATCGCAGTATCTGGTAGAATCGGGACTATAGTCAGAGCCGAGGGTGAACTTTCCGATGCTGCCCCAATTTGTATAGAGTGGGATATGTCCGACTTTGATGAGAAAGGAATCGAAATTTCTGTTCCACATGAACTTGCAGGAGAAGATCTCTCTCCAATACGAATTCGAGGACTCATTGATCGAGTAGATGTCCTCCCTTCAGGCCAAGAGTCAGAAATATGGCTGAATCAAGACGGAGACGAAACCGTCGCCCCTCTCCGTCTCCATGGCTCTGGATGGAAACCTCGTAGAATAATTGCAATCAGGGATTTGAAAACATCTGAAAGCAAGTCGGCAGAAAACCGTCATTCCGATGGTCTACTGCAGGAGTTACAATTGGCTCTTTACGCTAGGGCGTGGGAAATAGCTCATCCGGGCGACCTAGTTGTGGCCGCCGGAATATCACTGTTTAGCCATGATACAGAGCATATGGTGGAAGTGTCAAAATACAATCTTAGCGAACAAGTTAGAATAGGAACTCGTACCGATATCACGACTCCTCTTTTCCGCTTCATTGACGAAGACCCAACTCCTGATAGTGACCATTTCAGAGCCTGGTTGACTCATCGTCTGACCGTGGCTCTACGTGCCGCTAGAGGGGCCTCTGAAGGCAGAGTTCAC
Organism: Euryarchaeota archaeon UBA220; assembly: GCA_002501885.1. Classification (GTDB taxonomy): domain Archaea; phylum Thermoplasmatota; class Poseidoniia; order Poseidoniales; family Thalassarchaeaceae; genus Thalassarchaeum. Next base: position 23,854 of record DAON01000071.1, on the reverse strand, counting down.
CCTACTCCTTCTGAGGGAGTCTGCTCATATTGCTCGGTGAGGAATATCTGTGATGTCAGAATGGAGGGAAGATTCTGATGCGACTAAACACAGCCCAAAGATTGGCTCTAAACATTGACTCACACATTGTGATTGATGCAGGAGCCGGAACTGGCAAGACCAGCACAATAGTCCACAGGGTAATCGAACATTATCTGACAGAAGACCAGAGAGCGACTAGGATTCTTCCGACCCCTGAGAGACCTGCTAAACTCCCAGGAGGTATGATTACTTCTCCGTCCTCAGAGAGAACGGATCTCAGAGAATGGAGAGGGCTACTCCCGGGCGAGGTAGTATTGCTGACTTTCACCAACCGTGCAGCTGATGAGATGAGAGATAGGCTAAGGAGTAATATCGCAGGACTGAAGCCAGGCCCAACCGGTTCAAACGATTCCGGAAGAAGCGATCCAAGGATCAGAGACGAGGGATTCGGTGAACAACTTCTCACTCTCATTGAGGACGCTCCAATTGGGACCATTGACTCATTTCTGAATAGGCTGGTCTCACCATATCACGGTCATTTGGGCGATTCTCTCAGCCGAGAGAATGTATCTGATGCAGGGCGTGCAATGCTCGTGGAATCCGCTCTCAATACACTATGGAGACTCCCTAGCTCTATGTCGAACATCGGTGAGGCGGTCGATGCAGGATTACCTGCGAACATGGCATCAGAAATTCTAGCAGCCCGAGATCGTATTGCAACCCATTACTCTGGCAGATGGATGGCTGCTAAGGTACTACGAAGCCTAGTAGACAAGTCCGTATTCATCGAAGAAGCATCAAGAAGCCTGATGGAAGGAGGGCATTTCTCTCCTAATCTCTTGCATCAGCAAATCATGGCTTCTATCGACCCAATAGAAATCCAGAAACACACAGAATTAGTACATTCAATAATCAATAGATACTGCAATATTGTGAAGGAAAACTCAGCGGTACTCGCCCTAGATGGCTGGCCTGCTGAATCGAGAATGGCATGTATCGATCAACTCTCAGAAAACCTTCCCAATGATTCATGGGAGCAGTTGGTTTGGCTAGGGCATTCTCTTGAGTGTACTCTAAATCACGGAGGCTATCTGAAGAAGACTCTATCTTTCCTGCCTTGGAACAACCTTCCTTCTGACGATTGGGTTTCAGGTATTGACAAAGTTTCCAGCATAAAAGATCCAACCAGCAAGGAACATGTGAAGTCAGCAATTAAGGCCGTTTCCGACGACCTGAGAGCCGCTTGGTTGACCGATTCTGGACAGCTTGCTCTTCACTTTACCAAACTATCCATGTTCATGGATGGCACCAGACCTCCTGCTTCTCCAGAAACCTGGAAGCCTTCGGTTACTCCATTGCCGAATCCATTGCCAGAGCGAATAGAATCTAGACCAGAGAGTTACGGATTCAGCCTTGAAGCAGAAGTCAGAAATCTAGAGGATTTGTATCTAGTTCATCATGGATTCAAGGGAATATTACAGAAGTTGAAGGAGAGGGATGAGGTACACGATTTCGATGACATACAGAGGTTGGCCGGAGACCTTCTACTAGCCAACTGCCCTTCCACATGTAGATCGTTCTACCCGAACTCGTTACAGAATGCGCTTGACTCAATTTCAGACAGTCCATGGACAGACGACCACATCTACGCGGCCTTGGATGAACTCAAACGACTAGAAGAAAAACCATCGCTTGCAGGCGAAGCTGCTTCTGATTTAGGAATTATTCGAAATGATTTGCAGTTCAGATTTGATTTACTCAAGTCAATCAGAAGGAGGTACAGGGCATTCATTATTGACGAGGCTCAGGACAACTCACCGCTTCAGTGGAGGTTACTATCTAGGCTGTGGGGCGAAAGAAGAACCGAGGAAGGAGAGGTCGAAACACCAGATACTCCTTGGCAGCCTACTGTTTGCTATGTCGGAGATGTCAAACAGAGCATCTACGCATTCAGACAAGCGGAAGTGACAGGATTCCTAGATTATGCCAGCCAATTGATGCTAGTAAATGACCATGAATTCTCCAGTGTTCCAGCATTGTTACGCAAACCTGCTCTCCGCAGAGAATCGCATAGCCGTGATCCAAGGAATGCACATGCATTGACCATTGCCAAGGCCAGTGAGCATATGGAGAAAGGGGGAAGAGATTTAGTTGCCTGGATTCCATACAACGCTACAGATAGAAATCTCCCTGCACCCGATGAGATGGAAGTTAACCGTCGTAGACGAGGAATGATTTCTCTACAAGTCAATTACCGTACAAGTGGAGGTTTGCTTAGAGCTATGAATGAATGGTGGGAGGATATCCTAGACCCTCGCCACAGGTTATTCCCAGCAGCCGACTTCTATGCAACTCCTCAGACTCTGTTCGCAAATCCCGACAAGCAGGACGACTCCGGATCTCTCGAATGGTTATGCCCACTTTCCTCAGGCGGGGAGATGGATCCACCCACTGAATTGACAAATCCACTAGATCCATTCGGACCCGGACCTCCTGACTCTCTTGAGCGGCAGGCGGAAATGGTTGCTCTAAGGGTTCGCAGCCTGATTCATGGCGACGCCGTTAGAGTGAGAGATTCGGATGGAGCTTGGCACCCGATTGAGTCTGAGGGACAAGTCGAGCCAAGCGATATCATGATTCTACTTCCAACTAGACCCAACATAAGGGACATCATCATCAGACATCTTCGTGACCATGGCATTCCTGCCCAAGCAGACCGTGAAGGAGGGCTGCTAAATAGGCCCGCAGTACACGCTTTGGATGGGCTTTTACAATTTATTGCTCGACCTTCTTCACGACACAGCGCAGCATGGGTTGCTCGCTCTCCAACCATAGGTATGGATGACTCACAACTGCAATCTTACCTAGGTAATTCAAGCAGAGGAGAGAACCTCCTACACAGACTATCAGAACACTGTACAAATGAAAGGTTAAGAGCACTTGTGAATAGATGGATTGAACTGTCTTCTTGTGGACGAATTATCGACTTATTAGAAGAGACAATTGACCATTCCGATCTTCTTGTTGGATATCACGATCCAGTCTCAATTCAAGATGTAGAGAGTTTTGTAGAGGTAGTCAGAGAACTCTCTATTGAAGTCGGCGGTGATCCTATCGTTATCGCCGACCGAATCCGCAGTCTGAGAGAAGATAATTCCGGTGCTATCGAGGCAGTAAACACTCCTCCAAGCAATGCTGTTAGAGTGATGACCATACACAGCGCAAAGGGACTTGAGGCGAAAGTTGTCTTCCTTGTTGATCTATTCTCAAATAGGCAAACCAACATGACAAATGAGAACATGAATCGTTTGATTGTTAGCCCTGAGATGTTCTGTGGAAATCCAAAACCATGGCCAGGCAAAGGATCTCCTCAATCTGCGGTTTGGAATCATGTCAGTTGGTTACATCGTGCCCGTAAGAGTGCTGAGGCTAGACGCCTTCTCTATGTTGGAGCCACTAGAGCAGAGGAGAGACTAGTGATTGTTGGCTCCCCCAAAAAGACCGCATGGGAAGATGGTAACGGACTAATTGTGCCATGGAAATACGACAAGTCATTACCACAATTAGGTCAGATGTGGATGGAGTCACTCAGACAAGGCTCACTCAGGAGAGCCGAGATGAATTCTCCTTGGATAGATGAGAATGATGTGGATGATCCGCAACCATTGAGGACCAGAGGAATTAGGAACTTCAATCCGGCAAGAATGGTTTCTAATGGCTCAATTGGAGGCGCTCAGGCACTAGATGGCATACTTATTCTGGATAATCCTGATTGCTTCGAGTCTGAAGAATCAGTAATGACTCCATTGCAGCGAATTGAGAGAACAGATGCTGCTGCAAAATCTCAAGTTGATTATTCGCAACAAGAACTCTTGCCTCGAATTGATTTCTTGCCTCGAATCGTACTTTCTCCGAACCGACTTCCGGTATTCGACGAATGCCCAAGAAGACAGTGGTATGAGACTAGAGGTGGACTCATTCCGGACCCAATCATGCCCTCCGAAAAACAAGTTGAATCAACAGGGATGCCAACCAGAGTTGATCCCGCAACTTTCGGGACCATATTCCACAGAGTTCTCGAGATAGGCCTAGGGAATCCAGGAATTGAAGGCCAACCCAGCGCGCCACTTCTGCCTTCATGGACAACGCAACAAGATGACAGAATCAATGACTCCGATATTCATCATGTAGTATTCAATGAGCTTCTTCCTCCTGATGCTGATGTGGCTAGAACTACAGAATTGGTATCCAAGATGGCAGAACGTGTCAGCTCAGGACCAATCGGGGCTATGATTCGCAAGGAAGAAGTTCGAAATCACAGTTTGGAGGCACTAAGGACAGAGATGCCATTTCATATCTCAATGGAAGTAGAAACCAATGGAATAACTAGACACAGATGGAGTCCCGATGGAGATGTCCCAACAACCCGTCACGATAGTGCAATAGTAGAGATGAGCGGAATCATCGATCTTGTGGTTTGCACAGTATCTTCAGATGGAGAACCTGCCATTCGTGCAGTTGATCTCAAGACTGAGGATGCAGGCTCGATAGACGATGATTCTGCCACCGGACTAATCGAGGCCCTAGGCTCCGAAAAAGTTGGCCCAGCCAATGATGCAGAGTCAGAGATGCTTGCTAAGCACGGCCTACAACTAGCCCTGTACTATCGCGCACTGAAGAGCATAGAGGATGCTAGGCAGGCTGAAGGAATTCCTTCACGTAAGGTACTGCCTCCAGCTATTCTTGTAGGGGTTACTGGCAGACTAGTGGAGTATTCGCAAGAGATGCTGGAAGAAACTCTCTCAAATCTTGATGCATTACTTGAAAGAAGCACTATGATGGCACTATCTTCTTCAGTTCCACTATCCAAGTTTGAGAAACTATCTTCTGAGCACCATGAGGTGTGTGAAAGATGCCCATTCCACAGAGGTAAAATCCCAATTTGCGGGCCATTAGAAAATTAGCGCAGAGTCGAAGAAACCATTTGCCTAAAGGCACACACAGAGCCATGACAATCGACTTGGAGGCTCTAGCAAAGAGAAGTGACGAAATCTGGGAGGAGTCAATCTTGCCCAGTCTAATGGAGTTCATCAGCATCCCCGCACTCTCTCCACTCTTCGAGCCCAAATGGGCTGAGTTGCAAGAACTTGATGCTACAATTGATCTATTCTGCGCATGGCTAGACGAACAGGAAATCGCTGGACTGAGTCATGAAGTACACCGTATCGATGACAAGTCTCCGGTCCTTTTGGTTACCATCGAAGGTACTGGGCCGGGAGAGGTTATTTTCTACTCACATCTGGACAAACAACCTTCGAAACCAGAACTATGGTCAGAGGGATTGCACCCACTGAAGGCAGTACGCAGAGATCCTTGGTTATTCGGAAGAGGATCTGTTGATGATGGATACGGAGGGTATCTGTGCGTAACATCAATCCGTCTTCTACAGGAAGCCGGAATCCCGCACCCTCGTTGCTCCTTCCTTATCGAGACCTGTGAAGAGTCCGGTTCATTCGACCTTCCTCCTTACTTGGATGCATTGACTGAGCAGTTGGGAGACCCAGACATGATTGTAGTATTGGACAGCGGAGGCCCGGACTATGACCATGTTTGGATGACTGAAGCCTTGAGGGGACTCGTATCGGGGACATTGTCTGTTCGAGTCTCTCATGAGGGAATACACTCGGGAACTTCCGGCGGAACTATCCCCTCTTCTTTCAGAGTACAGAGAATGCTACTAGACAGGGTCGAGAATTCCTCTACAGGGGAGATCCTCATTCCAGAAATGCATATCGAAATTGGAGAAGACATCCGTGAGAAGGCAACTGCCCTCGCAGCAGTAGTCGGGGACAGTATATGGGAACAATTTCCCACGGTCGACACACTTGTTCCAGTAGCCGACTCAACTGAGGACATGATTATCGCAATGAATTGGCAACCAACCCTTTCTATCATAGGCGCAGATGGTATGCCTTCTGTACAAGTAGCAGGAAATGTTCTGAGAACCAATACGGACCTAAAACTCAGTTTCAGAATACCTCCAGGGGTAGATTCTGAGTCGGTAATCGAGAACGCAAAACAGATTCTCGAGGCCGATCCTCCATACGGAGCTGAAGTCACATTCTCTCCCGATTCCTGTGCAGATGGTTTCCACGCCCCTCCACTCGGCGGCAAGGTCAACGAAGCAATCAACGAGGCAGCAATGACGCTGACCGGTTTACCTCCGTTGGCGTCATGGACAGGAGGCACTATTCCGTTCATGGCCATGATGCAGAATAAGTATCCTGAGGCAATGTTCCTGTGTACTGGCTCTGCAGGCCCCGGAAACAATGCACACGGTCCCGATGAGAAGTTGCATATTCCATCCTCAAAACGACTTACTGCGGTACTATCTGCAACCATCGCCGCAGTTAGTGAATGAGGCCGAATAACACGCCTCATGAGTTCGAACCAACCCGCCGGGGTTATATCGGATGCGTTTGTCGAGCCCCTTAGGGGGGCTCGTATGTCTGAGGAAGAAGGGACAATCACACCTGATGTCAGAATTCGCCAGTTGGAGGAGAGATTGGCAGAGGAGACTGACCGTCTGGAGAAGCTGTATGTAGCTTACAAGAAAATAGAGGATGAACTTTCTGAGAGGAACGCAGAGTTTGAAGTTCTAGAGAAACAACTCATCGACTCTGCTGTCGAATATGAGGCACTTGAGGACCTTCTTTCAGATAAGGAAGCCAAGATTCACGAACTCGAAATGGATGGCGCAAAGTCATCGAAGAAGATCGAGCACCTAGAGCCAGAACTCGATAAGATGCAGGAGATGTATACTCGAGAGTCAGCCCGGCTTGGTAGAGTCTTCGAGCTTGCTGAAGAACTCGACGAGGCAAACCGCGTTGCAAATGCCGAATTGGGAGCTAGAGATGACTGGTATGTCCAGCACATGCAACTATTCGAACAACTCAATGAGGCAATCAAGGAAAGATATGACATGATTGACAGGGCTGTTGAGTCAGCAAAGGAGATGCTCTCAACCCAAGAGACATTCAAGGAGAGAATGGAAGAGACACTAGATGCCGTGAAAGAGGCAGCAGAGAGCGCCCCCGAAGTCTTCGAGGAATCAGACGACTCAGATGAGTCTGAAGAGGACGAGTCCTGATCACTTCGGCTGGTGCTTGTAGCAGTAGGCAGCCCCTTTCTTCTGCATCTTCAACCTATAGCACTGTTGCCCGTTCGAATTTACATGCTGGCACAGTTTCTCCTTTTGCCTTTCCTTCTCCTCGGCTTTCCTCCCCAACCGCCTCAATCTTTCCTCACGAGCCATTGTTTGCGCCTGTTTGCTAAAATAATCAAATTTCTGGCGAGGATCGAGCATGTCCCGCCAGAGATGCCTCCTGTCATTCCCTATCTTCTTTCCAAGTGCATCACGCTCTCCGGGGCCGGGAAACCATGTTGATCCACATACTTTGCAATGGCCAACATTCGACACTCCACGGTAGGTGACACCGTGATATTTTGACTTCGCTACATAGAATAGCCATTCCACTGCGAAATTGGAAAGGGGACACTCCCCATCGGACAGGTCGCTGTCGGTACTGCAAGTGGGACAGTCTACCGCCAACCCCTCCTCGGCGACTTCGGAAAGCCCCAAGATGTTCTCTAACATCATCGAATCAATCTCCTTCGCATTCAGGAGGACGCCACTGCAAGTATCGCATCGATGGTAACTCTTCCTGGGCACGTACCACAATTTTTCACCGTCATCCGGGCAGTGATAGACATCGTGTTGCAGGTTGACTATTCGTGCATCCTCTTCCTGCGGCCTACACGCGAAGCAGAAGTCGGAGTCGCCGCTGGCCGGCCTCTTGCAGGGTTGGCCGGTATTGTATCTCACTCCGATGCACTTCTTGGCCATTCAATCACTTCGGCTGGTGCATATAGCAGTACTCAGTACCCCTGTAAGTCACTCTTCTACAATTCTTGCCGTTTTTCTCATCAACATGAAGGCAATTGTTAATTCTCGCCGAGGCGGTCTTGGCTAGGTAGGTTTCTGTTACATCTTTCCAATCAGGATTTGCAACGGTCCCGGGCTTTTCTCCTTCCCCTTCGTCCGCCCCCCTAATATCAGCCGATTTTACAATTCTCAACTCATCCCCATCAAACCAGAATACTCCACAATCTTTGCATCCATCAATAGCCATAGAACCTTTTCTACCAGACTTCTTTTTGGATTCACTCGCAGCAACAACAACTGCGACTACAGCAATTACAACTAGTAGCCCAACTAATGAACCACCGCCCGTACCGCCAAGGTTTCCTACCCCACCGCCTCCTTCTGGAAGAACATAGACAATTTTGAATCGATACATCAGCCCTTCACAACTGGGGCATTTCAGTGAGCATTCCTCACCCTCTTTCTCAAGGAGCCGGTTGAAAATAGATGCATTGGAAGCAAGCTTTGCTTCCAAGCGCTTGGCATCCAACATCGCTCCTCTACACTTTGTACAGTAATAGTACCCACTTCGATTCCACAGTCGATATGTCAGAAGACCACATCCTCTTGGACATTGCAACTTCTCTATATCTCCCTTCTGACTAATGTGTTGTCTACAGAATAACTCGCCAGCAACGGCTCTTCTAGAGCAGTTCTTTCCACTCGCATATTCTCCCATGCAGAAGTGTAATGAAGGATCCTGAGATTGATGTTTTTTGCAGAAATCTGACTTGTACATCGTGGGCTTCCCACAAATCGCACCGTTTTCTTCCACGCCCTTACAGTCCATCACTCGGCACCCGGCTTTGAACCGTCAGCCAGCCTTATGCACTTAGCAGGTACCCCGGCCCAGACCTCACCAGCGGGTATTTTCGTCCATTTTGGAACTACAGCCCGCGATGCTACCACGGCGCCCGCACCAATCTCACACCCTGGTTGAACTATGCTTCCAGTACCTAGCAATGCACCATCACCAACTTTGACAGGAGATAGAACAAGTTCTGCTTTTTCCGTGAGATGTGCATTGATTGTAGCATGACCGCCCATCACCACTCCATCCCCGAGTGTCACCATTCCAGCATCGTTGATGTTGTCCGTGTTTAGCTGTGCACCCTTGCCAACTTTTGCTCCCATCAGGCGATAGTAGGTATTACCGAGGAATGATGGCACTATGACCCAAAGGAATAGCAGTGCCGAGCGGTGAAAAATCATTGACCAAGCCCATTGTATTGTAGTGAAGGACTGTAGTGGGACGCGCCCCTCTTCTAAACGAGGCCTTAGCAAACCCCCTAGGAGGCCACAGATCATCACCATACAGATACCCCAGATTAGGTATCCAAGACCAAGCCCAATTCCAGTACCGATGGCTTCAATCATCATTCCCTCGCCCACAATTCTCTCTCTGATTTGTATCACGAGAATGTATCCTGGTGCTGCGGACACACCCCAAATTACAGCAATGAACAGCATCACTACCATGGATAGAACATTCTGAATCAGATGGAAGCCGCGCATTCAGACCCTCCTTACGACCAAGTCACCTAGACTAAGCCCTATAGCATCGCCTACGGCACCCTCAAGTCATCTATGGGAACGGCAGACCCATGGCACAGGCGTCTGGGATGCTTGGAGACGGTTCGAAAGCCGTCAAGGTCCACCATCTCATCAAGGCCCCAGAGAACACGCCTGAGTCGGTGATGCGAAGAGAATCCTGGGATGCCACCGAGCCGGCAACAGTCTACAAGACGCCCGAGATAATGCCCGATGGGACACACTGTACCGCTGCCACGGTTATTTTCCGTACACGCGGGTGCGTGTGGTGGTGGAAGTCCGGATGCACCTTCTGCGGCTACTTCAACGATGTCAGGGATGATGTATCTTCAGACGACTTGTTC
>DAON01000071.1:0-13684 GCA_002501885.1 Euryarchaeota archaeon UBA220 | reverse complement strand
GGTTGTACCTTCTGTGGCTACTTCAACGATGTCAGGGACGATGTATCTTCAGACGACTTGTTCGCCCAGTGGGAAGAAGCGAAGCGCAGACTCGACGACTTCGAAGGATGTAGCATGATCAAAGTGTACACTTCTGGGACATTCTTTGAGGACCGTGAGAATCCTCCTGAATGGCAAGATGCTATTCTCAGGGAAACTCACGAAAGAGGACTGCATCTTGTAGTCGAGGCCCAGGCACAGATGTGTACTCCTGAGAAGATTGCATGGGTCGCTGAGAGGCACCCCGGATGTACAGTAGCAATAGGTCTCGAGGCATACGATGATACGGTGCTGAGATTCCATGTCAACAAGGGATTCTCGACTAAGCAATGGCACCGCTCTGTGGAGATGCTGAAAGACAATAATTTGAGAGTCAAAACCTACCTCATTTTCAAGCCACCATTCATGTCAGAGGGCGATGCTCTAAGACTGACTACAAAATGGGTTAGTGAGGTTGCTCCGCACTCGCAAGATATCTCAGTGAATCCGATGAACATCCAGCGGCGTACCGTAGTGGATCGACTCTATCGTAATCGAGAGTATCGTCCACCGTGGCTTTGGTCCCTTGTGGACATGCTAGAGAACACTCATGCAGATACGGCGGGAGCAGGAGTACGAATGATAGTTCATCCCACTGCTGGAGGAAAGCTCCGAGGTGCTCACAATTGTGGCAAGTGCGACGAAGATGTAGTATCTGCAATAGAGAGATATTCAGTCTCAGCAGACCTACGAGAACTCGAAGGACTGACTTGTGATTGCAAGGCAGTATGGAAAGCTGAGATATGCAACGATTTGTCATTACCAGTTCCTCTCGGAACAGGTAGCGATAGACGAGGCTCGCCAACAGATCTCCTCAGAGCACCCTGACGAGGGACATAGTCCCTCGCCCAATGCTTAAGGGGCAAACTTCTGTGGTCGTGACATCTCGTTTGGCGAGAATAGGTGAGGAGATGTCATCGGATTCTGTAGATTCAGTCGGAGAATTCATCCAAGGAGATAGTGAACCATCGTCTTCATGGGTGTTTCTAGCCATTGGAGTTGTCCTCTCCCTAGCCACTTTGATTCTACATGGAATGCTGTTCCCAGGACACGATCTACCTGTTATCTCCGACATATTGCCGGTGTTTGAGGGAGTCTTTGATTCAGGCATTTGGTTCTTCATTCTGGGCATAATGATGGGAGTCTTTGCAATCATCGCCACAATGATGACGGAAGCAACTAGTGAGTGAGGTTGAGATATGGGCGATGTGATTACTGCGATGGCATACTTTTGGGGCTTAATGCTCCTATCCTATTTTCTGATGCAAAATGGACTGTGGATCCTGAATGATGTTGTCAAGTCAATGTGTCGTTTCGCTCTAGGAAAGGCAATAGGTCCCCCAATTGATTTCGTCGAGGGCCGTCAAGGATCTGCTTCGAGAACTTGGATAATGCAAGGTATGTTTTGGCTAGTTCTGGCCTCTCTTTTCACTTTCGAGGGGCTTTGGCTTGAATACGACCCACACGCCCTCCACAGCCTATCCTCATGGGGTTACAATCCAACCTCAGATTCTCTTCTCTATGCAGCTGGCTTTGCTGCTCTTTACGGTGGAGTTGGGATGTTAATCATAGGTAGCAGTTTCCACATTATTCCTAAACTAGCTGACACCGAACTCGCAAGCGAGAAGAACGGAACCCTAGTTTCAGCCCTCTGGACTCTAGCAGTTCTGCTACTAGTCATCGCAGCACATGATTCAGAGATACTAGGAATCAATATCTTCTTGCTTGGCACTACCCTACACGGATTGGCATACCTTGCTGTTCTAATCAATCTCCTACTCACTGCCTCAGAGAGAAAGTCAGCCTTGCCACTACCTGGCTGGCTCATAATGCTCGGAATACTGGCAGATCCTGTTTCTGTAGTGGCAGCAATTCTCGCAGGTGTTGGTTCGGGGGCTGTGCAATGGCTACTTGCACACATGGTTAGTGGTACCTTCTTCTTCGCCACTCTTGCTGGGATTTCACTGTATGTCTCATCAAGTGCTACTGGTAATCCACTCTGGTCAAGATCCCTTGCTGCAGTTACCACAGTCGGTGCAATGGTAACAATCACACCCATGGGATACACTCACGGGAAGATGGCCGCAGATATGCTGCTAGTCAGTTTTGAAGAAGTTTCGATGCAATCTACTGATGGAATCGCAGTAGCTTTCCTCATGGCACTAGCAGTAATTCCAGTAATGGCACTCGTAGCGAATTTGATGATGACTCTACGAGGGGGGGATGCGTTTGTTGAGAACCCTGATTCTGCAGGCGTTCCAGAGATTAACCTCGGAACTTCGATGCTACTGCCTTTAACAGTCGCTTCACTTTTCGTCCAGTCCGATGCTCTGTCTCACAGCCCAGAATTGTCAGGAATTTCCTCCACATTGGTATTGATGGTAATCTGGCTAGTTCTGGTCCCTCTTGCATTGGGTTCAGCCCAGCACCTATTCCCTGCAGTTACAGGCAGAAATCTACTGTCTGCAAACAGATCTCGCTGGGCTTTCTGGATGATGGGCTGGGGTGCTTTCTTTGGCCTTGCAATTACCATGATGGCAGATATCTCTCAGATTGAGGCCGCTACAGATTCAACTGGCATCATGTCAGGTGAAGTCAGAGTAGTTGGAGCAATTCTATTCTATGGAGCCTCTGTAGGAGCAATTCTACACACACTAAACGCTCTGAGTGGAATGTATCGCGGAACACCTGTTTCAGAGGGCAGGGCGACAATGACTTCGATAACTCGTGATGACTACTCTCTGACCACCCCAACCTCAGTTAGGAAGATACTCGCAGGAGGGGCACACCTCGATACGACAGTGGTACCAGTCGGTGAGAGCGATGAGTCCGGCGCTCCTACCGAGCTTCACTGAAACCGTCACCTTGAGGGGGAAGTCCCCGTTTCATAACTAGAGGAGTATCATGCGGATAGGACTGGTCGGCAAGCCGAATGTCGGAAAATCGACAACATTCTCTGCTATGACGCAGACACCAGTCGACATCGCAAACTACCCATTTACAACCATTGAGCCCAATGTTGGTGTGGCATGGCTACCAATTCCTTCCGTGTGCGCATGTTCTGAGTTAAGGCAGCGTAGAGAAGAGGCAGGAAGACTCGAGCCAACTAACGAGAACGATCCGAGAGAAGGCAGCATCTGTGAGCCCAACTCTGGCTCTTGTTTTGGGCATCGTAGACTCGTGCCAATCACCCTTGTGGATGTTGCAGGATTAGTCCCTGGGGCTCACGAGGGCAAGGGTAGAGGAAACCAATTCCTTTCTGACCTCGCTCGTTGTGATGCTCTGATTCAGGTAGTAGATGTATCTGGCTCTACTGATTTAGACGGCAATCCAGTAGGTGCTGGCGGCTCCGAGCCAATGGAGGAACATCGTTTCCTTGTAGATGAAATCGAGGCTTGGATTGCTGGAATTCTTCGCGGAGGATGGGATCGGGCTGCAAGGAGAGTTCAAGCAGAAGGCGAGAAGGCCTTGCTAGAATATGTACTTGCACAGCTAACAGGAATCGGGGCCACAGAGACGCATATCAACGCAGGCCTAGCCGCCGTGAGAACTCAGCACCCAGACTCAGAATCAGCCTCGCAGTGGGGCGATTCTGAGCTGATGACAATATCTTCAGAGATAAGAAAAGAATTGTTCCCATTTTCGATTGCAGCAAATAAGGCGGACTTAACTTCCAGTGAAGCTTGGTCCGAGTTGGCACAAGCGATTAGTCGGGAAGGAGGCGTCCTGGTTCCAACTAGTGCAGAGGCAGAACTCGCCCTTAGTAGGGCCAGTGCAGCTGGTATGATTGAGCGCCGACCAGGAGATTCTAGATTTGAGATTACTCCGAAGGGCGAGGAGTCTTTGAACGAGCAGCAGAGGAACGCACTACATTCTATCTCCGAGTCTCTAACTTGGGAAGGAGGCGGTCTGTTCGGTCTACTCTCAGAAGTGGTATTTGGCACACTTTCTCGCAAATTAGCCTATCCGGTTCAGGACGAGAGTCATTGGGTTGACGGGGATGGAAACATCTTACCTGACGCAATTCTAGTTCCTGAAGGGGCCACGGCCAAGGGATTGGCCTATGCGGTACATTCGGATTTAGGAGATGGGTTCATTCGAGCCATTGATGGTCGAACCGGTCGTGTGATTGGAGCAGATCACGAACTCAACGACAATGATGTCATCAAGATTGTCGCTAAGACATAATCAACTGATGCCGACTTCTAGAACAGGAGTCACTGAGACTTCAACTCCAACAACTCTCCATGAGACAGTGATTTCTTCACCATCCTCATTGTTGCTAGTCGGTCCAGGACTTGGACCAGGACCTGGATTATCTCCAGTTCTAGTCTCAAGGGTAATCTGGCAACGATACTGCCCTCTGCCATTTCCATTATCGACCCACATATTTTGTATTGTACCTTTGGAGCCAGTGGTTTGGTAGGAATCTCCAGTATAGTTCTCAATCAGAATGATGACCATTGTGTACGATGCAGGGCAGTTGTTTGGAGAACCAGAATCTCCTGTTGTTGTAGAATCAGATCTTACGAATTCATTGACTTGCCCCATCCGCATTTCTCCTACAGCATTGTCACACTGATCTTGCGCGAGGGGATTTGCACCGCTCTCGTCTGTTTCATCATGAGAAACGATAATCTCGACATATGCAAGATTTGGATTTTGATCAGCAAATGTGAATTCAAAGATGAATTCTTCTCCATCCATCAGAAATTCTGTTGATTCAGAGGTAGCAATGTCTGTTTCTGTAAAGGTCACTTCCCAATCTCCAGAGGGACCCGTTCCTCCTGCAATCAATTCGTTATCCAAAATGGTCGGAACTAGTGCAAAGTACATCGGGAAGGCGAGCATGAAGGCTAGGCTAAGCCCAGCAATCCTCATCTTCCTCGGGGTGTTGAAGAGGTCTTCGAAGTCCATTCTGCTCACGCTTCGCTCACTACTCTCCCTATCAAACGCTCCGCCCTTGCGAACAATTGAGGCGGATTAGTGACTAGATGTCATGTCCGACATGCTCGGTACTTTCGCCCCAACAATCTGCTTCCAAATCCTCTTCGGGTCCATCTTCATGCAAACAGGGGTGATGATTGGTGAATACATCATCATAGGTCAACCAAGGCCTCACAATCCAAGCGTGTACCATCCAGTACTCCTCTAGATTGACATTCACTCCATCACGATTTTCGCATGTCTCATCGTTTAGATCTGCGCCCCTCATGAAGAAATCACTAGGTCGGAAGCAAAGAGACTCATGACGATGCCACCAGTCATTTTCTCCTGTGAAACCTTCAGGAGGAGAATCTGCTGGGGAATGAACAAGCCATGCGAAACCTACCAATTGAGATTCTCTATCTTCTCCTCCATACATCAGAAACTCGGGTTTCTCATGCTCGAAAACACCGTCAATTCTAGTCCCTGGGAACTCTGGTTCTTCAGCATCGAAATCAGGACTGGTCATTGAGAAATTATTGAGCATAACATGGTGGGTTCCCATGCCCTCGATGTATTCTACCGCCATCGTGTATCCGGCGTCCTCGGCATCACCTAGAGTCGGCCATTGAGCCGCCCACTCGATTGCATCCTTCAGCTCGTAGGTGAGAATCTCACACAACTCCGAGCTTAACTCCCCCTTCGTCATCCCTTCGTAAGAAGGATCAACATGGTGTCCACCAATTCCTGTTGAGTTACACCACCATGGATTGGTATCGGGTATGTACCCACTTAGAGGGCAATCTGGTTCTCCATCGCCGTCGAAATCTCCACAGTAATCAGGCCCCTCCGGGTCGATTAACTCGCTTTCATCAACAATATATTTCCCTTCATCAACCACATCATCGTCTACCAGACATCCAGATATTGATGCTGACAATAGTAGCAGAATCAATAGTGATGCGGACGACCTCATATCATCTCGCAATAAAGTCAAATGAATAAATCCATCACTCCTCTGAATCAATCGCTTCCCAATGTGAGATATCCACGCCTTCACTACTAAACAACGATCTCGAGCGACGGAATTCAGGCAGGAAGTAACCAATCATCGACCTTTCAGAAAAACTCCACACCCATGGGCACCGCGGTAGATATTGAGTCCACTCTTGTAACAACTCCTTCCATTTCTCCCCCTCAAGCCTCCGGGGAACTTCGAAGGCGACCATGGATAACCTGCCAGCTGAACCAGGTACAAATGACCATGATCGGATGGATAGGCCAATCGCATCTCCATCTTCGACCTTTAGACCCAGTACTCTAGCCTGTCTTGATATTGGGACAATTATCGCCCAACGATGTACCATACGAGTCTCTTGAACGCGACTCATCGTCCATCCACGCGCTTCGCCAATTCTGCGAAGTGCACGAATACCGTCAGTTGGTGTGATGCTGACTGGAATCTCAATCAGACGTGTTACCACCATGGTCTAGCCTGAAGGCTACCGCCCATAGCGGCTTCGCGTCAAATCTCAGGGGTTGCAATCAGCCAAAGAGCGAGCCGAGACCTTCGAAGCCAGCAGCATCGTCCTCAGCCTCTTCCTCAGCCTCTGCCTCTTCAGCAGCAGCCTCGCCTCCACCGCCGCCAGAAGCAGCAGGTGCAGCAGAAGCAGCCACAGGAGCAGCCACGGCAGTAGCCATGGCCTCACCAATATCGACTGATCCCAGAGATGCGACCAGAGCCTTTACGCGGGCTCCGTCAACATCCACGCCAGCTGCGGTCAAGACCGCGGTGACGCCATTCTCATCAATCTCTTTCTCAGCAGAGTGCAGTAGCATTGCAGCATATACGTATTCCATTTTTCTCACCTATTTTCAACCGAAGAGGTCACCGAGTCCATCAAACCCAGCATCCTCCTCTTCCTCCTCTTCCTCTTCGGCCGGGGCGTCACCGCCCTCGTCCTCAGATGCCGCATCGGAGGTTGCGGCTGCGGCACTCGCGCTCGTAGCAGCACCAAGTGCCTCTACTAGCGACTCATCGAGAGCCGAGGAATCTAACTGGCCAGCTATGGCCATAGCGTGTGCATTCGCACGCGCGATGAATAACGAAGCAGTCTCGTCGTTAACTACTCCAGCTTCGACTGCAACAGACATTGCCTCACTGCTTGCCTTGGAAAGCAGTGTCGGCATAGTGACGGCGGAGAACCACCTTACATTGCATGCGAGATTGAACGCGCCCGAGGTTGCGGTGATGATGTCATCTCGCATACCATCTAGGTCTAGGTCTAGAGAGGATGCAGGGAAGATCTGACCATCCTCAATGGTACCAATTAGAATCAGACCAATCTCGATTGGATTGATACCAAGCTTTGCCAACATGATACCGAGGTCACCGGAAATCTCCTCTCCTTGTTCAACAACCGTTACTGTCTTCTGAATCGCAACCTTGCCCTTGTCTATCTTGGCTGGGATCCCTACCGCATTGAACTCACCGACAATAGGCCCCGGTCCAAACTCAGTAGGGCCCTTCTCTACGACGATGTCGGAAGGAGCCGCTTCACCTTCTTTGGCGGCGCGACCCTGTCGTGTTTTAGCCAACTCAGCAAACATTTCGAATGAACTCAGTGAATCAGAGTGTACGATACAGGGCTGAATAGCTCCCTCGAATAGATCCTCAAGCTCATCCATTTCTAGACCAGCCTGCTTCCAAGCCAACCTCATCAATGTCTTCTTGGCCATTGTTAGAGTCAATTGCCCTCGCAGTGTGTTACGCATGTCTAGCATATTGCTAGCAGGAACTCCACCAATGTCGACGATTCCGACGACCCCATCGCTCGAGAGAATTTCGGCTAGCTCTGAGACACGGTCCTTCTTCCATGAAGCAGCCTTGGCAGACATCATTCTACCACCTCAACCTTGATTGAAGGACCCATTGAGGTCTTGATGTAACACGAGCGGATGTTACCCGCTCCCCTCTCCAGTTTCGACATCACTCTCTCCCAAATTGCCACTGCATTAGCAGTCAAATCATCTAGGCCTTGCTCGCGTGAGCCAAATGCTGTGTGGAAGGTTATACTGTCTCTTGAGCGTACAATCGAAGTATCCTTCAGTCCAGTTGCAATCATTCCAGGATCTACATTCGGAGGCACCGGACGAGGCATCTTGCCGCGTGGGCCCAGAACAACACCAAGGAAACGACCAACGGTTCCCATATGTGGAATCTCAGCGAGGAAGAAGTCGTTCTTGTTGGCAACCTTTCGCGCGAGCTGTTTGTTACCACCGAGATCCTCAATGGTTGCAGGATCGATTACTTCGATTCCGGCTGCCTTAGCCTTAGTAGCCATCTCACCACCGGCAAACATCGAGATCTTGACTGGCTTACCTCGTCCTGAAGGGAGCCTGACTTCCTCTTGAATCCTGTTTGCTGGATTCTTGAGGTCGACATCTCTGAGGGTGAATGAAATCTCAACAGATTCTACGAACTTCCTTTCCGGAGATTCGTCGAGGGCGCGTTGGATTGCTGTCTGTATGTTTTCTTGCATTTTTTCTCACCTCCGCGGTCAACGAGGAAAACCTCTCCCGCAACTCGTGAATATCAACTGAAATGTTCGCTAAATCTTCCCTCACTCATTGCTTGGAGTGCATCCTTCGGAGTCATGCCCTCCACATTCACCCTCATCGAGACGCATGTGCCCATTACCTCACGGCATCGAGCATACAGATTTGCTCCAGTCAGTCGGTCCGACTGATCTTCAGCAATCTGCTTTACCTGGTCCATGGTGAGGTTCTCCGTAGCCTCTTCCCATGATCCGTTGCAGGTCTTCTGTCCTAGCATCTGAATCACCTTGTGCGGTGTCTCGTTGCGTGCAGACATGCGTAGTTACCTCCTTTGGGTGCGCCCCGCCGACCTGCTTTCCCTATTTGAGAGTGATGCAACGCCCGAAGGGCGTATAGAAGCCCTACTCAACACGCTGGGTAACTCTGACTTGATCAGCTCTAACAGTAAGAGCAACAGGAACAGCGGCCTCGAACAACTCGACAGTAACCTCTTCCTTCGATTCAGTAACTCTTGTGACGCGAGCAGCCTGTCCACGGAATGCACCACCATGAATCTCCACTATGCTTCCCTCTTCGATACCAGTTGTAGCGGCCTTGGGCTCTAGATAAGGCAACACATCTCCGAGAGGCGACTCGCCATCCAGAACCTTTCTGCAGTTCTTCATTGGCGTAGTAGAAACACCGACTCTACCAATCAACTTCTCGACATGATGTAATGCAGAGGCTTCAACGAAGATATATCCACGCATGAAGTGAGGACTCAAAACACCGTAAATCTCGTCCTGTATATCCTTGAGAGAACCGGTTCCAGAGAGTCTTGCTTGAATTTCCTTGGCCACATTCTGCTCTTGACCGATTGAGGTCTTGAGAATGTAAAGATATGAGGCAACATCGCCATACATATCTCTAAGTGCGGGGGTGCTGTATTCCTTGTTACCAATGTTTCCTGGGTCTATCCACTCGAATCCCTTGTATAGGCCTCGAGAATCAACCTCCTTTACAGAACTGACAAAGAGCATTGGAGTTACATCATTGAGTCGATTACCGTAGGCTAGGCCCCTAGAAAGGCCTGACCTTACATGCTGCAGGTTCTCGGCTTCTATTCCGGTAACCTCGGTGATTCTAGCAACGACCGAATCCAAATCTTCAGGATCTCCGACCCCATAGATTCCATCCCAAGCACCTGGGAAGTCTGCAACTCCATCAGCACGCTGCATCAGGAGAACGCTCTCTTCGTTTCTAACATAAACAGTGAATGCATCAGACATTAAATCACCCCATCAGTTTGTCAGCCAGTCGAAGAAGGAAGGGAATGCACTATCCATCAACCACAGCATAACGAAGCCGATAGCACCCAGCACGAACATGCCGATTCCACAGACGATAACGGTCTGACGGAACTCTTGCTTTGATGGCTTTCGTGCCATCTTCAAGATACGAGCATAGGAGCCGGTTTGCAATCCCCGTACTCGACCTTCAATCTCATCTTGCCAGCCCTGAACTTTCTCCTCGACAGGCCCTACATTGGAACTCTCGATAGCCATGACTCTCCCTCGAAGCGACCCGGCGACCGACAGACTCCATTTAAGCACGCCGGGCGAGCCCTAAGGGGCTCGAAACAGCATCACTGAAAATTCAATTCACGAATTCTACTGTTCTATCTCTCAGATTACGCATCTGTGAGTGTAGTGCAGCACCGTGAATCTGCTCACTCTTGACACCTGTAAGTACGAGTAGGACACGAATCTCGTCACCCATAGACTCGTCTGTTGTCGCACCCCAGATTATTCTGGCATACGGATTGATTCTGTCTCTAATCAGCTTGGCACACTGCTCGGCGTCGCCCAATGACAATGTCGGACCTCCAACCACATTCACCAAAGCACCTCTGGCATCAGAAATATCAATGTCAAGAAGTGGAGATTGCAGAGCTTCCTCAGTAGCCTTCTCCGCGCTACCCGGGCCTCTACCTTCGCCCAGTCCAATCATCGCAACTCCTCCACCGTTCTCCATTACTGATCTCAAGTCTTGGAAGTCTAGATTGACTACACCTTCCTTGGCAATCATCTCGGAGACTCCGGATATGCTTCTCATCAGTAGTTCATCAGCGACGCGGAAGGCAGCGTCGAGGGGTAGATCTCGAACCCCCTCGACCTCGAGTAGCCTCTCATTTGGGAGTACGACAACAGTGTCGCATACCTCTCTGAGCCTCTCCAAGCCCCATTCTGCATTCTGCTTCCGCAACGCTCCTTCTGATAGGAAGGGATAACTCACCACAGCAATTGTCAGAGCCCCGGCCGATTTGGCCAGACGGGCGACTACGTGCGCACTCCCTGTCCCAGTGCCACCCCCCAGTCCTGCTGTGATGAATGCTAGATCGCAATCTTCAATCTCTCCATTGAGAGATTTCTCGGACTCATATGCTGCCTGCTCTCCTTTCTCAGGGTCACCTCCAGCGCCCCTGCCTCTAGCAGATCGACCAATGAGTACCTTGTTCTGTACATTGACTCTTAGTAAGTGCTGTGCATCGGTATTGACAGCGATACCTTTCACATATTTATCATCGAACAAACCTTCGAGTTCCAGCCTTGCTACAGTGTTCGAGCCACAACCTCCACAGCCATACACTCTAATCTTCGGTTGTAACGACTTCAGCAGGGTCTTCAGCTCAGGATCACCCTCCCTGTCGGCACCTTCAGTTGGGAGACCCTCGGTCTCCTGAAGTTCCAGAACCCTGTCGATAATGTGCTTCACGAGAGTCTAGGCGCGTCGTAGAGAGGATAACCGTTACCCCCCGCCTACGGCGGGTGAAGCGCGTTTGAACGGGTGCTGAGCAAGGCCGTTATTCCAGCAACTGACTTCGAGTATTCATGAATCGAGACAGGAAGGTGTAGACTCCTCCCCACGCCGATACCGCTAGCGCTGCAGTCATTCCATTGAGCTCAGTATTGCCCAGCATTACCCAGTTAGCATACTCGATGTCAGTTACATCAAACCCTGCACCGCCTGAGTGTGCCTGCCATGCCGCCGCGATTAGACAGGCGATTGTGAGTACCAGTCTGTCGGCTCTCGAGAAACCCCCATAGATTCGATCTAGGCCAACCGACTGTGCCTGAGTTCCCATGTATGATCCAAACAGAGTTAGGACTGCTGCAACCGCTCCTGAACTGGGGTCCGTAACATATGCCGTATTCATCCCTATAGCAATCAGAAGACCTACATCGACCACTCTGTCGATGGTATGGTCGAGGAAGTCACCGTATGGTCCCGCTACTCCTTGATGGCGAGCGAGAGCGCCGTCGAGAGCATCAAGGACCCCAGCAACCAGAATCAGAACAACTCCTCCTCCAATCATCATTGCGCCGTTTGTATCGAGGTCAGCCTCAGCGATGAGCCAGAAAGAAACTAGAGCTAGAACTAAGCTTGTCCATGTCAAAACACTAGGATCTAGATTTCCCATTCTCAGGACTAATGGATCTATGGCTTTGGTCCAAACTCCCCTCATCTTCTCGAACATCTCAATCCTCCATTATCTCTATCCAGTCAATCTCCGGGCTACTGCTTACTGGCTTGAAACCATCTGCTATCCAACCATTGATTGATGCGACTATAGACTCGGCATCGCTAGCCGTGGTATCAAACTCAATCCAAGGAAAACCCTCTTCGTATTCATTCCAAGCTCCACCAATCAATTCCCATTCACAATTAGACTGAATCTTCTCACTGTGATATCCTCGCCCCTCCAGCCTTGACTTGAGTACATCTGGAGAGCAGCGCAGTACAACAAACGCATCACATGGCAGGTGGTGAGATAGATGACCGTCGATGATTACCGGGTCTGTCGGCATGGTCTTCCACGAATCTAACAGTGCTTCATGTAGCGCATGTGTGTCGATTACCAATGCACCGTCTGTTGAATCCAAATCTCCCTTCAGACCGTTTTCTTCAGCTAGAGACTCCACCGTCAGTACCTCAAAACCCCCCTCAGAAAACAGTCCAGCTACCGTGCTCTTTCCAGTACCTGGTGTACCTGTGAGGGCTAATCTGAAGCCTTCGTCCATATCTTGGCCGGTCGGTATTGATGCCATGAACGCTCCTGTGACGGCGTAACATTGACCCATCGAAGGCACCACCGCCCTCTCATGACTGATACTGAGACCGGACATGTAAGCGTGCTTGGAGCATTTTCCCCAGCGGAAAATAAACTGAATATTCTTCTTATTGCAGTTCCAATGACCTGCTATTTTGCCTATATGGCAGAAAATGAATCAATGGCTTTCATTTTCTCTCTTCTAGCGATTATGCCTCTAGCCTTCCTAATGGGGAGGGCAACAGAGGAAATTGCACTATATACATCAGAATCCTTGGGTGGTTTACTCAATGCCACTTTTGGCAATGCAGCCGAGATGATCATCGCTTTACTGGCAATATATACAGCATCCCAAGCAGCCTCTGGAAGTGATACAGAGAACCTCATGGTGGGGCTAGTACAAGCGAGCCTAATCGGCAGCATCCTAGGGAATTTATTACTCGTAATGGGTCTTGCATTTTTGTGGGGAGGAATCAATTTCCCTGAGCAGAAATTCTCTGAAACCCAAGTCAGTTCCAATGGCTCTTTGATGATGCTAGCGATGATTGTGCTGATTATTCCGACAGTATTCAATTCAACCGTTGGAGGAACCGAGGGAGAGGAGGGCGTCGAGCAACTCAGTCACATAGCAGCAATTGTACTGCTATTGTTGTACGGGCTATTCCTTTACTTTCAATTCAAGTCCCATGTGGACCTATTTGCTACAGAGACACATCATCACGAGGCGCCTGAGATGACTAAGCGGGACGCAATTATCCTGCTAGTTGTCGCCACAATTCTAGTATCTTGGATGGCTGAGATACTTGTTCATTCAGTAGAATATGCAGCTTCCGATGAAGGACTAGGACTCCCTCACCTATTCATCGGCGTGATCCTACTCCCTCTATTCGGTAACGCGGCTGAACACTTCACTGCAGTAGTAGTTGCAGGTAAGGATAAGATGGATCTTTCATTTGCAATTTCGATGGGGTCATCCACGCAGATTGCAGTATTCGTTGCCCCAATGATGATTCTTGTTGCATGGGCACTAGG
>DAON01000058.1 GCA_002501885.1 Euryarchaeota archaeon UBA220 | reverse complement strand
GGCGAGCCTGCAAACTTCCTCGATATCGGAGGAGGTGCAAACAAGGAGTCGATTACTACAGCCTTCGGAATTATCCTCGAGGACCCGAATGTCGAGGGCATTCTAGTGAACATATTCGGCGGAATTATCCGTTGCGATATGGTTGCGAGGAGTATTATCGACGCTTCCAAGGAAGTCGGTCTTTCCGTCCCTCTAGTTGTCCGGTTCTCCGGAACTAACCATGCAGAAGGACGAGCTGTACTAGAGGAGAGTTCTCTAGAGGTTACAACTGTAGGCACGCTTGCAGAGGGTGCCGAATCTATTGTTGCAGCAATCGAGGAGGTGAGTGCTTGAGCATCTGGATAGATGAGACTAGCAAGGTCCTAGTTCAGGGCATCACTGGAAGTCAAGGAACATTCCACGCCACTCGCATGTTAGAGTATGGTACTGATGTAGTTGGAGGTGTGACTCCTGGCAAGGGTGGCCAAGTAGTTGAGTTGCCGGGTCGAGATATTCCTGTCTTTGACGAGATGTCCCGGGCCGTTTCCGAAACTGATGCTGATGTTAGCGTGATTTACGTCCCAGCGAGATTCGCAGCGGCTGCAATAATCGAGGCTGCTGATGCATTCAATGAAATCAAGGGAGAGGGATTGATTGTTTGTATTACAGAAGGAATCCCTACTTTGGATATGGTTCGATGTGTTGGACACATTTCAGAAATGCCTGGAATTAGACTGATTGGCCCTAATTGTCCAGGAATCATCACTCCCGGAGAAGATGGTGGTTGTAAAGTCGGAATTATGCCCGGATACATTCATGCGAAAGGCAGAATCGGGATTATCTCGAAATCTGGCACTCTTACTTACGAGGCCGTTGCTCAGACCATGAGCGTAGGAGAAGGTCAGACCACATGCATCGGAATTGGAGGAGACCCAGTTAGTGGGACTGGATTCATTGACTGTCTTGCAGCCTTCGAAGAAGACCCTGATACAGAGGCTGTCGTAATGATTGGCGAAATTGGAGGCACTGCAGAAGAGGATGCGGCTGCTTGGGTGGCAGACAACTTTAGCAAGCCAATTGTTGGATTCGTGGCTGGAGCTACTGCCCCTCCAGGTAAGAGAATGGGCCATGCAGGTGCTATCATCTCTGGCGGCAAGGGAACCGCAGAGGAGAAGTTTGCAGCCTTTGAGGCTGCAGGAATCCACATAGCTAGAGATCCCTCCAAGATTGGAGAGGTTCTGCTTAGGGTTCTAATCGAAGCCGGGCTGCGAGAGTCTTAGATGAGATGTCGACTGAGCCGGCATGAGGGAGCATGGCCGACTTACTTGACCCAGAGTTGGATAAGATACTCGAGGGTACTTCGAGATCGTTCTATCTCAGCTTAGGAAAACTCCCCTCGAAAATACGTTCCCAGATCGGTTTGTTATACCTACTGGCTAGGACATCCGACACCATTGCAGATTCAGAAAAGGGCTCTACCTCTGACAGACTAGCTTGGCTACAGCAATATGGAGACTATGTCCAAGGCTTAGGAGAAAGTTTACCGGACCTCAGCGAATTGGCCGCTGTACAGCGAATTCCTGCCGAAGGGAGATTATTGGAGGTCGTTGGGGCGACAGTCTCTTGTTTGGATGGATTCTCACGGGAGGATCAAAATCGAATCAAGCAATGCCTAGAGATTATCATCAGTGGCCAGATTCTGGATTTGGAGAGATTTGCTCATGCTAGTCCTGACAACATGGTCTCGCTTCAAGACGACTCCGAATTGGATGACTATGCGTACCGAGTGGCCGGGAGTGTAGGGGAGTTTTGGACTAGTATTTCTTTGGGACACTTATTCAAGCTCAGTGAGGAAGATGAGAGTAAGTTGTACGAGCTAGCCGTACGATTTGGAAAGGCTCTACAGATGATCAATATCTTGCGAGATATTCCTGAAGATTTAGCAATGGGCCGTTGCTATATCCCGTCTCCATCTCTATCAGAGTTCGATTTGGTTCCAGAAGACCTCCTTGATCCTACAAATATTGGGAGTTTCAGGCCACTATACTCACGATATCTCGACTTGACTGCGGAGCACCTAGAGTCTGCCATAGATTACATCGAGATGTTGCCTCACTCACAGTTCAGACTGCGTGGCGCTTGCATGCTTCCTGTGCTAATTGCATATCGTACTCTAAATCGACTGAGAGAAGGAAATGTTCTCGACCCGGGTCATAGAATCAAGATCTCTAGAGAAGAAATCAAGGATGTCGTAAAGAGGGTCGCCTTGGCAGTCCCATTCCCTGGCTCAAGTTCGAAGTTGCTAGGTAAAGCCAGAATCATGGGCCGTAGTTGATTATCGAAGTACTGCGGGCTTATTGGGGCCTTGATGCATGTTTCGCGCGCCCGTGGGTGAGTTTCAAAGGTAGGCTCTGGTCGCTAGGGGCTGAGCAGTATGCCACGGCAGCAGCATTCCGAATCGACTCTGGGGGGGTCAGAGTATGATGAGCGTAGCATATCCATGTACGACCATGACGATGCTCCTGCAAAGGGACTGGAGAGAGTAAGGTCGGCAGTCACCATCACCAAAGAAGCGGTTCGTGCAATCAGTATTACCGCCCTCGAGGCTGTCAGGGAAGGAGCCCTATTCATGGGAGTAATAGGCTCTAGGGGAGAGTTAGTGAATCCATTCAGACATATCGACGCAGCTATTTGGACGGAACCAGAAGTCCCTCGCCAGATGATTGACACGGCTTACGATTATTGTGAGGAGTTGACTAGGAGAGAGGCGGGAAACTTCTACCACTCATTCAAGTATCTGCCAGACCATGAGAGAAGGTCGATTATGGCCTATTACGCATTCTGTAGAAGAGCTGACGATATCGCTGATGGGGACTATGAAGATAGTTTTCCAGGCGGCTCATCCGATGAGCCAGAGGCCGTAAATTATCGTCAGAAGATTGAGTCATTGAGTCCGGGTCAACCAGTTGTTGAGCGCTCGACATACAATGACAAAATGTCACAATTGTTCTACTACAGAAAGAAATTATCCAGTGCCTATGATGATGTCACCTCTACCGATCCAATATTCATGGCAATGAAAGATACCGTCGAGAAGTATTCCATCCCTCGTCAGTTCCTTGATGATATGATTAGTGGCATGGAAGATGACTTTCACCGCAACAGGTACCAGACATTCGAAGACCTGTACTCATATTGTTACCGTGTTGCATCTACTGTGGGACTTGTGTGTATCGAGATATATGGCTATGATGACCATCGCGCAAGAGAGTACGCCGAATCATGGGGCGTTTTCATGCAACTCACTAACATTCTGAGAGATGTTGCCGAAGATGCAGAAAGGGACAGAATCTACCTACCACTAGATGACCTCGCTAAGTATGGAATCTCCGAGGGTGATGTGAAGAGTGGTGAAGCGCTGCTCGACCATCCGGGATGGAAGCCGTTTGTTGAGGAGTATATCGAAAAGTGTAATCAGTACAGAGAGAAGGCGTTCAAGTTACTCCCTCTTCTAGACCGTAAGTCTAGATACTCGCCTGCAGCAATGGCAACCTTCTACCAGTCTATTCTCAAGAAGATCGAGAAACTAGACGGTGATGTTTTCACAGAGAGAGTTCAACTTTCTAAGGCTGAAAAGATGTTCTTTGCTGCGTATGTATATGTTCGCTACCGCTTCCTTGCACTCTGAGCAGAAGCGGCTGCCGATGGCTAGCCAATAGAAGAAGTATTGAGTAATTCATCGTGAGGTAAACAACATGAGGGTTGCAGTTCTTCTTGAGGAAAGATGCAAACCCAATAGCAATGCGTTCGCTTATCTGAAAAAGTACTCAGCTATGTGCGATAGAGAATGTATTCAGGTCGAGGGCACAAAATGCAAGATCCTAGAGACTGCTTGCCCTGTTTGCTTTACAAGAGCAAAACACTGCCCGGATGAGGCAGTGAAGATAATCAATCTTCCAGAGGAGTTGGATACGGACCTCACGCATTCATACGGAGAGAATTCGTTTAGGCTATTCAGATTGCCATCGCCTCGTGAAGAACAGATAGTTGGAATTCTTGGTCCGAATGGAATAGGTAAGTCAACGGCGATTAACCTCCTTTCGGGGACATTTACGCCAAATCTAGGAGACTGGGATAATGAATCGCCAGACTGGGAGGAAGTAATCTCCACATTTCCTAGGGGAGAATTGCGAGACTACCTAGGACTTGTCTCTGCTGGAGAAGTGAGTATTGCAGTGAAGCCTCAATACATAGACAAACTTCCCAAAATATTTGATGGAGAAGTTAAGGAACTACTGGAACGTGTCGATGATCGTAAAGAAATTGAGAAATACTCGGAAATAATGGAGATTTCTCACATTCTTGAAAGGAAGTTGGGCGACCTATCGGGAGGCGAGTTGCAGAGAGTGGCAATCTGTGCTACACTCCTCAAGGAAGCCGATGTCTACTTCTTCGATGAGCCGTCTTCATACTTGGACATCTATGAACGGATGAGGATGGTTGGAGTTGTTAGAGACCTTGTCGACAGGGGAAAGAGGGTACTAGTAGTTGAGCATGACTTGGCCATACTTGATGTTCTTTGTGATTTGGTTCACATAATCTATGGGGAGAGATCGGCTTACGGAATCTTCACTCCACCAAGACCGACTAGAACTGCAATAAATGCATATCTAGATGGTTTTCTAACAGAGGAAAATGTCAGAATAAGAAGTAAGCCGATACAATTCTTGAGAGGCAGAACCCGTGGAGAAGAGTTTGGTACTCCCATACTAAAGTGGGGAGATATCGAGAAAACATTGGGGGATTTCAGTCTGAGAACTGGAGAGGGGCAGGTTAGGTCCGCAGAAGTGGTCGGAGTTGTGGGTCCAAACGCTACTGGAAAGACCACTTTGGTGAAGATTATTGCAGGAGAGATGGATCCTGATGAAGGATGGTGTACTATGGATGCTAAGGTATCTTACAAGGCCCAACATGTTCGTCCCAACTTCAATGGAACAGTGCAAGAATGGCTTGATTCGGAACTTGCTGGTAAATGGAGAAGTGGTGAATTTCACACTCAGGTTATACGAACTCTACAAGTTGATAAGATGCTAGATTTGCAGGCCGCTAAACTTTCAGGAGGAGAGCTTCAAGCCGTTAGTATTGCTATTTGCCTAGGAAAGGAAGCTGACCTGTACTTGTTCGACGAGCCTAGTGCCCATCTAGATTCGAATGCTAGAATGGAAGCTGCCAAGGCAATCAGAAGAACAATGGAAAGTAATGAGAAAGCAGCTATGGTGATTGATCATGATACTTACTTCCTAGATATTGTGAGTGATTCAATATTAGTGTTCCAAGGAGAAGGTGGCAGTCATGGACAGGCTGTTGGTCCTCTTTCACTTCGTAAGGGAATGAATCTTTTCCTATCTGATGCAGAAGTCACCTTCCGCAGAGACATTGAGTCACATCGCCCACGGATAAACAAGCCTTCAAGCAGAAAGGACCGTGAACAAAAAGCATCTGGAGAATACTTCTACTCCGATTAAGTGAACCATTGGATTATTGAATGTCGAATAGGACGTGGTGATGTGACCGAGGAGCCAATTGAAGAGTCCGAGTCCGAGGTTTTCGAGGAAGATGAAGATCCCATTGAGGCCCTGGAGGCTAGAGTTGGGGAGCTTGAGAAAGAGTTGCAGTACTCTGCTGCCGAGATGGTTAATGTTAGACAGCGCGCTGCTCGAGACCGTTCTGACGCGATTAGGTATGGAGGAATGTCACTCGCGCTGAAGATGTTGCCTCTACTTGATAGTCTCGAGAAGGCCCTAGAAGCTGTAGATGACGAAGAGTTTGGGTCCCTAAGTGAGGGCGTTAGGCTGACTCTTGAAGGAGCAAGGGCTGCGATGGAAACAGAAGGGGTTGTCAAAATTGAAGTCGGTACAGATTTCGATCCTACGACTATGGAAGCAATTGCTACAGTACCCGTTCCAGAAGGGAGTGGTCCCGGTTCTGTAATCGAAATAGTCGAAGTTGGTTACATGTACCATGACCGTATCCTGCGTGCTGCTAGAGTGATTGTGGCCGAGGATCAGTGATGTCGAGCGATTTGATTGACCCCGATATATGTAAGGCACATACTCTGCCTTCACGATTCTACACTGATGAGTTAGTATTCGCTGACATAATCTCAGGTTTCCGTGAATGTTGGCATTTCGCCGCACACGAGAGTCAATTGATGGAATACAATGTTCTACCAATAGAGCATATGGAGTCTCTAATCGGTGAGTCGATGCTACTTACTCGGGATGATGCAATCAGATGTTTGTCAAATGTATGTACACACCGGGGGATGTTGGTCGCGACTGAGGCGTGCAAGGCTTCAACTCTGAAATGCAGATATCACGGCCGTACCTTTGGTCTCGATGGTTGCTTCCGGAACATGCCCGAGTTCGAGAGTGTCGAGGGATTTCCAAGTCCTACTGATGATTTGAAATCGTTTGACCTTAAGAGATGGAAAGGTTTGCTTTTCACAGGAAAAACCCCGGTTCGGTTCAATGATAGCCTTGAGGAGTTGGAATCAAGGATAGGTTGGATGCCAATAGAGTCTTTCGAGCACGATTTATCTCGCCATCGTTCGTATGATATTGATGCTAACTGGGCGCTTTATGTGGATAACTACTTGGAGGGTTTTCACATTCCATATGTTCACGGAGATTTGCACGGTGAACTCGATTACGAATCTTACAGAACTGAATTATTCGAAGGCGGTGTGTTACAAGTTGGCATCGCCCGTGGCGATGAGTCATGTTTTGATTTGCCTGAATCTTCTCCGGACTACGGTCAATCAATTGCAGCATACTACTACTGG
>DAON01000019.1:29262-38011 GCA_002501885.1 Euryarchaeota archaeon UBA220 | reverse complement strand
ACTAGACTCCACTTCCGACCATCATTTTCTATCAAAGCAACAGCTCCCGAAGGCATCACTTCCCACTCTCCAGTTAGGTGATTGATCAGAACTTCTGAGCCCGGATTGTGTCCGAGAATCATTGTTGTACCTCCTTCAAGCAAATCTCCTAACTGTTCGGAAAGGCTACTGAGTCCCGCATGGTAGATTTCTGGACGAATTTCAATTGATACATCACCAATTGCAGCAGACATTCCTTCCAATGTCTCAATCGTTCTTCTGGAACTGCTCACTAGAACTAGTTGAGGTAACCAACCTCGATTAGCTAGAATCTGCCCCATTCGAGGGGCATCATACTGGCCTATTTCACTAAGTGGCCTATCATGGTCAGTAAGATCAGGATAGTCCAAACTACTCTTGGCATGACGCATCACTACCAACCTAGTTATCATGACTTGCACATACTACACCACTTCTTGAATTGCATGAATCTCATAAGACGGCGCGCGGTGGGTTACACATGCACACACGCGAGCACCTGTACATAGATGGCAGTTGGGCTGAGCCTACGGGCGAAGGTAAAATCGAAGTCATCAATCCTGCTAATGAGGAAATCATCGGCTCAGTTCCAGTAGGTTCTGCCGCTGATGTCGAAGTGGCTGTTGCAGCGGCCAAAGCAGCCTTCTTGGAGTGGTCCAATACCTCGATAGAAGAGAGAGTCGACTTCCTTAACATGCTCTCACAGGCCATCAAGGAACGTACAGAAGAGCTCACAGAACTGATTACTTCAGAAGTAGGAACCCCGATCAATTACTGCCGAGGTGCAATGGTTGGAACTCCAAGAGTGGTTACTCGTTCGTACGCCAAAATCCTAGAGAACTATGAATGGGAAGAGGAGGTCAGAAACTCACTAATTGTCAAGGAACCCATTGGCGTAGTTGCTATGATTACTCCTTGGAACTATCCTCTACACCAGATAATCGGCAAGGTCGCTCCAGCTATTGCGGCTGGATGTACTATGGTCGTCAAGCCATCCAAGGAAGCACCCCTGAACTCATTCGTGCTTGCCGACATCATCCACGAGATTGGCCTGCCTGCGGGTGTATTCAATCTAGTTTCGGGACACGGTAGAGAGATTGGTGAGGTATTGAGCAACCATCCTGATGTGGATATGGTAAGTTTCACCGGTTCCACAGGAGCCGGAGTTAGAGTAAGCGAGTTGGCCGCCCCTAGCGTAAAGAGAGTAACATTGGAGCTCGGCGGCAAGAGTGCCAACATTATTCTCGATGATGCCGATATTGCAAAGGCAGCATCAGCATCGATTCACGCATGTTTTGGAAACTCAGGTCAGGAATGCTCTGCACTGACTAGATTACTAGTTCCCGAGTCGAAAAAGCAGGAAATAGTCGAAGTGATAACTGCCAAGATGGAGAAGTATTCTGTTGGCAATCCTATGGACGAATCAAAGCGCTGCGGACCGATGGTGTCCGGTAGACAGCAGGAGAGCGTTTCCTCATTCATTGCTGCTGGAATCGAGGAGGGAGCCACTTTGCTGGTTGGAGGATTGGGGATGCCCGATGGACTGGACAAGGGATATTTCGTTCGACCAACTGTGTTCTCAGATGTAACTCCAGAGATGACCATTTTCCGTGAGGAAATTTTTGGACCTGTTCTCTCGATTACTACATATTCTACAGATGAGGAAGCCGTCGATTTAGCCAATGACTCAGAGTATGGATTGTCCGGCGGAGTTTGGTCAGGCGATGAAGAAAGGGCCCTGCGCGTGGCTAGACAAATGCGTACCGGACAAGTCAGTATCAACGGCGGACCATTCAACATCTCCGCTCCTTTTGGAGGATACAAACTCTCAGGAAATGGTAGAGAGTTAGGAGTACACGGCCTCGAAGAGTTCCTTGAAGTCAAGGCTATTCAGCGCTGAGGTAACATGGGTCCTCATCGCCTGCTGATTATCGCAGGTACCAGCGGAGTTGGCAAGTCAACCCTTTCAGCTAGGATCGCATCAAATCTTGATTTTTCAAAAATCGTCTCCACCGATACGATAAGAGAAACCCTGAGGACCAAATTCGATCGAGATGAAATTCCAGCTCTGCACAGGTCCTCATTTGAGCCGGCCGGTTTGGGGACGATAGAAGACTGGCATCAGACCGTAGCAGTCCTATCGGAAGCCATCAGAGCAGTTGTAAAGCGAGCCGCCACTAAATCATCTGACCTTCTGCTTGAGGGAGTTCACATTATTCCCTGCGAAGAAATAATTTCTGAATGGAGAAGTTCCGGCGGCGTGTCTTGCGGCGTAGTTCTTCGGGTTGATGACGAGGAGACACATCAAAAATTCATCAGATTCAGAGAGAAGCACAATAGCAGAGGAGTGGCACACTATCTCGGCAATTTCAATAGAATAAGAGAGATTCAAAATCAAATGATTATTGATGCAGAGAATTCCGACTGGTTAAGCATCGATACTAGTGCCGAAGAGAACCCAATTAGTTTGATCGAAAACTCGTTCGACTAATAGAAAACTCACAAATTATAGTGACTAACGCCCGACCCATTCTGCCTCACCGCGTTCAAGGAAGGCCTGGACACCAATCTCCTTGTCCTCGGTATCGAAAAGAGCAACGAATTCTGAACGCTCTGCTAGTACTCCTTCCGTGAATGGTAGATCTAGGGATGCTCGGACTGCTCTCTTGGCAACCTTAACAGTATAGGGGGACTTTCTCGCGATTACTTCAGCCATCTGCATGGCCGCATCCTCCAAGTCCTTCGGTTCAACGACTTTGTTCACCAAGCCAAGACGCAAGGCATCTTCGGCTCCAACCATCTCTCCTGTTAGGGTCATCTCCATCGCCTTTCCATAACCTAACAATCTGCACAGCCTTTGAGTTCCTCCGCCACCCGGTATTAGTCCGAGATTAATCTCGGGCTGACCAAATTTGGCGCGACTCGATGCCACCCTAATATCACACGCAAGTGCTAGCTCAGTACCTCCGCCCAAAGCAAAACCGTCAACCATCGCTATGGTTGGTTTTGATAGATTCCAGACTGCTTCCCAAGCATTGTTTGCAAAGAAATCACGAACGTCGTCAGACGATTTTCCAGCGAACTCAGAGATGTCCGCCCCGGCCGCAAAAGCAGCAGGTTTCGCTCTACCTCCATCTTCCACCGGAGGCGGCGCTGCACCTCTAATCATAACGACTCTAATCGAATCTTCCGCCTCCGCTCTAGCACATTGCTCTTTGATTGCTGCGTGCGATTCTTGATTTAGCGCGTTGAGCTTACTAGGGCGGTTCAATGTCCAGATACTAATCACACCGCCCGATGGACTACTGTCATCGACCGGGATATCTTCTACCAGCAGAACATTCTCTGTCATGCTACTCGCAGAGAGCCTATTGGCTTGAACATTAAGGCTACTTAACCTTCGTCGGTCTTCACCGAAGGAGGAGGCATAGGAGGCATTCCCGGCGGAGGAGGCATAGGAGGCATTCCCGGCGGAGGAGGCATAGGAGAAACCTCGTCTACGGACTCCTCCTCATCCTTCTTGCGAGAGACTTCTCTGTGTTTTACTTCAAGAGGGATTCTAATTCGGAGAATTCTTTCCTCGTCTATTCGAACATATGATACTCCTTGCGGCTTTGTTGAGTCAGGAGATTCTGGTTCGTCGAAGACCGTCATTCCATGATCGGGACGCTTTAGCAACTCTGCTAGATCTTCTCCATCCTCAACTGCAGACCACATTCTAGCCTTAGCAGCCCGCCTCTCGGCCATCTTCATCCTGCGCTTTCTTTCGATGCGTGATCTAATCTCGGCTCTCTTGGCCCTTCTTTGGCCTACAAACTCCTCGACCTCGGCTTCAAAATCTCCCTGAGGATTAGATTCTGCCACATATCTGGCTGCCAGATTACTATCATCATCAATTATGACAGGCATTGGTGCAGGTGGCGGCAAATCACCTTCGACTGCTACAGGAGGAGGCATGGGAATGGGAGGAGGATTAGGCAGAGGCATCTCTGGCTGCGAAGATTTGCCCCTGCTTCGCTTGATTTTCTCTTCCTTACGCTGACTGGCGGTTTCTACTTCAAGAACTGGCTCTGGGAGATCGATTTCTACCTTCGACTCCTTCTTCACTTCGGGCTCTACGACTACCTTTGGAGGTTGAGGGACAGGAGAGCGTCCCGAGAACATCAGAAGAGATACCAATGCCAAAAGGACGATTCCTCCCGCGATTTGAGTTAGGGGACTCATATCGCCCGACAATATGAGGAACAATAGACTCCCTAGAATAACCGCTATCCAAAGGACCAACCGTGTGAGCGATACCATGTTCCCGACCCGTACGAAGCGCCTTCCGCCTTCACCTTGACGGGGACTCGAGAAGCTCTGCTAGACCATTCATCGCCTTTGCTCTGTGCGTGATTCCGGTGAATTTCCCTTCTTCCCATTCTCCAAATGTTCTCCCATCGCCCTCATCTGGGATGAATATTGGGTCGTATCCAAATCCACCGCTCCCTCTAACAGAATCAGCAATTTTTCCTCTGCAAACCCCCTCTGCGCTCCAAGTTGAAAAACCATCGGATATCTTAGCTACTGCTCTATATTCTGCCCCTCTAGACATGTCCTCTTTGAGCAAGGAAAGTATCCCCTCGAGCCCAATTTTGTCCTCGACTTCAGCAGATTCGGCACCGGGCCACTCATCAAAAGCATCGAGAAAGACCCCCGAATCCTCTACCATCACAGCAACACCCTCAATTCCTTCCTGTTCCAACAGATTTAGTGCTTGAACCATTTTTGAATTCGCTACAGCCTCAATCCCCAGCTCTTTGGGCTCATTGAACTTAGGAGCGAGACCTCCGACTAACAACTGCTCTACGGTGTGCCCCAAATCGGCCAGTAATTTTCTAGCTTCGGAGACTTTGCCTTTATTGCTTGTAACGAATAGTATCCTCATACTGATCCTATCCGTGATATCTGACTCTTCCTCTTATCTTTTCAAATCTTGATACAACATTTGCAGCTTCGTCATTGCCCTCACCTAGATACCCTCTCAACATCGTATCAACTGCCCCTTCTAGTTCGGAATGACTAGCGGTCAAACACTCATTGAGAACCTGAAGGTCTAGCCCCATGTGTTCTAACTCGGGAGAGACTCGGGCCAAACCAAAATCGATTAGTGAAAGGTTACCCGTTTCGCTGATTAGGATGTTATGAGTAGTCAAATCCCCATGGGAGATATCTTCCTCGTGCAATCTGCGAATCAATGCTCCTACATTCTCCATTACACCAATGCCGACCGAACCGTCCGTTATCGCCTCATACAAAGGCCTACCATCTATTTTTGAGATTAGAATCCAAGATTCCTCAATATCACAGTCGTATAGTGAAGGAGAGGAGAATCCAGACTGCTGCAATCTACCCAAGATTCTGACCTCTACCGACAACCGACTCCGCGTCAGTCTACGATCCAAGTCTGGATGTCTGTAGCCCCTTGGCCTTCTCATTTTGAGCACCGCTGACTTCCCCATCCATTTCCCCGCTGTGACAGTCGCCTCCGCTCCCTCATGCAGTAGTTCGGAAGGCTCCCACATGCGTATCGCACCTCCCGCCATGCTGCTGCGACATTAGATGACTTCAAAGCGGTTGCACATGACGAAGTAATTGTATGGCAATAGAATTGCCTCCACCACCTCTCCAGCGAGGTATTGTGAACCACTCATCATTTTCGGAATTAGATATCGAAAAGGAGGCAGAGAGGCTCAGTACCGCAATAAAACAACCATTCAGGTGGAGTTTAGAAACCTGCAGATCAATAGCACCATTAACACTTGAAATCAATCAACTCAAAAAAGAGAAAGATGTCATCTTAATTGCACACTCCTATCAAACTCCAGACATCACTTATGGAGTGGCTGACGCTGTTGCTGACAGTTATGCTCTTTCTAAAGAGGCTAGAGATGCTCCTCAGAATACAATCCTTTTCTCGAGTGTAAGATTCATGGCTGAGACGGCCAAAATAGTCAGCCCTCACAAGACCGTACTACATCCCTCGCCTGAAGCAGGATGCTCACTGAGCGACTCAATTACTGCTCAAGATGTCAGAGACATTAGAGCAAAGTATCCAGGATTACCAGTAGTCTGCTACATCAATACTAGTGCGGAAGTTAAGGCTGAGTGTGACGCCTGCGTCACCAGTAGTAATTATCTGAGAATTTGCGAGAGATTACCAGGCAATGGTCTAATTTTCGTACCTGATAGATTCATGGGCAAGCATCTACAGAATCATCTAGCCGGCAAGAAGGATGTAATCATCTTCGATGGAGAGTGCGAGGTTCATGCTGCATTTACTGGAGAAAAGATACGAACTTGGAGAAAGCGAGCGAGCGATGCAGGCATGGAACTACAGGTCCTCAGTCATCCAGAATGTGATACAGATGTATTGGATGAGAGTGACTTTGTAGGAAGTAGTGAGGTTCTGATGGAAGAGGCTCTACGACTTGCCTCAGCCGGGAAGAAGGATTTGATGCTAATTACTGAGTGTGGAACTACTGACAGAATTATTGCAGAGTCAAATGAAGATCTTAATCTGGTCGGAGCCTGTGTAATGTGCCGGCACATGAAGACAACACAACTCGAGGATATTCTTCAGGCGCTTCGTAACCCTAGGCCTGACCAAATTATCGAGTTAGAAACCTCAGTTATCGAGAAAGCCAGTAAATGTCTCGACGAAATGTTCCGACTCGCCGAGTAACTATCTTTCTGATGCGGCCTGATAAGACCACAGGAATAGCAATGGAATCAACATCACAATCGCTGACTGCAGTATGACAGACGAATATGGCTCAAAAGTCTCACCTGAGTATACTTTCAGGATTGCTTCGCCATCAATTTCAACCTCAATCCAAGCCACTTCCTCAAGCAGAACTTGAGGCTCCATCTGGTTGACATCGTCATCACGAGTAATCGCCAATGTGGAATTACTTTCTATCTCATGCAGATAGACATCATTTGTGCCAACAATATTGTCCGATGGATCCCAGAATGCTATCTGCAGGAAAGCAACCCTATTGCTGCCAATACTTGGAGAAGATGATTGCCACAGGGGATCAGACAACATTCTCTGTTCTCCGGTAAGAATATTCACCAGAACAGTTCTATTTACCGGACCAACATCGACTACAGCAACAAGCCATGATGATGACATATCGATGTCAATCACAGTAGCATTGGAGTAATTTACAGGAATTCCAGATATCTGCTCCAGATAGTCGTCCTCGGCTTCTGTAGCAGTGGCATTCAATTCAATTCCAATCTCTATTCCTCCAGAAATTGATGAGAGATTGACTGCCGGTACGGTTTGAGATGAGCTTACCCAAGCCACTAGTGGACCAGATGCTTCTACTATGGAATAGGTACCATTTTGTTGCCCCACTACGGTATTGTTATTTCCAACATCGACAAACTGTATCGAAGATTCTTTCATTATGGCCAAAATTACCGCCCCCTCATCTTCCACGATTGCAATATCTGAGATTGTATCAGTGCCATCTAGATTTAGAGAGGCCGACGATTGAATTCGACTGTCCAAGTCGTAGAACTCTAGATTCTGTGAGTCATACAATACCATATATTGGCCCGAGACGATTACTGATGGCGAGGAGAGCCAACCACTGCTGACAATCTCTACTCCTTCTTGAGAAGTTACATTCCATTGAGTAATTTTGATTTCCGAAGTCAACGGATCTTCCTCGACAGAGACTAGCCAGCCTTCAGAGCCTGCAGCAGCGGTTGGCCACTCTACTCCTTCCAGAGGAAAGTCCTGATGAGTAGCATCCCACAATAGCACCCCTCCTGTTGATATCACAACCGCTGCAATCATGATACTGGTCTGCTTTCTACTAGGCTCTCTTAGCGGCCTGAGTGATTCTGTTATACTATGGATGACTTGTTTTACCCACTTTCGAGGATTGGAAATAGCCCTTGCTAGTTTACGACCAAAGAGGCGCTCGTCAGCAACCTTCCAAATCGATTCACTTGTTCTTGAAGTGATTTCTACAGCGATAATAGCTACAACCATTCCTCCAATAATGTCCACCACCCAATGTATTCCCAGGTACACGATACTGAGTGCAGTCAAGAGAATAAAACCCATGAGGAAATTACGATATCTATGCCAACGACCGTCATCATCCCAGCGTTGCATAGTCAGCCAGATTGCGAATGGTAAACCAATATGCAAACTAGGCATCCCATTGGTAAAGGGGTCAATTCTAGTGAACCAGTTGTTGATTTCAGGAGTCAAATCGTAGGCAATCGTCTGCATCTGAGGGATATGACTCCCAGTCACGCCGACATTGAAGAATAGATAGAATGGAATCGCTAGCACATATACCCAGAACATCGACAGAGAAACCCTGTCAGCCATGTGTCTGTCATCAAAGTAAATCGGATACAGGAAAGAGGCGAAAGTAGCAGTCATGAATCCCATGACATAGAAGTGAGTCAGAACCTCATCTAACAGTTGACTTCTCAACGCTTGTTGTACCCACAGTACGATATCTCCCTCAATGGCGTACACATAAGGAGTCATGTCCAGTTGAGTATTTGCCATTAGGGCACGATCCATTCCATCGAGGATATCTTTCCAAAGATAGACTGAGAAAACCACAATCATATGTGCCCAATAACGCCTGAACATATCGATGAAGCCATCAGCGCTTAACCTCGCATAACTAGGCTTGAATAACGGCATCATGGC
>DAON01000019.1:27201-28855 GCA_002501885.1 Euryarchaeota archaeon UBA220 | reverse complement strand
CTATCCCGCGGCAAATCCGCCATCAATTCGACCCTTATATTGGGGCCGAGAGTCAAGTAATCCTCACAGATGAACCGGAGCCCTCTCGTAGAGTTGCCAGCACATTCTCAACTATTCCATCGAAGGCCATTGCCGTATCTCCCTCGGGTTCGGCTACGATTCTATGTACTCCATCATCGCCACCTCGAACGATTCCAGGATCGAATGGAAGCGAGCCGAGGAATGGTACACCCAAATCCTCCGCAGCATGAGCGCCTCCTCCTGACTTGAACACATCTAGGGTCATCGACCAAGCCCCATCATCATCAGTAGTTGCAGAGATTGGAACGCCCCCGGGCCCCATTACAGTCACATGATCTCCAGGGCTTGCTGTTCCTCTGATTTTGTATCCACTCATATTTTCAACAACTCCAAGAACAGGGACTGATAGTGTCTTAGCAAAACTGATTGATTTCCGACTATCAAGCAGAGCTACCTCTTGAGGAGTGGTAACAATTACCACGCCATCGATCCCTGGGAGATTTTGGCTGACCGTCAGAGGCTCATCGCTAGTCCCGGGAGGAAAATCGATGATTAGAGCATCCAACTCTCCCCACGCGACATCGCCGATAAACTGTTGAATTGCTCCGAGTTTGATTGGGCCACGCCAGATGACAGGCTTGTCAGGATCCTCAAGCAAGAAAGCCATCGAGATGACCTTAACCCCGTGAGGGCCGATGGCTGGGAAAATCTGCCCTTCCTCTACATTCAGGTCAGACTCCTCTATTCCAAGCATCTTAGGGATATTTGGTCCGGTGATATCGATATCCATCAACCCAACACTCATCCCTTTGCGGGCGAGTGAAAGTGCAAGTCCGGTAGCCACTGTTGACTTACCGACTCCACCCTTGCCAGATAGAACCATAATCTTGTGCTTGATATCTTCATCCATCTTTGTCATGCGCAGTTTTCTCTGCATCTGCTGATATGCCTGCTCCATCTGTGCGCGCTGCTCAGGAGAAGCATCTGGGTCGGCCGGCGCATCCACTTGCCCGCCGGAATGATGGCTAATGGGTGAATCCGCCATGGCTCTACGGCATGAGAGACCTACTTCAATTCTGTTCAGTGAACCTTTACTGAAGAATATGTAGAATCTTGTGGATTGGTTCATTAGTCCCCGAACCCAGGCATCC
The DNA here is from genome assembly GCA_002501885.1 of Euryarchaeota archaeon UBA220. GTDB lineage: Archaea > Thermoplasmatota > Poseidoniia > Poseidoniales > Thalassarchaeaceae > Thalassarchaeum. The sequence goes on along the minus strand of DAON01000019.1, from coordinate 27,683 downwards.
TCGATGCGGATACTATTTGTGTGCGTGGGGAATACCTGCCGCAGTCAGATGGCACAGGCTGCTGCCAGACACATGGGTCATGAGGCAGAGTCTGCTGGAACGCACCCAGGCGCGGCTATTGCCCCGAATGCAATCAAGGTCACATCCGATTTGGGAATAGAAATGGAAGACCAATATCCAAAGTCAATAGATGAAATAGACACAACTGGGTTTGACCGAATTATCAGCATGGGTTGTGGTGTAGAGTGCCCAATGCTTCCTATTGACGAGGATTGGGGCTTAGATGACCCGGTTGGCAGGGAAGAGGAAATCTACCGTACGACTCTGAACGACATACTGAGTCGTATTGAAGCTCTCGGATAGTGTACCGACGCTTAGAAAAGCGATTCTTGTTTCCCCGGTTTCACACGAGTGTAGTGTAGTGGTTATCACCGGGCGTTGCCAACGCCTGAACCCGGGTTCAAATCCCGGCACTCGTACCA
>DAON01000019.1:4443-26904 GCA_002501885.1 Euryarchaeota archaeon UBA220 | reverse complement strand
TTCAAATCCCGGCACTCGTACCATGTTTAGGATATGCGAATATCGGAATAATTATTTCCTAGTTTCTCGGATTAGAAATAATGACAGAGAAGTTACCAATTGCAAAATTAGGAATGATTGCAAGTGCACTATCGATTTTAGGTTCGGTGTACATTTACTTTGGAATGGAGGATGAGATGCTGGGGATATTTGTAGGCCTCTGGGCACCAACCTTGCTTCTTTTCGGTAAGAGACTTGAAGAAATTATGTAATTAATCTGATTTCTCTTTTCTTAGTCTAATCACTCCTATAATTAGGGACAGGATACAAGCCAATGCCGCTACATTTGCAACAATTATCGAAATTGACCGAATCAGCATACCGTAAATTAGCCACAATACAAGAGCTGTAGAAACCAACCAGAATGTAGGAAGGGAGATCCCCTCATGAAGTCCTTCAATCCACACTTCTCTCAATTGGGGAAGCCAAGCTATCACACCCAAAGTTCCTGCAATAATCCCAATTGATTCAATCAGAAAGGCCTCCATATTTAGCCTCAAAGATCATCCCGATCGGACTTGACATCTGATGACCAATCGTAGATTCCCTTGCCAACTTTCCTTCCTAGATTTCCGGCTTCGACCAAACGATCGAGCATAGGGTGAGGCAAGTATCGTTCATCATCGAAAGCCTCAGCTAGATTGTTTAGAATATCTCGCCGTACATCTAAGCCAACTAAGTCGCTGAGCTCAAGTGGTCCCATCGGATGCTTGTAGCCAAGGCGCATAGCAGTGTCAATGTCGCTAGCAGATGCGACCCCGTCTGCAAGCATCCTGATTGCTTCATTTCCTAGAACCACACCCAATCTACTGGTGGCGAAGCCCGGAACATCACGAACAAGGATAGTTTCCTTTCCCATCGCAGAACCAATTGATTGCGCAGCTTCGACAGTGTCATCAGAACATGATTCATGACGAACTAACTCTAGCAGAGCCATCAATGGTACCGGATTGAAGAAATGCATCCCGATTACTCTCTCAGGACATTCGGTAGCACTTGCAATATCTCCAATTTGTAGCCCAGAGGTATTGGTCGCTAGAATTGCATGAGGAGGTGCCATCTCTTCGAGCTGACTGAAGATACTTTGCTTGAGTTCCATTACTTCAGGCACAGCCTCGATTACGAGGTCAGCCCCCGATACAGCCGCAGACATATCCTCATGTAAACTCAAATTCGCCGACCATTCTGATTTCTGCTGCTCGGTAGTCTTGCCGCGAGCAATCCCCTTTTCCCAGAATGCACTAATCGAATCCATGCCCTTCTGAAGTCCCTCAGGAAAAGCATCGTAGAGTCGAGTTTGCCAACCAGTCTGTGCACATACCTGAGCAATTCCAGCACCCATTGTTCCGGCGCCGATTACGGCGACGGTACTGATTCTCATCAACTCACTCCCGGCCGTATGCTGCTAGAGCTGCTTGGAACAGTCGCTGTCGAGGCACATCATGTTCCAGGAAGCAGGTAAACGGAGCGACATCCTTGAGCAACTCAATTGCAGATACATATGCTCCATATACGAATGGGTCAGCTTTCTCTGTATGGGAGATCTCTATTCCCAACTTACTCAATCCTCTCAGAGTATCCTCGTCCCAGATAGCATATGTGTGACTTGTAAAATGCAAGTAAGCGGAAAGCCGGCGCATGTCTGATCTAGCCTTCTCGGTGAAACTCTCAATTAGGAGAGTATCAGGGTACCTGATAGCATAGAGGGCCAGCATAACTTCTCTCTGTGTCTCTTCGCGCCAGTCGCGCTCTGGTAGCCCCATCCACGCATCAATCATGTCTAGCATTTCGGGATTGTACGGCCTATGAATTCTGTAGAGTAACTCTTCATAACCCTCTGCATCTTGCTCTTCAGAATGGTGATGCTCGTGGAAGAATTCAGTCAACTTGTCGAAGAATGGAGCGCATCGCTCCTTATCGAACATAGTCAAAGCGACATGCTGCATGTAAAACCCCCTAGAATCAGTCGCCCTTCCACTCGCGATACTGAATCCACTCTTCTTTCATGTACTCATTGATCAGCCTATCTTCGTCTTCTTCGGTAGGTAGTACCGAAGTGAGATATTCTTCCCATGCATCGTCATCGCCCTCAAACATCTCGCCATGAACAGTATAGCGCTTGCCAGCGTACTTTCCGATTCCACGCTTGAACTTGTCAGATGGGATGTAGAGTTCAGGCTCACCTTCCTTTCTAGCCTTGCTAATTCTGCGCATCTCATCACGCAACTCTTGGAAGTATAAATCTCTACTAGCTTCGTTGAGATGCTCTCTATCTGCTGATTCAGAAGCTTCTCTCTCATCGTATCTGCCCTTAACACCGTAAACATATGCCCACTGGGCACTAGAGGAATCATCCGTTCCGAATAGGTCGAGTCCAGTACTTACCCACTTGTTGACATACTTCTGAATCAGGGCACATGGAATAACTCCCTGCTTTACGACTCTTCGAAGTCCATTTGCACCTGTTCCTAGATGGAATGACTCTTCCTTAAGCATAGGGCCCATTGAAGCAGCGAGCGGCTTGAATGAAGAAGTACTGAGCATCTTCAGTTGGTACTTACCATCACGGTCGATGAAGTGAGTGAACATGAAGAAGTCGAGCCAATGATCGATTGGTTCATTGAAAGAGCCAAGGATTCGAGTTCCATCCTGAGCATTTCTTTCCAGCAACTTAGCTGCTTCACGCACCCCTTGTTCTCCGAAGAATGTGCAAAGCAGGTAAGCCATCTGCCAACCGTGGCGCTGCTCTTCACACATGATCCTGAGAGCAGACTTACGATCGTATTCCGTCGGTGCAGAATCCAATAGATGATTCTGCTGTTCGACAGATGCAAATTCAGTATCTCCCTGAACACTAACCATGTTGATGATTGCATCTCTGATGGTCTGCTGAGGAATCTGCATCCTCCTTTGCCACTTTGGTCTGCCTTCAAAATCCCCAAACTCGATGGTGTCTCCTGCGGTATCCCAGTCGAATTTGATATCGAACCTGTAGTCGCCCAGCCAAGAAGGGTCGAACCCTATTCTGGTCTGCCACTCATTAAACTCTTCAATCCACGCCTCGAAGTTCTGCGTGTAGTCTGCTACTATCTCTGCGTCTGCCATCGTTAATGGGCAGAGATAACAGGTATATCAAACGCTGTATGTGAAAACGCACTCTATAGAGTGCGGCCTCAGCTACCATCAAATTCTGGAACTTCTCTATTCACATATGCTGCAATACCTTTCTTGGCATCATCACTCTGGAACAAATCTGACTGCAACTCTCTTTCTAAGGCCAAATGGTACTCTAGTGGGATCTCCATTCCGCTCTGCACACTTCGCTTGATGTTTCCAATGGCCTTACTCGCAGCGTAGGGTAGAGTGAACTGGCCAGCATAGTCGAGCACATCTTGACGGAACTCGTCAAGGCTTCCCGCCCAAACATCGTGGACCAAATCCATTTCCTTGGCTTCCTCGTATGAGAACTTACGTCCTGTAACCATAATCTCCATCGCCTTTGCCTTTCCAACTAAGCGAGCAAGTCTAGCAGTGCCTCCGGTTCCTGCAAGCACGCCCAGAGATACCTCCGGAAGTCCGACTTGACCTGAGTCCTTGCGGCCAATGCGAATGTCAGCCGACATTGCGATTTCAAGCCCACCACCGACGGCGTGACCGTTCAGCGCAGCGATAACGAGCTTGGGAGTCTGCTCTAATCTGCTGAGTGTCTCATTGGCGTGAAGGCAGAAGAAATACTTGAATCCGGGACTGACTGAGTCCAGCATGCTTATACTGGCTCCTGCAGAGAAGAACTTCTCTCCATATCCAGTCAGCAGAATTACGGTAACATCATCATCGAATCGAGCCTTAAGCACAGCCTCATCAATGTCTCTCATCATTGCGTGAGTATAGGTGTTCACCGGAGTTTTACCCTCAGTTAGTGGCTCGCCAGCGGAATCTGAGCACAGTTCGATTACTGCGATTCCGTTGTCAGTCACTCCGTAGTTCACAAGGTTGTTCTGCATTGGCTGCATTTCCGGCCAAGATGTCATACCCGGGCCACTCAGGGGGGCCATATCAAACAAACGGAGATGAATGACGCCTTTCAGGCGTCGCTCTCACCGAAAGATACCGATCCTCCGCCTTTGCGAATTGACTCCCACTGTGCAGCAATCTCCTCGGCTTGTGGACTCGGCTCCCAAGAGTCACGAGAAAGAGAATCCCTGAACGGCATCCTGCTAACCATCCTACCATCCTTCAGTTGCTTTCTTCGCAACATACCGGCCTTTACAATAGGCCAGAGCATTAGTCGAAGTGGCCCAGGGGCATACAGCCAGCGCATGAAGACCAAACCATCGCCTTTCTTGCGCTGATTTCTCATCCAGTGATTAGCTACTAGTTTGAATCCCCTGTCTCCGACTCTGTTCATCAAGAAGCGATTGATAGCACTGGCCCTGACGAGAGGAACCAACCGCTTTCGAACTTCGACCTCGTAATCAGACTCTCCAAGTATTGCCTTAGCTGCAAAGACTCCGCTAGTAATTGCATAGCGCATTCCGAAGCCCCACATGAAGTCCTGTAGGCCTCCTGCTTCGCCAACATAGTATCGTCCGTCATGGACATACTTGTCAGGCAGTGAAAAGTCACCTTTCCCGCCGACTCTCTTGATAGGTCTACGATTAAGCTCGTAATGCTGCTCATACCACGCAATCGTCTCATTCAGATAGCGCGAGGTCCGCTTCTGTTTGCGCCAAAGACAGGTACAAATTAGCCCAATACCATCGATAATTATCAGATAAGAGTAGGCACCAGGAGCGAGCTTGTCATTGAGTTGAAATGAGACATGATTAGGGTGATCTGTATGAAAGATTTCACCGAAGGCAACTGCACTCGATTCCTTGGGTCCTGCAGCAACAATATGGCAGTCTTCAGGCCGTCTTCGAGTATCGTAGTGTATGGTGGCACCTGCAGCTGTAGCCATTCGCTTGAAGCCCTGGTCAATGCAGTGTGAATCGGTACCACGTTCGACCACTCTGAAGGCAACGCCTTCAGTAATCGGATTGGTAATCTCATCATCAGGATGAATTAGATCAATGATATCAAAATCGTTAGACTTGAATTCTTCAGGATCTAAACCCCAATCTCGCATCTCATCGAAGAAGTCAGACTCACTACTGGTCCAATTCTCTATGCCTTGGAAATCCCCATCGAAGCGAGCACCACTATCACTTCTAATTTCATACACATGGACCTCTCTGCCTGCCTTAGCCAGATAGGTCGCTGCGGCCAGACCAGAAAGTCCGGCACCGAGAATGTGGACTGGCTCCTCACTCATGCTACCGCGAACATTCACCACTGCTTGAACGGTTGGGTCTTGCGTGGCGTTCAAGCGCGACACCCGCATGGACAGCCATGCCACGCGTGCGGGTGCTGGTTGAACCCGAGCAACTTGACCCCGAATCATTCCGCCAAGAGCTTGAGACAGAGGGTTGCGGAAGTGTGGTCAGTTTTGTTGGCTTGACTCGAGGAGAGGATGATGGAATTGCCGTAGAGAGATTGGAGTTTGATGCATGGGAAGAGAAACTTCCAGATGTACTGAATAATTTAGCGGAGCAGGCAATAAATCAATTCGGAGTTAAATCAGTGGTAATGGTACATCGCACTGGCTCAGTAGATCCCGGCGAGCCAATAGTCTGCATCCATGTCGCCTCTCCTCACAGGGCCGAGGGCTTCGAAGCCTGTAGTTGGCTAATTGACGAACTCAAGCACCAAGCCCCTCTCTGGAAGAAGGAAGTCAGGGCCGATGGAGAAATCTGGAAGGCAGGATTGGGCTGATTATACCGTGCCCAAGTTACTGACCACATCTGGTACATTTGAAGCAATTCCTTCGACCATCATCCAACCATGTCCTTTGATACCATCTCCAACCAGTCGGATCCCATCCACTCCAATATCAGAAGGCAACTCTGCGCCTTGAGGGGCTCTATTACACGGCCAATTCCTATGGTAAGAGTGAACACAGATTTCCTCAGCGTGATCAGATAACCACGGAATCGCTTCGTACAAATCATCTCTGCCCTTGCTAATCTCCGACTTGACAGTCGGGTCGGGCACAAACTGATGAGTAATCATCAGATGCTTACCTTCTGGAGCCAGACTTGGATCTGAAAATGTAGGTATGACATATCCGCCAACTCGTTCTAGTCCAGGAAGCATTGTAACTCCACTACCTCGATGAGGAATATCGTCATCGAGAGCGAAAGCAAAACCAATACCTCCTACCGCCCGAGTGTCACGAACTTGCTCCCTGACTCCTTCTGTAACCTCAAAGTCTTCAGAAAGTGAATTCAGCAGGTTCGGATGACCGCCATTGTGGATTATTGAGTCTGCACCAATCCAAGCCGCTTCCTCACGTCCACGCCGCCTCACTCCAATGCAAAACCTGTGATTCCTAGTCGACTCCTCAACATCGCCTGGAAGAATCTCTGTTATCTCATGAGATAGTTTGACACGCACATCATTCTCTCGCAGATCCTTCCTCAAACCATCAATCACACCTTTGCACCCGCCTTTAGGGACATGTGGCCTATCACTCCAGAATGAGTTCTGCAACATCCTGACTACAGTCGAGGCCGGCATTTGATCGAATCTTAGGCTGATTGCAAAGTTCGAGAACGCATCTAGAAAATCTATGAAACCATCAGAGAATCGCCTTGACAACCATGTCCTGCCATCTTCAGTCTCATCTCCCCAGGGCTTCTTCGCATTCTTCATCAATAGCCCGGGTAAATTGATTGCATCCTTAGCCGAGAACCACGGAAGAATACCAAACGCTGACCCCGCTCTTCTCAATTCTCCATCTCTTATTTGACAGGCGAATTTCGTCGTTGGAAGAAACTCAACCCCATGCCGTCCTAATTCGAGCCCACCTCTTTCCCTCTTGCCTAGGATTAGTTTGGCAAATGGCCCCTTTTTTCCATGTGGTATCATATGGACAGCACCAGTAGGTATCTGATACCCATCGTGTTCGTGCTGAGTAAACCTCCCTCCTGCGAAAGACATTCTTTCATACACACTCACATCTGCACTACCTGTCTGAGCAATCAGTGCAGCAGACATCAGGCCACCAACACCCGCTCCAATGACGACTGTTTTCGGTCTATCAGCCATTAATCACCTCAGGTGTAGACCAATGCTCCTGTTGGACACCATAGTAAACATCTCAAACAATCAGTACAATTTTCGATAATAACCTCGCACAATCCCTCGACAACCAAAGCATCGTCATTACAAGCCATCAGGCAATATGAGCATCCTACGCATAGATCATCCATAACTCCGAGCTGCATCGCGTCTGTGATAGGACGGTCATGGCTAATTCCAGAAATCAATACGGGCACCGCACCGGGCGTAGCACTCTCCCGAAAGGGCCCTACCATAACTCCACATCGTGGAGTACTATTTCAGATGTTATCTAAAATCCCGATATTTTTGTTACTCCTCGTTGGATTATAAGTGAAGACCTACCGTATGTGGAAAGATGGACGACGATGGCTGGACAGGAATGGTCGACATAGGCTCCAAGCCCGTAGTTGCCCGCGAGGCAGTAGCAACTGGAATTTTGATACTCTCAGAGACTGCTATCGATGTTGTCGCAAATGGACGCTCTCCCAAAGGCGATGTCAGAGAGGCTTCAACTATCGCAGCCATTCAGGCTGTGAAGGAGACTCCTCGAACACTACCTCACTGCCATCCAATTCCGATTGAAGGCTGCGATGTAGATTGGAAAATCGAAGAGAAATCTCTCCGTTGCACTGTCACTGTTAGAACGCATTGGACTACAGGAGTTGAGATGGAGGCTTTGTGTGGGGTCAGTGCTGCATTACTATGTGCATGGGACATGCTGAAGCCAATCGAGAAGGACTCTAATGGGCAATATCCTAACTCTCAGATTGAAGGAATCCGCATCCTCAGAAAGAGCAAGTCGGACCCGCATGATTGAATGCCTAGACCCGCTCCGGTATCTATGGCTACAAGGGACTTAGCGGACCACTTTGTACAAGCCACCGAGGCTGCGGCCGTAGCAGCTTCAAAGTGGAGAGGCCTTGGAGATAGGAAGGCTGCGGATGGAGCTGCGGTCGAAGCCATGCGTGCAGTATTCGACAATGTCCCGTTCGATGGAAGAGTTGCCATAGGGGAAGGCGAGAGAGATGACGCCCCTATGTTGTGGATTGGAGAGCCGCTTGGTTCAATGCAAGGTAATCCAGAGGCCCCCAGTATAGACATTGCAGTAGATCCTCTAGAGTGCACTAATCATGTCGCCTTGGATAAGCCAAACGCAATGGCAGTTCTTGCCGCTGCCCCGAGAGGGACTTTGCTACATGCTCCTGATTGTTATATGGACAAAATTGCAGGTCCTGCTGAGATGACTGGGCACATTAGCCTTGAAGCCGATGTATCCTACAATGTTGAGGCTGCATGCAGCGTTCTCGATAAACACAGTTCACTGCTCAAGGTTGTGGTTATGGACAGACCTAGACACGAGAACCTAATTCGTGATTTGAATCAGTACGATGTAGACATAGTACTAATCGGAGACGGCGATATTGCGGCCGCACTAAACGCCGCCGACCCAAGTTCAGATATTGATATGCTGATGGGAATAGGTGCAGCCCCTGAGGGCGTAATCACCGCTACTGCTCTACGGGGCTTGAATGCCCCATTCGAAGGCCGTTTAATTTTCAAGAATGATGGCCACCGAGACAGAGCAGAGAAGATGATTGACGACGATGTCGATAGACTTTGGACTAGGGACGAACTCTGCTCCTCCGATGACTCAATATTCATTGGAACAGGGGTCTGTGCAGGGCGAACTAGGGGAGTTGAGGCCACTGAAGATGGACGCCACGCGGTTCACTCAGAAGTGATAGATGTAAGTTCTGGCGAGCATTACTATTTATCCTCAGTGCGATGACTTCATCTCTTGAGACCTACACGAATCTACGAGGCAATAGTATGGATGAAGGATTACTTGAGCAAACAGCGAATCAGTTAGTAGCTCCCGGAAAGGGGATTCTAGCCGCGGATGAGAGCAATGGTACGATGTCGAAGAGATTAGCTGCAGTGGGTGTTGAACCTTCTGCCGAAACCAGACGCTCCTACCGTGCTAACTTACTATCTACTGATGATTACCAGTCTGCTGTATCGGGAGTAATTCTGTTTGATGAGACAATTCGCCAAGACATGGATGACGGTTCATCAATCGTCGAATCCCTCAATGCGATAGGAATTCATCCAGGAATTAAAGTCGATACGGGGGCGAAGGAACTGGCCAACCATCCAGGCGAGAAAATTACAGAGGGACTAGATGGCCTGAGGGAGCGATGCTCCGAATACTTCGCAATGGGTGCGAGATTCGCCAAGTGGCGTGCCGTAATTAGAATCGGAGAAGGAATGCCAAGTAAGGCCTGCATCTCAACCAACGCTCATGCCCTAGCGCGTTACTCAGCAATTTGTCAAGAACAGGGATTAGTTCCTATTATCGAACCAGAGGTATTGATGGACGGAGATCACGACGCCCAGAGATGCTACGATGTAACTGCAGAAATTCTCGACGCTACATTTGCTGCTTGCACAGAGCAAGGAGTTCACATTCCAGGGGCACTACTCAAGCCAAACATGGTGATGGCGGGCTTGGACTGTTCAAATCAAGCAACACGGGAAGAAGTGGCTAAGCTAACTGTAGACTGTTTGACCAATCATGTCCCTCACGACCTTCCTGGTATTGTATTCCTTTCGGGAGGGCAGTCCGATGAGGACGCAACCGCACATCTCAATCTGATGAATAAGATGGATGTCAATCATCCTTGGCAACTATCCTACTCCTATGGAAGAGCCCTGCAAGCCCATGCACTCAAGACATGGGCCCAAGGAGGTCCCGAGTCAGCGGCCGAGAGCCAAGAGATGTTTGCTCACAGGGCGAAGATGAACAGTCTAGCTAGGAGTGGCGATTGGAGCCCGGATCTAGAGGCCTAGCTCATTCAATTATCTTCAAGAGCTCCGGGACGGAGTTGCCAGACACAAATCTCGTAGCGTCCCGATAGAGCACCACCTCTCTTTGTGGTTGAGACCTTCATGATGTCCTTATCCTTTGAGAGGACATTGCCCAACTGCTGAGGGGTCGTTCCGTGACGCATAGTGGAGTTTACATGCTCTAATATCTCGGTGGTGTTCGCTTCTCCTCTGTCATCGAGGAATTTCTTGATCTTCTGTCTTAGTCTGGTAGTTCTCATTTCACTCTCTCCTTTCTTTGGGACTGTCTCGCTCGTGGTGCCTTACCCACTTGTCGGTAGCCCATTCCGACAATGGCGGCGAATTCCCAGCCATCCCACTCTTGTGGACAGTTCCGATACGAACTAATGTCTCATCGGATTCCATTACGGCTGTAATTTCCGAGCTGTTCGAAGGGCTGTTCTGTGAATTTACCCAAGCCGATATTTCCGCAGTATTTCTTGGCTTCTCAGCTAGATATTTACGGATAATCAACCTCAATTGATCCTTACTCAATCTCCTCCCTCCGTCTTGATTCGGACCCCGGAGAGGCCCGATGCGCTTAGGATGGCGGGCGCTGATATAACCGTTCTGCACGAAATAATGTAATTTTGTTACATAATGTTGCAGAAAAATGACCTATTTCCATCATTGAACCAAGTGTGGAATTGGAACTAGTTATTTTTCCATTGGAAAGGTGTAACTATATGTAACTAAAATATAAAATTAAATACAACTGACTAAACTCCTTGTTCAAGGAGAGCAAAAGTCATGCCCGAGGAACTCTCAGAGTCTCGAAATCGAGGCGAGGGGGCCGATTTAATCAGAATTCGAAGTAAACACAGACGAAGGCTACTGGGTAGGCTGACAGAAGGAGGGGCGACAGTAAGCGAACTAGCCAACGATGTTGGCCTTAGAGTTCCTCATGCTTCTGCCGAGCTGAAGAGGCTCAGAAACGACGGACTAGTCTCCAGTGACCAGTCAGAAGGAAGTCGTGGTGCTAGTATGCATCTGACGCAGTTTGGTTGGGAGGCAATTCGTTCCGATGAACTATCTAGGGCTAGGGAGGCAAACCCACTCCCCTCAAACTCCGAAATGTGTTGTTTGCTTTCCCGTGATGGACCCAATCTCTTGATCGGAGTTTTGCAACCAATTCAATCACCAATCATTCCAATTCCAACTCGGCCTCCGGAGGAGCCAGGGGCTCACTCTTCTTCCACAGGAAGAGAAGGGGTCCCCTGGACTTGGGCAGTGTTCGGAGAGAGGGATCCGCGATGGTTCGATCTTAGTACAATGGAACCTGCAATCAACATCCCTGGGCCTAATAATCCCGAGAACATCGATACATACTCTTCTCAGCCTAACATTCTGGGATTAATTCGTGCCCGTTTATTGGACTATGAAAGACCAATAGCAATTGCTCCCGGACAATGGTTTGCTGAACCATCATTCCTGCCCCCTCCTCCTCTGCCAGAGAGAAATTACCATCGTGGCGAATGGGCACTTGGTGTCTGTCACCCCAAGTCTCCTGAGGTTAGACCTAGGATGCCCATCGCCGCCGTCTTATCTGAACGATTACCTAGGACAATGATTCTCCGAACTGCACGATTAAACTCCCTTGTAATTGCAGATCTAGGCGGACTTGATATCGTAGGTGAAGAATTTCCTCTGGGCGTTTTGTCCCATTGGATAGAACGTGCTCACCCCAGATTAGAAGAATCTGAGAGACAACGCCGGTTGCTCTCTCTGCAAAAAAGAGTCAGCAAAGGAAGGGGGAGAACCGACGACTCTACTTGGAGGAGATTCAGAGCAGATTGGGGCAATGCAAAATTTGTGGAGGAAACTGACTCACTCCGCCAACTCGACATTAGAGGCCTTGGAACTGCAGCATCTCAGGCGTTGATAAAGTGGGCACTAACTGACTACAATGCCCTACCTCTAACACTTGAGATAGACTCACAATCTCCAGAAGATTTAGTCTCTGAAATTGCAGTACATCCTAATCTTAGACTCGTTCTTCTGGATTCTGATTGGCCGGTCTTCTCAAATTTCGACAGGCTGGAGAATGACCCAATTAGGCCACTTCCATGGCTGAAGCTCACTACAGAATCCGAAAGCACTCTATCTATCAGGCTCTTAGATCCGATTCAATCACAGTCAACAACAACATCTGATGACCTACAATCTAGAGCATTAGATTCACTGGGAGTTACTGCAGAATTACTAGTCTATTCAGAGGATGATGAGTCTGTCATTATGTCTGCAATCTCTCAACATCCGGGCGGGAATGAAGAATGGGCTAATCAAATGGAGGCGAGATATCCACTAGCTGCATGGATTGCATCTCCTCCAAGGACTAGATGGCCTCGATGGCAAAGACTCAGAGGAAGATTGGATTCAGATTGGTTGGTTCTTCTGAATCTAGATGACATTCCTCTTGAGAGACTATCTGAGATAGCAGAAGAAGCTCCTGATTCAGTATTGGAGGATTTCTCCAACAAACTCGAACATATACTACGATCCAGCCCTGAAAAGGCACTGAGGATGCGACCCGCATCAGATCCGAAGAATGCTAGCAGAGGAGACTCATGGGTGGCAGCTCAACTACTATCTAGCGCACCTTGGCTTTCAGATAACCTTCACTCTGATTTAATCAGCTGGGCACTTGATGCTTGGTTGTGCCAGCCTCCGATTCAATCTATGAAAGCACTTGAGGGCGTGGATTGGCTCTTCTCCTCTGAGAAACGCCAAGTAGAATTCAGGCCTATTATCGAAGGAATTCAGAGTGTAGGGTCACAGTGCTCAGAGGGGCACGATCTGAAGATTTGGGCTAGCCTCGCTAAGGGGCTTAATGACAATTCAAAACTCAGTAATTCGGAATTGAAGGATGTATTGAAACTACCTCCGGGATGGTGGGGGCCAATCTCATCAGCCGTTCTTTCGACAATGCTAGAAGACGAAGAATCCAGAAGTTGGATTCTGTCGAACCAAATTCCATGGTGTGCTGCAATCCTCAGACCTGTAGGGGAATCATGCGATGCGCCCGGATTGAATGACTACCAACATCCGGGTTGCAATCCAGAGTTGCTATCTAAGCTATCTCGTCGACTCAGAGGAAGAAGTCAGAATGATGATCTTACCGAATCCGCAGACTCAATCATAGATCTTCTCGATGCCTTGGAAGCTGCAGCACATGGCACACCTCCTCGACCAGGTAGAACCCACTCCTATTCCGGTTGGTTAGCTCAGCCTATCGAGGAATGGCCGATTATCGATGCCAAAGACGCTTTGATGGGAGACCCTCATATCTCCGAGAGAATTATCCTCAGGAAATCAGGATATCGTACCGAATTCGGCTCGCTGGGTACTATTTCTGGCTAGAATCTGTGATTTCTAGCAACCGTGAGGTTCTTGACTACCTCCCATGGCCGTAGAATGCCCGTGCTGCAACACCGTGGTGACGAAGCCCCACGCCGGAGGAATAGTATGAACCAAGGTACCAAGCACGGGTCGCCACTTGTCGAAGACCAGTGTGACTGTCTGCAACGGAATGATCACTGGAGCAAAACAAGTGGCCGGATTGTGAAAGGTCCCCAGATGACCGTAAGGAATGAATCATGGAACTACCCCACAATCCGACAAACGTCCCGGGGTGGGTCAGGCGCCCGAGCTTTGCTGTGAAGGCCGCCGTTACGCCCCGGGGCACACAACCACTGGAGGTGGAAAGATACACGAGGTCGGCCTAATCGGCGGCACCTTCGACCGTTTCCATATCGGACATCGTAATTTGTTGATGTCCGGATTGTCGAAATGTAAGGCCATAGAGGTCTGGATTACTTCGGACTCAATCGCTAGAGACAAAGACATCAGAATTTATTCTTGGAATAAGAGGGTGGATGAAATCAAACTGGCTCTAGGTACAGATTCTGAACGACTATCGTTCCATGAATTGACTAATCTACACGGCCCCGCACCAACCCATGAACAGGCAAGTGCGATTTTTTGCACATCAGAGACCATGTCAGAGTGTGAGACAATTAATACAATGAGAGGAGAATCAGATCTGATTGAATTAGAGATAATTTGTGTCGAACACACCATGTCTTGGGATGGTCTTCCAATTTCTAGTTCCAGAATTAGAAACGGAGAAATTGATCGAGAGGGAAAAAGCTGGATTCCTGATTCTTTTGAGTCAAGCGACATGATTATGACTTCTGAGGTTGAGTCCGAATTGAAGGATCCTTTTGGAAAATTAATTCCAGGGCCAGAGGATAATCCTAGTATAGCCATGAAAGAAGTGCTAAACATGACCAAGGGATGCTATGGTCCATTAATCGCAGTAGGTGATGTTACAGTTCGAACACTACAAGATATCGGCAGAACGGCCGATATCGGGCTAATTGATGGCCGTACAAAGAGACAAGTTTGGGATGGTGCTGAGGGAATTGATTCATCCCTGTATGATTTGGTTTTCGAGTGTACAAGCCCTGCAGGAAAACTCACTCCGTCTTTACTCTCTTCATGTCAAGCAGCAATTACTTCTTGGACCAAAGAAGAAAAGTCATCGTTGATTATTGTAGAAGGCGAGGAAGATTTGGCCCCCCTCTTCCTTCATCCTCTCGCGCCCATTGACTCAGTCATTCTGTATGGTCAACCGGGTAGAGGAGTAGTGATTAGAAGGTGTGGCGAAGATGCCAAGCAACGCTGTCGCAGGCTGCTAAGCGGTTTTGCTGCTAGTGAATAATCAACCAGCGTCTTCTAGAGTGTGGATGCCGACTCCAAAACTCACCAGAATCACCATCACAGCATAGACTCCGGGGTCTACCCATGTGGTGTTCATGAAACTCCATACAATGTAGAACATAACTCCAATGACAACCATCCAACTTGCCATGGTTCTCCTAATTCCATTCTCGGATGACAGTAGACTAGATGCTACCGGCCCACTAGACAAACCTCCGAACCATTCCATTACGCCCCCATCGAAGAGCTTCTTCATTCCCATGGAGCCTAGAACCAACAATACTACTCCGAGCAATGCGAATACCATATCGTCCATTACGACTCCTGAACCCTCGTGTGGAACATTAGAGGCAGCACTATCTCCGGAAATAAATCCAATCCACATGACCTTAAATCCAGGCGAATATGCTCCTATTGTGATGTTGACAATGGTCAGTAGAAGCACCCATGCCCCTAGCACCATTGCCAAATTAGACAATACTCGACTTGGTCTGCTCAAGGACTCTCCCCAGTCAGTTCCCTGCATGGTCATCGAGGCGGCGACCTTACACCTTGGTTTAATCGTTGTCTGAGAGAGAAATCCACTCAGAGTTGAGTCTGTAGGTTGTATCTGCCAAGAGCAGCCTCGGCAATAAGTGGTTCAGACTCGCCCATTATCGAAATTGCATCAACACCCTTTGGTATTACAGAGTTGACTTGCTTACTTCTCCCGCCTCGACCTTTACTGACATTTCTAGCCATTATTAGTCCCAAGGTGTCAAGCTCATTGAGTAGCGATGAGATTCGCCTTGGAGTAAGAGCCTCGACTGATATCTTCATACACGCATCACTGTATGTCCTGTAAGTCTCTCCAGTGGAGATGTTCCTGAGACCATTGTCCTCATTCAACTTGATTGCAAGGACAAGCAATTTCTGATGCAGAGGCAAAGTCTTGAGCACAGGAGTGACTTGATCATATTCCAATTGACTTTGAGCCAACCTTACATGTCTCCTATCAACAGTCTTCTGTGATCTCTGCTCGGCCTTCTGAACAGAGATACGCAATAGGTCAAGAGCTCTACGAGCGTCGCCGTGTTCCTGTGCCGCCAAGGCAGAGCAGAGCTCCAATACTCCTTCCTCAATCACATCTTCACGCAATCCAGTTGTTACTCTTTCACTCAGAATATCTTGGATTTCAGGAGCCCCATATGGATGGAATACCAAGTCTTCCTGACTCAATCTCGAAGTCACTCGGGGATCTAGTTGTTGGGTGAAGTTTAGGTCATTACTGATTCCAATAATACAGCACCTAGAATTCCTCAAAGATGTATTGAGACTGGTCAAATTATACAGTAGCCCGTCCCCCGCTCTAGAGACTAGATTGTCAATCTCATCTAGCACGATGATGTGGACTCCACCCGTTCTATCCATTCTAGAAATCAATTCCTCAAGCACTCTGTCAGTAGGCCAACCAGTGAAAGGAATTGGAGTATCTCCTCGTCTACCTAACTTACTGGCAATACTCTGTACAACTCTATACTTTGTGTCTACATTTCTACAGTTGATTTCGTAGGTCTCAACGCTCTGTCCCATCTCCTTGCCCTTGTCGAGCAATTGTCCGAGAACGAATCTAGTAACAACAGTCTTTCCAGAACCAGGTACTCCATAGAGTAGCATATTCGAGGGTATGTGCCCGTTGAGAGCATCCACTAAGTTGCGAACCAAAGACTCGACCTCTTGGTCACGATGAGGGAGCCTAATGGGCTCGAACGCGTGATCGAATGCACGCCGATCAGTAAAGAGACAATCCTGCCCGAGAATTTTCTCGAAAATGTTTCCGTCCATTTTCTTTCACCTTTGGGCCAAATCACGAATGCCTCTTCATCTAGGTCCGGGAACAAGATGTGCCAGTCAACGTGGATGTCAAGCGAGGATGTTGGTGGTAATAAGACTGTCCGACAAGTCGAGAACTTGGTCGGGTTTTTCCGTTTCTGTCGAGTACTATATTTGTAAGTAGAGATACTCAATACAATCGTCAAAGTTATCTCCTCAGTATAGCGTTTTTATGATATTTATTCAGGTGTAAAAAATGCATCAGTTAAGGTACTATATATGCAAACTTATTGTCCTTGCAATTGTCGCAGCATTAGGCCTCTAAACATCTCCAAAAGTCCTGAATTTGAAAATACTTAGCCAACGAATCTGGACTCAGAAATTTCTCATGTATAAACAGAGTTAATTTAATCAAGATTTTCTTTGCAACGAAACTGAACCATTTTCGTCAATCATTAGGAAATCTCCATCCTCAATCTGAACTACAGAGTCGGGCAGTTTTGGCATCGGGAATCCTGCCTTCTCTCCTCTGCCGCTTGAGTAATTGTGAGTTACCAATACTAGCGCGTGAGGGTGCCTCTGAGAGAATGCAATAACATCAGAAGGCGTGTGGTGGTGAGGACTTTCTACGAAATCAGGAATCCCCATTTCAAGAAGAACTACCTGACACCTCGAAGCTCTTCTATCGATCTCATCGCATGGCCCCGAATCACCACAATGGAGAAATCTAAATCCATTCGAATGAATTAGCTCGTAGCCGTGCGGGTCGGTCTGCTCTACATGCTCTACTGCGAATCTCTCGAATGACCAATCGGTATCTTCCAGATTTCCCGTCTCAGATTCAGACCACAATACTCGCTTGTCGAGAAACTCCTCAAGACTCCCGGGAAAACCTGTGTTGCACAGGCTACTCAGCAACTTCTTCCCTTCGGGTCTCAGATGGACATTAAGTGTAGACTTGAATTCAGGATCCGATATGTACTTCCTTTCGAGTAAAAGGAAGGGAAATCCGAAGATGTGGTCGGCATGCCAGTGCGTGATGAGAATATGCCTTAAGTCGCTTGGAGAGCTGCCGTAACGCCTCAACTGAGCTAGTACTGTTGGCGGCGTATCTACCAGAACACAACCATCCACTAAGGTGAGTGCATGCATTCTTCCTGGCGGCATGAATGCATTGCCCGTGCCTAGGAAGTCTATGCGCGCCATGTGCTTGGATAAGGGAACCTGACTTGACCTCATCGCATCAAATCGTTAACTAGTTTCAGCCCACTCTCAGCATTTGTTCATAAACAGACCTTGTCTCGTCGGCTCGCAAACAGAGGGGTAATTATGTCGGATTGGAGTGCAAAAAATCCCTACATCTCTAAGTTAAATGAGAATTGGATCTTAAACGGCGAAGGCTCCAGAAAGGAGACTAGACACATAGTATTCGATTTAGGAGACTCAGGACTCGAGTACAAGGCAGGGGACGCTCTAGGAGTAATTCCTCAGTGCCCACCTGAGTTAGTCCAAGGACTCCTCGACGCTTGTGGCTTCTCTGGAGAGGAAGAGGTGGAGACTCATCTGGGTGACTGCAATATCAGAGAGGCACTGACCAACAGGTACGAAATTCACAGAATATCAAAGAAGTGGATTGGGAACCTAGGAGATAGGATTGCGCCTGATTCGCCGAATATTGAGATTAGAATCGTTGGCAGACATCGCGCCTCAACAGAAGATGGAGAGCTGCTGATGGATTGGAGCGGTTCGGGTGTCGAAGACGATGTACCTGAGGGATATGTGGAAATTGGTTCTGCAAGTGACCCGGCAGAAGATCTGTGGAGATCTCTGATGGATGACGCAGATGCTATGGAGGACTACATCTGGTCTAGAGACTATATCGATGGCTTGGCCGACTTTGGCCACATCGGATTCACTCCTCAGCAATTTGTAGATGGCATGGATAGACTCAAGCCTAGGTTGTATTCAATCGCGAGCAGCCCCGACTTTGAGCCAGGTACCGTTCATCTCACTGTGGCTATCGTCAGATACCACCACCATGACAGGGACAGAACTGGTCTTTGCACTGGATACTTGGCTGACCGCTGCGATGTGGATGAATCCGAGATTGGAGTATTCATGTCTCCCACTCGATCTTTCGTTCTGCCAGAGGACAACTCGACTGACATCATAATGGTGGGCCCGGGAACTGGAATCGCTCCGTTTAGAGCATTTCTTCAGCAAAGACAAGTGAACGCCTCAACAGGTCGCAACTGGTTATTCTTTGGAGACTGGACTGAAGAAGGCGAGTATCTCTACCGCGATGAAATGGAGGCTTGGACAGATTCAGGCCTAATTAATCGCCACGATTTAGCTTGGTCCCGCGCGGGCCCAGACAAGGTATATGTCCAGCATCTGATGAAACAGAATGGTGAGGAAATATGGAACTGGATAGACAATGGAGCATACTTCTATGTCTGTGGCGATAAGAATTACATGGCGAGAGATGTACACTCTACACTCATAGAAATCTGTTCGGAATACGGCGGAATGTCGGGAGAAGAGGCAAAGGAATTTGTTGAGACCGGCCTGATGAAGACCGAGAAGCGATATCTACGCGATGTATACTGACTACTCTCCGCATTGCTCATACAGCGTCTGCCGGAGCGCAACGATATGTTCCGCAGAGTGCTGATAGCGAATCGGGGCGAAATTGCGCTTCGCATCCTTCGCTCCCTACGAGCTCTTGGAATAGAAGGAGTCGTTGTTCACGGGCGTGAAGACAGACTAACTCTTCCCGTCAGGATGGCCGATGAAGGAGCATTCATCCCCCGTGACGATCCATTAGCATCCTATCTCGATATAGAAGCCGTAGTTGCCGCTGCCAAAGAAGTCGGTGCAGATGCCGTACACCCTGGATATGGATTTCTAGCCGAGAATGCTACTCTGGCCGAGAGACTCGCTGAGGAGGGAATTGTATTCATTGGACCTAGCCCAGAGGTCCTCAGATTACTAGGGGATAAAATCTCGGCCAGACATGCGATGGTCAAGGCCGGACTTCCTGTTGCCAAAGGTTCAGGTCAGCCAATATCGGACGAGGAAGAAGCCCTCAGTATGGCTGAAGATATTGGCTATCCAGTGATGATCAAGGCTGCTGCCGGAGGTGGCGGTATTGGAATGCAAGTGGTGAATTCCGGAGAAGAGTTTGAATCAGCTCTAAGGTTATGTCAGGGTAGAGCCCTATCCGCTTTCGGTGATGATCGAGTATTCGTCGAGAAGTTCATTGAAGGCGCCCAACATATTGAATTCCAGGTTTTAGGAGATGGAAACAAAGCTGTCCACTTCGGAGAGAGATTCTGCTCTATCCAAAGACGCCATCAGAAGATTATCGAGGAAGGTCCATGGCTCTCTGATGAAGTTCGAGCAGAGCTTGGAGCCAAAGTTGTGGCCGGAGCAGAGGCCGTAGGTTACAAGGGTCTAGCGACCTTTGAGTTTCTTCGTGACTCAAAGGGGGAATTCTACTTCCTTGAGGTGAATCCGCGAGTGCAAGTTGAGCATACTGTTACTGAAATGATAACCGGGGTTGACTTAGTTTCTTTAGGCATCAAGGTAGCAGCAGGAGAGGCACTCCCAATCTCACAATCTGATATTCAAATCTCAGGCCATGCCATACAGACTAGAATTAACGCAGAGGACCCATTCACTCTCAAACCATCTCCTGGTAGAATCTGGGAATGTCATTGGCCAGGCGGCCCTGGAGTCAGAGTTGATACTCACTCTCACACGGGCTATGACATGCCTCCTTCATTCGACTCCTTACTAGCAAAACTCATCGTCTGGGCACCTAATCGCGAGGAAGCAATAGACAAGATGGATGCCGCTCTAGCAGAGACAATAATCATCGGAGTAGATACTCTAATACCTCTTCACAGAGCAATAATGAGCGAATCCGACTTCCGTAACGGAAATATCACCATCGCTTACCTAGACGAGCACCCGGGTATACTCGATGGGGTGTAAATCTTGAAACTTGTAATTCTAGGAAGTATAGGACTCGACGATATCGAAACCCCAGCCGACAGTGGCTCGGACCTACTTGGAGGTGCTGCGGCACACGCTGGAATCGCTGCAGGATTCCATCTCCATATGGCAACTCACTTGTCACCGGAGATAGGTCTCGTGAGTGCTGTAGGTAATGACTTCCCAATCGATGCACAGACAACTCTAGAGAACTCAGGACTGAATCTAGCGGGAGTAATTCGCAAGGATGGAAGCACATTCAGGTGGTCGGGCCGATATCAGGGCTCTATGAACGATGTAACTACGATTTCTACTGAAGTTAATGTGCTTGAAGACTATATTCCTGAGATTCCTCCATCTTGGAAAAATCCGAATGTCCTTTTTTGCGCAAACACACACCCTCGTTCTCAAGTGGCAGTACTTGACCAGTGCCCTGGAGCAGAAATTACTGCACTGGACTCATTCATGTTATGGATCGAAACAGAATTCGAACTTCTATCGGAGGCACTTCGTAAGGTAGACCTAGCAATCCTCAATGAAGAAGAGGTCTGTGCCATTGCCGGAGACGATTTAGTTCACAGCGCCGCAGCCAAGATTTCCTCAGGAGAGGCTCTGTATGGAGGAATAGCAGCTGGACCTGGTCCCAGAGGAGTGATTGTGAAGAGAGGCAGAAGCGGCTCTGTTGCTTATCTCGATTGTGGAATCATTACTCTGCCAGCATATCCAACAGATGCATTGGTCGATCCAACCGGGGCAGGTGACAGCTTTGCTGGAGCTCTATTATCCAATATCGCTGGCCGTAAGGGAGCTCTGAACCAACGCGATACTATGCGCGACGCACTTTTGCACGCGACCGTGACCGCATCATTCTCAGTTGAAGGGTTGGGTGTATCGGGCGTTAGTAATCTCGAACGAGGGCGTTACCACGCTAGAGTGGATAAGTATCGCCGCATGGTCGGCCTGTAATCACTCAAGACGCTTGATTCCCGGCAAAGGATGAGGATCACTTTTCGAAGAAGTTCTCCTTAATTGTGAGAATCTCAAACCTCTCTCATCACTAACCTGGGAATTTACAGATTCTCTGTTCTCGCCGCTGGATACTCTCTTCACAACCCCATCAAGGGCTTCTTTGGCGGAGTGTGGTTGATTGCTACTAGTTCCTCGACTCATGATATCCGCTTGATGGTCTTGGTCACTTCGTAGCCTTATGTGTTGAGACGATTGGAGGCGAGCCCCAGAATCCTCTACTGTAACTCCAGTATCTCCATATTCGGAAGCATAACTATCAGTGCGATTTTGAACTCTGTGTCCGGGGCCGATCAATGCACCAATCCAGCCCATTCTCTGTTTTGATGCCTTTCTTCTTCGATTGGAGTTTACTCTTCCACTACCCATCGAACTAACGATTCTAGAAACTCCCGGGAATTCATTCAGACTTGCTGGATCAATTGACTGAGCACTACTCTTGCCATCGGTAAGTAAAGCATGCTTCGCTCTTGCTTGTCTTACTACTCCGGGCTTACACTCTTCTCTTACTGCAATGGGATTGGGATCTGGAAGTGAGCGAGCCATGAACGGCCCCGTTTCTCCAAATTGACCCTGAGCCCGTCTTATCATCTCTGAACTCGACGGCCCTCTAGTTTCGAAATTATGGTCAGTAGTGCTGATGTAATTCTGTGTGATTGGATAATCTTGGGCAGGAGGCGCGGTTTCGCTGGGTGGTGGCGTAGTTGGAGGTGAGTAGGATGAGGCTGAATCGACATCGAACATTCCGCCCTCTCCAAACATGTCCATTCCCACAGCGGCCTCTCCGAGGGCTGAATCGATTCTGGATCC
Organism: Euryarchaeota archaeon UBA220; assembly: GCA_002501885.1. Classification (GTDB taxonomy): domain Archaea; phylum Thermoplasmatota; class Poseidoniia; order Poseidoniales; family Thalassarchaeaceae; genus Thalassarchaeum. The sequence goes on along the minus strand of DAON01000019.1, from coordinate 4,446 downwards.
ACC
>DAON01000019.1:0-4041 GCA_002501885.1 Euryarchaeota archaeon UBA220 | reverse complement strand
TCTGGTTCTGAAACAGGGTCATCGAACATCATCATCGGCGATGGTTCTTCAGCAGGGGTTGGGCTAGCAAAGAGATTGTTAGAGAAAGTTGACATTGGTTCTTGATCTTCCACTGAGAGAAATCCTGCCAATGGAGATGACTCGGGCTCAGAAGGCACTGCCGGCAATGGTTCTGCCACAGGCGCAGATTCCGGTATTTCAGGTGCTGCTAGAAGCCCCTTCGGATCTAAAGACTCACCCATAGCATCGCGGAGAGCCGGGAATGACGGTAATTCGATGTCTATATGCTCCAAACCAATTCTGGCTTCGTCTATTGTAGAACCTCGACCGACTCTATCTACCATCATGCATAGTTTGAGTAGAACCCCTTCCGAGCCAGCGATGATATGTCTATCACCGGCTTCTGTTTCAATTGCCAAGACCGAAGTCCTTGACAAGACATACCCCAATAGAGTCAACGATCCAGCAGCAGTTGCAACTAGGGCGTAAGGAGGAAGCAGAACTTTGAGTCCAAGATAGATCGCCATCAAACTTAGTGGAACTGACCCGGCAGGGAATAATGGGACCTTCATGTGTCGCATTCTAGAAATCGATCCGAGTGAGAGCCTGATGCCATGACCGTCGTACCGTTCTAGTGTAAGCTGACGCCGTGTTAGAACAGCTACAAACTTCCCTCCAGACCCGACCAAACTCAGATTGCCGAACAGTTCCGACCTCTCTTCATCTTGGCCGGGCGTTAGCCCGGCTGAGTACATCCCGAACAGTCCAGCGACTCTGATTGGCTATAACTGCTCGGGGTATTGACCGTCGGGCCACACCGCTTACGCGCACGCGAGAGCACAGCCATGAACCAGAGAATCGAATATTATCAGAAAACAGGGAGCTTATCTCATCGCCTCACGTGCCTTGCTGGCAAGATTCCACAGTTCCTTCTCCTCATCAGTGGTTGGAGTGAATTGTGGGATAGCGACTGGCCGCTTATTGGAATCTACAGCTACCATGAAAAAGAAGCCAGAACAAATCTCTTCGCCTTCCCATTCAGATCGAGAGAGACGACATGAAATCACATGTACTCCCGCAGTACGAGGGGAAGTCCACACTACCTTAGAAGTAGTTCGGATAATATCTCCTTGATAGGCCGGTCGTCGGAACTTTAGAGCATCTACTGATACAGTTACAAACTCCTTGTGAGCGAACTTACTGGATACCATACCTGCCGCTGTATCCATTATCGACATCAAACGCCCTCCGTACAAGGTATCCATCGAGTTTGTATCTCCAGGGAATACTTCGTTCAGCAGCACAACTGGCTCAAGAGAGTGAGGCTCAGACATCACTATCGATAGGTCTCGAGAGCCCACCCCCCTTCAACCCTACATATCCCCAATCAGCTTAGAAACGGTTCTTCGACCGTTGAATTCAACCGAAAGTAACCTCTCGCAGGCTTCATGATCAATGGCGAGTTACGTTGGGAAACTGTAGTTCTAGAGGATCCGCTGGGCGGCCGAATCGTACTCTGGCCACACTTACCATGTGTTCGAATGCCATCTTCATTGAGGTACCGAGGCAGATGGAATGGACTCGCTCTGTTATTCAGCCTAAGCGACTTAAGCGAATGGAGGCAAGATGCGACACAGGACAAGGAAAGTCCAGGCGTCCACATTGATGCTGCAATCGCCTCAGGCACAGTTCTCGGTAGGCTGATGAAGGACCTGAAGCAATACGATGTGGACGGGCCCAAGATTCCCGACCCGGAGCAACTCAGACTCCTTCTACACGCCGACAATGCCAGAGGAGGTATGCCTATTTACGCAATCGAGCCTGATTTGGACGACTCCGAATGGGTCGAATGGTTGGAGAGTAGCGCAGATAAGCAAGCCAGTATGTCCAATCTTCTATCCACTCTAACTACATCTAGGCGGTGGAAGCAGAATAGGACTAGAGCTATTTCCAAGGTGACTAGAAATGATTCGGTTGATGCCGATTTAGGGGCAGCAGCAGCGTCCTGTGCTGCTTGGTGGATAGAAGAGCAAGGTGCTCTAACCGAGGAACTACTATCACGGAGAAACGCCCGATTTGCAGCTAGATTGCGAGGTTCTCTTGCAGATTTAATCAACAGCAGGGTTGATGATGCGGAAGCATCTGAATGCACCCTGCTGGTACCGGTCCACCAAGCATGGCTGCCCTCTTTGGAGGCAGCAGTCGCGGCTTGGCCGGACCCAGAGCCAGTGAGTATGGAGGTGCGATAATGGAGTCTTCTGGAATTTCAGTAAGTGTTGAGACACAGACCTTCAGATTCATCCCCTCTACTCCGATTTCACATCAAGAGGCCGTTTCACTAGCTGGAGGTTCAGCTAGCGGTGCATATGTTGTAATCAGCCACGAGGAGCCTAGGGCTACCTTCGTAGTGGAACCCAACGGCTCAGTACTTGTACATGGGATTGCTAGAGCTGAAGTGGCCAGACTTGCAGTTCAAGAGTTGCTTCTGACTATGGGAATGTCAGATGACAACATTGGAATGGAATCCGGAGAGATGCTAATTAGATTCTCAATTGGAAGAGCCGTGATGATGCCTCTGGCTGCTGACAGATTTGAAGGGATAGAGATGGATTCCAGACTAGGTGCACTTAGGATAGATGCCTCTTTGCATAATTCACAAATTCTAATGTTCAATAATGGCCACGGAGTCGTCCTCGGACAGACCTCGAAGAAGATCGCTGAAATGGCCGTTCGCCATTGGGCAAAACTCCTAGATGAAGAGGGAGCACTGGCCTGAGATGATCACTGATGGGAAGTGGACTGGACCAATTGTGGACCAGCACATTCACCTAGACCGCTCAGGCCATTTTCTTTCCGCTGCTGAGGAATTCGCCCAAGCTGGAGGTACCGGGCTGATGCTTGTTCACAAGCCCGCTATCCGCGGAAACTTACCTACCGACTTGGTTGGGTATCGTTCAGCCTATGGAGATACGCTTTCGATGGCAGAAGAAGTCAGGAAAACCGTTGGCCTTGAGGTCGGAGTTGTTCTCGGCCCCCATCCTGTAGTATGGGAGCGTCAGATTGAATCACTGGGAAAGGAAAAATCCACAGAATTACATCTCGAGGCCGTAGGTCTTGCACTTGAACATATAGAAGCAGGTGAAGCTAACTGCCTAGGCGAGGTCGGGCGTCCACACTATCCGGTGGAGGAGGATACTTGGGAATCAGCCACTGACTTACTTCTTGAGATAATGAGAATGGCTTCTTCAAGTAAATGCTCGATCCAACTCCATGTCGAAAGTAATGGCGAGGCAACTTGTAGAGAACTTGGAGCAATGTGTGACAAGGCAGGTTTGCCTCGCGATCGTGCAATCAGACATTATGCTCCGCCTGATGTTAGTGCTGAGTTTACCCATGGCATGGCTGCAACTGTAAGCGTCGGTCAAGGCAGTATCGAGGGCTTAGCCAGCACCGCTAATTTACAGTCATCTCCTTGGGGTATGGAGACCGACTTCTTGGATGACTCAGAAAGGCCGGGCGCAGTTCTAGGTCCGAAGACAATACCCAAGAGAACTCACGAGCTATGTTCGGCATTGCTCCAACAGGGCTGGGAAGAAGACGATGTAATAGGTCTGATGAATTCAATTCACAGAGACTGGCCAGATAGTCTGTACTCCGTTCCTTAGGCCATTGACTCCAGTTTCTGATCAGGGAGAATGATCAATAATCCTCCAAGAGCAAACAGAAACAAAGTTAGAGCAAAGCCTTGGAATTCACCAATTGGGACTTCATAACCAATGCTCGATAGGCCCATTCTCCACAATGGCCCATTGATTGGCATGAATAGTAACATCAGGGCAACTCCCAACTTCTGCCTTGCTCGCACAGTCACCCTATTGCACCCGCATAGATGAACCGAACGCATACCTAATCTGGTGCGCCCGCCGGGATTCGAACCCAGGATATGAGGTTGGAAACCTCAGGTGATAACCAGACTTCACTACAGGCGCGGTACATCTGCGAACCCAAACCTCCACTAAACCGATTCGGTTCGAAAATCTA
>DAON01000094.1:4049-5478 GCA_002501885.1 Euryarchaeota archaeon UBA220 | reverse complement strand
CAAGAGAGATCTGATGATGAGTGGCGAGGTAGGGTTGCTGGGACTGATCATTTTGTCATCACCCTGATGATGGGCATATCTGCCATAAGTGCCGGATATATCATGGATAATGGAATGCTTTCTCTGAGAGAAGTAATCGCCCTCACTGGTATTGTACAGATAGTACTCGGAGTAATCTGGGTATTCGTGATATCTCCGAAGGAGAAGGGAGTCCTAGACCAGTCTTTGCAGGCCTGCTAGGACAAGTAGTGGTGCGATAGAGAAGACGACATTGTTTAGCAGTGATCGGCTGGAGGCTTTGACTCGCTCAGTTATCCTCCTCTGAATATCCTCATCGAACTTGTCAATCGCCTCACTAGCAGGTCCTCGGACCTGTTCTATTGTGGTCTCAGCGAAGTCGGCAGCAAGATCGAGTAAGTTTCTCTTCAAAGCCTGCAATGGGCCATTCGGAGGTGCAGGGACATGCTCTCCATCGACTGTGTGCTCGACATCGATTACATCCCTCCAGGGGCGTGGGACTTCGATATCTCCGACTCCTTTGAGTATCTCTCTTCCTACAACTGCTGCCTGGACTGCGACTTTTGCTGTAGTAAGATTGTACTTAGCTAGAAGTTGGATATCTCTACGAGAGCGAGTGACCTTATTGAAGTCGGTAATCACCCATGCAGCGCCGGCAATCATTAGCAGTGTGACACCAATGTCTGGCGTCTCTTCCCAGCTTAGCCAGCCTATCGGACCAAACCAGACTCTAGCGGTGATAGCTATGAGTGCGGGAAGTAGGAACGATAGTACCTCGTTGACTACAATAAGCCAGAATCCTTCGATGGGTAGTTTTCTCAATCTCTGAGAGAACCACTTCAGATGTTTAGTTCTCTCTCCGGGAGGTGCGTAGGTGTTGACCAAATCGATTAGTGGAGGCAATACGAAAATAAGACGCAGAACAAATGGTATGATGAGAATGAGAAGATAAGCATCCCAAGGTGAAGCCGGGGGCAGACTTGGGAATGCAATCGCCTCTGCCATTGCTACTCTCTAAACACCGGGCCTCATCAACATCACTACGGCGGCAGCATCATCTTGTGGTGGCTGAAAGGGCTGACCGCGCCATAATTACGACTAGGATGGCGGATCCAATCAAAGTTCCAGCCAATACAGTGGAAGTTCTGACAAGCATTAGGCAGAATCCAGTTATTCCGCATGAATAACTGACTAACTCACATCGAGATGCCAGTACCAGTACAGAAGATGGTACCATGACAGAACTGGAATATTCTCTAATCATTCTACTCAGAAGAATATACAATCCTTGGAAAGGAATTGCGATGCAGAAAAGAGCCATTGCTATCAGAAGTAGAGTTTCTGGATTATCCTCGGCCTTAAGCTCGCCTCCCTTCCAAAATAAGTTGCTGAGACCCACGCTCAGAAGACC
>DAON01000094.1:0-3733 GCA_002501885.1 Euryarchaeota archaeon UBA220 | reverse complement strand
CTCAGAAGACCCGTGTGAATCAGAGCAGAGGTGGTTGAGACCGATGTTGCTTCCACCGAATCCGGAACCATGCAAGCGCTCGGCTTCGTAGCACAGTTGAAGATTGCCCTGACTGAGTGGCCTCAGACAGCGTTCCTCGGAATGCGCTTACCGACCCAGCGCTTCCAAATCGGAGGTACGAGACAGGGCCACCAACAGGCATAGTATCCTGCAGGCAGTTCAGGTGCATCGGGATAGGGGCGAAGTTGCCAGAATGGAACACTTGCCCTAAGGTGGTGATCAGAATGTCGGGTCAATTCTAACAGTGACCATCGAGACCATCTGGCCTCAGTGTTCCATGCGTGCTCTGAATCGAATTTTCTATCTTCTTCGGTACGCCTCAGTCCCCAATGGCGTATGTAATTCACATACTCGAGAGTTAGAATGGAGATTGTAGATAGAATAATCCAACCGACTGCCATAGTCTGTCCGTTAGGTAGGGCAAAGATTACGCCCAATGCAATTATCTGAAGAATTAGCCCTTGGTATGATGGATTTCTAATCCCAGTTCTTCCTTTCTTATTGTGTATTCTGACTGAAGAGGAGAATTGTCCGGGAATAGTTCTAATCCAAAACGCCCAGATTCCTTCATCCTCTGTTGCACTAGCTGGATCATTATCTGTAGCTACCCACTTGTGGTGGTTATGATTGTGCTCAGTTGTGAAGTGCGGATAGTGGATACTGAACAACAGCATTCTAGCCAGTCGCCAGCCGGGACTCTTAGGTTTCTTGTGACCTAGTTCATGGGCTGTGACGATTGCAGATGCAGCGGCACAGAGGCCTGTTGAAAGAGATGCTAGAACCAGCCACAATGATACTGATGCCTCAAGATATGCGAAACGGAAGAAGGATGCTAGTACGATGAAATGGAAGATACCGTGGACCCAAAGTAGAGTCTCAAAGGGGAGACCTGATTCTCTAGGTGGGCGAGGTTGATCCGATTTGCCCATTACGATATCCAGTACAGGGCCGACTCCCCAGACGAAGATTACTCCCATTGCAGTGTAGGCACCGCCCAGTAAGTTTCCTACAATTACAATAATCGGATTTACAAGACCTAGTAGATGCACCGGCCACGGCTCAGGGGCTAGGTTCGCAGACTCAGTCATACAGAGGTGCGTGTTTGGCTCTGGTCTTAGCGATTTTCGGAGCCACGACCATTCTACAGTACGGGTTTCCTGGATTATTGGCAAAGTAGTCGTGATGATAATTCTCAGCCACGAAGAAATTGATTAGGGGGCTGACCTCGGTTACAATTGGGTCATTGAATAGAGAGGATGCTTTTGCTATCGCATCCTCAATTTGCGACTTCTGCTCTTTATCGGAGTAGAATGCGACGCTTCGGTACTGAGGCCCTATGTCGTTGCCCTGTCTATTCAGTTGAGTTGGATCATGACAGGTGAAGAATACCTCTAGCAATGTCGGTGTGTCAATAACCTGTGAATCGAAGTTCACCCTAACTACCTCTGCGTGTCCGGTGCGCTTACTACAGACCTGTTCATAGGTTGGATTTTCTACATCTCCACCGGAATATCCGGGAATTACTTCGCTAACTCCTCGCAATCCCTTCAGAGCTCCTTCGACGCACCAGAAGCATCCCCCACCAAGAACGATACTATGCACGATTTCACCTTCGGTAGTTGGGTGCTTCACGGGTAATTTCTACATCATGGACATGGCTCTCGGATAGGCCCGCGTTAGTGATTCTAACAAAGTTGCAATTTGACTTCATCTCGGCTATGGATCCGTTTCCAGTGTATCCCATTGACGAGCGTAGGCCTCCCACCATCTGGTAGATTACATTGTCAACTGGCCCTCTCGCTGGCACTCTGCCCTCAATTCCCTCTGGAACATACTTGCGTGTGTCCCCTTGTTCTGACTGGAAGTATCTGTCATGTGCCCCTTCGCTCATGGCTCCAACTGAGCCCATTCCCCTGTATACCTTGTACGAGCGTCCCTGATACAGGATTGTTTCACCAGGAGACTCGTCGGTACCTGCTAGAACTGAGCCCGCCATCACACAGTCAGCTCCAGCAGCAATTGCCTTGGCAATATCTCCGCTGTACTTGATGCCGCCATCCGCAATTACTGGAATGTCATTCTTGCCACACTCAGAGACAACCCCTAGGACTGCAGTTAGTTGTGGCACCCCTACTCCTGAGACGATTCTGGTTGTACAAATAGAGCCTGGGCCAATACCGACCTTGACGGCATTAGCGCCTGCATCTACTAGCATGTCAGCGGCCGCCCCAGTAGCTATGTTCCCCGCAACTATCTGTGCTTTGTCTGGTGCTTGGCTACGGATCTCTCTGACGGTTTCTATTACGCCGTGTGAATGGCCGTGAGCAGTATCCACGATGACTGCATCCGCCCCGGCCTCGAATAGTGTGAGAGCTCGCTCTACTCCCTTGTCACCAGTACCTGTGGCAGCTGCAACTCTCAGTCTACCTTGGGCATCCTTGCATGAGTCGGGGTTATCTCGGCTACGCTGGATGTCTCTAACAGTCATCATTCCAGCACATCCACCGTCATCATCGACTACTACGAGTTTCTCGATTCGGTGCTTGTGCAGGAGTCGCTTGGCCTCCTCAGAGTCAACGCCCTCAGGGACAGTAACGACCTCTGTGGTCATCATTGACGAGACCTTTTCAGAATCGTCTGAGACGAATCTAATGTCTCGATTGGTAATGATTCCTACTAGAATCCCCGAGTCATCTACTACCGGGAAGCCAGAGAATCCATTCTGGGATTTCATTCGTCGTAGTTCGCCAATACTGCTGTCGGGCGATACGGTGATGGGATCCAGAACTAGGCCTGACTCAAATCGCTTGACGCGATACACCTCGGAAGCCTGGGCCTCAGCACTCATGTTTCGGTGGATTACTCCAATTCCTCCGGCCTGAGCCATAGCGATTGCCATATCGCTCTCGGTGACAGTGTCCATAGCTGCGGAAATCAATGGAATGTTCAGATTAATCGAATCAGTTAGTCTCGAAGAAATGTCAACTTCTGCAGGAAGAACAGCAGATTCGGCTGGCATCAAAAGGACGTCATCGAAGGTCAGTGCTTCCGGTATGCCGTCTTGCGCCATTAGGGATGGCCTATGGCACCCGTACTTCAACGATTCGTAAATTGATAGTTTAGAGAATAAATGGGGTAGAAAATCGGAGTTTTGGATAGTCAGAAAATGATACTCTATCCGAGGGATTCAAGAACCTCTCTTGGCCGGGCGCCGACTGAGGCAAGTATGTTTGAGTTAGTGATGGTAGGTTGGAGAGAGTGGGTAGGAATACCTGAGCTCGACGATGCGCCACTGTTAGCAAAGATGGACACAGGTGCATGGTCGAGTACGCTACATGCTAGCGAGATTGAGATTATTGAGTCAGATCTAGAGAACATAGTGAGGTTTCGACTAGGTGAGAATAGCGATTGGATTGAACGCCCTGTTTCTGGTTGGAGGAGAATTCGCGATACTGGTGGGCATGAGACGCTTAGACCGGTAATTCGTACAACCCTTGAGATGGCAGGAATTGACTTTGACATCGAGTTGTGCCTCAAAGATCGTTCTCTGATGCGTCACAGGCTAATCTTGGGCCGTAGATTTCTACGCGGCAACTTCTGCGTCCATTCGGGTCGCGAGTGCATCCATCCAAGTGATAGAACAGTTCCTAGAATTTCGATTGGAATAGAGACT
>DAON01000097.1 GCA_002501885.1 Euryarchaeota archaeon UBA220 | reverse complement strand
GATTTAATCAAAGCTATTCTAATAAACGGAGCAGAAGACATAGGGGAACCCGACATACCCAATTCTGCTGAGGGATGGGGACAACTAGATTTGGACAACAGCCTGTCTCCGCACTCTTCAGAACAAAGCCTGAATCTTTTCTATGACTACTCTAGAGAATTACTACCAGGACACTCATTCGTCTATACCTTCGATGTCGACGGTAATTACGGTCTTGATGTAACACTAGTTTGGAATGACCAGGCAGGCTCTGCCGTTGCTGACCAATCCGCTTCCAGATTAGTCAACGATCTAGACTTACGGGTTGTTTCTCCTGATGGCACAGTCTATCTTGCCAACAATTTCATCTCCGGCTTCAGCTCCTCTGGAGGTTCAGAAGACAGACTGAACAATGTCGAGAGGGTCCGTATTCCAACCGGCTCTACTTCCGGGTCTTGGTCAGTTATCGTTGGGCATGCAGGAGGTTCAGTGCAGGACTATGCAATAGTGCTCACAGGCTTAGCTAGCGAGACCCAGAGTCCAGATCTTACCGTCTTTCCGAACTCATTGTCTACTTCAGTTGCAAATCCATTGCAAGGGGACACACTACTAATCGAAGCAGTCTGGAAGAACCAAGCCGCAGCACCCACTGGGACTTACTCTATAGAAATCAAGGATTTGACTGCCGGCACTGTAATTCACAACTCTGTCCGATCATCCTTGGCTGGAGGAGTAGTTGACTCAATCTCTTTCCCACATTCATTCTCCACAACAGGGACACATGAATTGGAGCTAAGATTGGACTCGAACTCCGAGGTATCGGAGTTGAATGATGAGAATTCTGGAATAGACAATAATTGGATTAGAATTTTTGTCAATGTTTCACAAATCGGAGTACGACTAACTCCTTTGATGGAGGATGGATCAGTTCCTTCGAATCCCGCTGAACTAAACCAAGCCATGGTCAGAACACTCGACCCTAGGGAAGCTAGTTGGGTGTTATTTGAGTTGGAGATGAGAAATGAAGGAACTTCTGAGATCTCAGTCGGACTAAGTGTCTCCCCGGTCCAGCTTATCGGAGATAATGGAGTACTCTACCAACCACAGGATGAATGGTGGAAACTAATCAATGAATCAGGGCCTTGGACCCTAGCACCGTTTGGAGAAGAAGGAGATCGCACAGTTGTCACTCTCAATATGTCCGACATGGATACTGATTTGTCTAGCGATTCCGAAGTAGTCTACGCTCTACCGGGCACCTTCGTATCGGACCTCACGCTTTTCGACACTAATTCTCCAACAGTATCTCACAGCATCCGATTGAGTGCAGTGGTAGAGCGAGTCGAGGGGTTATTCACTGTGGTAGCTGGAACGGAGAGCCTAGGGGCAGAGCCAGGAGAGCTAGCAGTATTTTCTCTCTCAATCAAGAACACTGGTAACGGCCCCACTCAATACATCGTTTCATGCGAGTCTACTGATAGGTGGACGATTAGCATAGGAAATAGTCAATCATCAGAGATTACTCTCGAGCCCCTGAGCCGACTGCAATTCTTACCTCTGCCCATAAGGGTAAGAGTTCCTCATGCTGTGGCCGGAATACCTCCAGCGGGATTCACACAGGAAGTCGAATGCACCACAACTTCAGTAATGGACCAGACTCTACAAACAATAGAATTGGCCACGGTAACCGTCTTGGAAAGTTTTGATTTCTCTCCAGAATTGTTCGATTCCGACGACAATGCTCTAGGGCCTATCGCAGTAGCAAATCCTCGGCCAGTACTGAATGGAGATGTAATAGTCACAGACTTACTCATATCCAACGATGGAAATGTCCCGATGGTTTTCACAGTAAACGCATTTTCCTCATTGAATACTTGGCCAATCCAGATGACCGAGGGGTCAAATGTGCAGCCCGAGGAGTTGTCCGTCTCAATCTCAGCAGGGGGTTCCAAAACAGTCTCAATCGCAACCATTGTTCCTCTTACTGCTCAGATGGGAGACTCTAACCTCATTACGGTCAGAACTACATTGGATAATGGCCCTACTGTTACGAACTCAACACGGCTTCTGGTCCAAGAGATAGCAACCCTCGATTTATCGTGGAATCCAGTGATGAGTGTAGCCCTGGGCATGCCGGGCACCGCAGATATCTATGCTCATAATGTGGGCAATATTGAGTTGGATATCAGCCTTACAATGGGCTCTCTGCCCGAGGGTTGGTCCGGAGGATTCCTCTCAGGCAGAGAATTCCCAATGGATATGAATCAGCAAGCTACTATTCAGGTTGGCATGGATCTTCCAGGCGCTTTACCAATCGGGCTTCTAGATACTCAAGTATCAGTGATTATTGAGGCTAGAACTCCCGGAGGAGAGACAGCAGTCTATACTGCAGACATGACCATCGAAGTTGTACCCTCGATCTGGCTCACCTTGTCGTGTGATAAAGGCTCAATAGAAGGAATAGGAAATAGTGGAGAGACAGTGGAAATTACGGTTGCAAATACGGGAAACACCCCAAGTGGTGCCGAGTTGATAATTGTCGCACCTGGCAATTGGGAGGTTGCAGCAGACCAGAATAGTTTCTCATTAGGAGCAGGCGAATATGTTACTTTTTCAATATCCATTACTCCTAATTCAGGCGCTTCAAACGGCCTTACTTCTGTATCGTTCTATCTAAACTCAACCGATGATGGAATCCTTTCTGTAATCACAAATGGCTCTCTTGAATTAGGAATTAGTAAGGCCAGAGATTCTTCTCGAGGCGGACTTGGAGGGGTTTTGGATGCTGTTGGACTTCCTGACTGGACCTTAGCGCTGATTTTCCTCACTCTTCTCTCCACTGCAGTTGTTTATGGGGTCAGAATGAGGAAGTCATCATCTGCTATGGTTAGTCCGGAAGAAGAGCTAATCCCTGAGGGCTCAGCTCTTCTATCTGGTTCTCTGTCTGATCGCAGAGCGGCCGCTTTGGAGACTTCTTCTTCTGGCGAGGTGCTCACAGGAGGAGTCTCCGATGAAGAGATTCAAGCAGCATTAGCACAATCTTCTGCCTCAGCACCTCCGCCACCACCAGATGGAGCCCCTCCTCTTCCTCTATCTGGATTGCCTGAGGGGTGGACTATGGAGCAGTGGGCGTCATATGGTCATCTCTGGTGGGAACAGAACAATCCCTGATGCGCTTCCCTTATTTCCCCAACCTCCTCGCCGAGGCGTGAATGGCTCAATAGTTCTCTTTGGTCCTCCGGGTGCAGGCAAAGGAACTCAAGCATCCAGAATGTCCAAACTCACTGGAAAGCCACAAGTTTCGACCGGAGATATGCTTAGGGCAGCGGTAGCCGCAGATACGGATTTGGGCAGAGAAGCCAAGGGCTACATGGACGCCGGTCTTTTGGTTCCCGACGAGATAATCATTGGACTTATTTCTGAGAGACTTCAACAACCTGATGCAGAATCAGGATTATTGTTAGATGGCTATCCACGGACCATCATACAAGCCAAGTCATTGGACAAGATTGAATCGGTTTCGGCTGTCGTATCAATAGAGGTTCCCGATGATGCCATCGTTCAAAGAATAGTGGGCCGCAGAATGGACCCTGAAACTGGCAAAATCTACCATATTGAATTCAACCCCCCTCCTGCCGAGGCAGCCGATCGAGTTGTTCAGCGCAAGGACGACAACGAGGAGACGGTCAGGAGCAGATTATCGGCATATCACGAGCAGACCGCACCTCTGGCTAATTGGTATGGGGAAAGAGGAGTCTTACTCCGAATAAATGGTAATCAGGGTATCGAAGAGGTTGGAGATTCAATCGAATCGGCACTCTTGGAATTGAGTGGTAAGGATGCCTAAGAGAGCGAGAAGAAACGACTCAAAGAGGAAGGCCAGAGCCTCTGAGGCGATTGACCACCTTTCTTCGATTCTAAATGCTCCTGAGAGTAATGAAGATGAGTCTTTGAACTCTGCCGCAAGAGATATCTTGAGAATAGGTAAGAGGCACGGCATTAGGCCCGAATCAATGACTTCTAGATTGATTTGTAGAGGTTGTAGTTCGGCCCTAATACCGGGCCGAACATCTAGGATCAGGATACGTTCAGGAACTCTGATAGTGACTTGCAATAGCTGCGGCAGAATCTCTCGAAGAAGTACTACTCAGCAGAGGTGATTTAGATTAGCAGACAGATTCCAAAAGGTATAGCAAAGCAGGCCAAAGACGCCTCCTTGCCAGTTACAATTAGGATAGGTAAGGGTGGAGTAACCGAACAACTCCTAGTCGAGTTGGCTGAACAATTAGCAAAGAGGAATCTAGTCAAACTCAAGGCCAACCGAGGACTACTATCAAACTCAACAGAAAGACTCGATTGTTTTGAGAGATTGGCTAAGGAATCAGACTCTATCTTAGCCCATAGTATTGGCAATGTTGCGGTGTTTTGGAAGCCTTGAATCGAGTATTCTCTATATGCTGCTCAACTCGGGGTTCTAATTATGGGAAGCACATTGAGTTCGACGAGCATTGGACAGAGGCTGTTTTTCACAACATTACTCCTGACTATTTTCATCCCCAATGTGCTAGCCGCTTCATCAAGTTCTGGTACATGGATTGCCCCCGAGATGCCTAGTTGGGCAGTCCCTGCAGCGCTCGCAATTCTGTTGGGCGTCTATGCTTTAATCATCTTTGAATTGGTCCATAGAGCTCTTGCTGCAGCAATCGGCGCAGTAATTGTAGTGATTACATTGCACGCAATAGGTGATGGGCCGGATCTTGGAACCGTTGTAACTTGGATCGATGAAGAGACAGTGGGGCTTCTAATTGGAATGATGGTGATTGTAGATATTCTAGGTAGAACCGGAGTTTTCGAGTGGGCAGCAGTCCAAGCTTATGCATTCAGCGGAGGCTCTATCTGGAGATTGTCGATAATCCTCTGTACAATCACTGCGGTATTCTCTGCATTCTTGGACAATGTCACTACCATTCTCCTAATTGTACCAGTTACAATCCAAATTGCCAGAGTATTGGGGATTGAACCAATACCTCTCATTATTGCAGAAGTCATGTTCTCGAATATCGGAGGGGCAGCAACCCAAATTGGAGATCCTCCTAACATTATTATCGGCGCACAACTTTCTCCCCAAGCACTTTCATCAAATCTGATGTTGGCAGATCAGGGGATTTCGTTTATTGATTTCATAATCCATGTTGGTCCTGCAGTAGTTATTGCCATGGCACCATCATTCTGGCTACTAAAGAGGTTGGAATCCGAAGGCCTTTCGGGAGAAAGACACCGTAATGTCGAGCTTCTTAAAATTCAATATGGCATTAAGGATGTTGAATTACTCAAGAAGTCCGGAGCCATCCTTGCTCTGGTGATTTTGGCCTTCTTCGCCCATTCTTCTTTCCACCACGACTTACTTACTGTTGCAACCATCGCTATTGGAGGAGCTGTTCTGATGCTTCTTGTGACTTCACCACACCATGTCGAGGAACAATTGGACGGGGTCGAGTGGACTACGATTATTTTCTTTGCAGGACTATTCATCATGATTCATGGCCTAGAGTATATGGGCCTCATCAATGCAATTGCTGATGGAATTTCTGATACAATATCTCAGGCAGATGCGGATAATCGTCTGATGGTTGCAATTCTCCTGCTACTGTGGGTCTCCGCTATCGCTTCTGCCTTTATCGATAACATCCCCTACACAGCAACCATGGTCCCTGTGGTCATTAGTTTGGCTGAAAATCCAGAACTAGGGCTGGCCCTCGGTCCACTTGCTTGGGCATTGGCTATGGGGGCTTGTCTTGGAGGAAATGGGACAATAATCGGGGCATCTGCAAATGTGGTTGCTGCAGGGCTGGCCGAAGAGGCAGGACATGATATCTCATTCAATAGATTCTTCAAGACAGGATTTCCAATAATGCTACTGAGTGTTTTCCTCGCAACAATCTACTGCGTTGTTAGGTACGCAATTGAATGGTC
>DAON01000073.1:18114-50175 GCA_002501885.1 Euryarchaeota archaeon UBA220 | reverse complement strand
GATGACCACTCAGATGAGGAAGATGACCATGATGATCACTCGGATGAGGAAGATGACCATGATGATCACTCGGATGATGGGGACGATCACGATGACCACTCAGATGAGGAGATTGAGTTTGACCCTCACAGCTGGTTGGACCCTCTTGCGTTCAAGGCACAAGTCGATGTTGTCAAGGATGTCTTAATCGCTAACTTCCCAGACCATGAAGCAACATTCGTCGAGAATGCTGAAGCTTTCAAGACTGAGCTAGATTTCTTGCACATTGGATACCAATCTGCATTTGGAGAGGGCGCGAATTGTGCAGGGAATACGGTTGTAGCGAATCACAATGCCTACTCTTACCTAGCACAGAGATATGACATTCAATTCACTACTGTACATGGACTTGACCCGGAAGGAGAGCCTACGGCAGAAGACATTGCCGAAGTAATTGAGCAGATTGAGGAAGATAGTCTGACAGTACTTTTCGTTGAGGAATATACTGATCAATCTTCGGTTGCTGGAATAGTCGAGCAAACTATCTCTGATACTATGCCTAACGGAATCAGTATTGAGATCCTGTACACTATGGAACTACCGCCGATGGATAGTGAAGATAGTTACCTGACTTTGATGGATAAGAATCTACAAAATCTGAAGTCAGGAATGGGCTGTTAAATCCAGAATTTCGATTCTCCAGGAGGTTTGAAACATGAGTATGGTTGACATAATCCCAATCGTATTTGTTGCAACGGTTTTCCTATCCATAGGATGCAAATTGATGTACGAGTATTTTGGAGCCAGGAGCACTTGATATAATCCGTGGGATGTTGTCAATACATTCTACGGAGAATTGGGGGCGGTGGTTTTGGAGGCTCGAACATCAATTTCGGAGATTACCGATCAACCAATACTGGAAGTCGAGGGGCTCTCAGTAGTTCGTTCTGGTAAATTAATCATTCACGATGTAGATTTTACGGTTCGGGAGGGAGAATTTGTCGGAATTGTGGGCCCCAATGGTAGTGGTAAAACTACGCTTCTCCTCTCTATACTTGGTATTCTAAAGGAAGATTCTGGTAAAATCAGAATCCATGGCTGTGAGCCAATGTGCAAGAGCAACGATGGGAGAATCTCATGGGTATCCCAAGCGGCCTCAAACTTACCCAGAGACCTACGACTAACTGTGCGAGAACTCGTTGAATTAGGAACTCTGAATCGTTCCAATATGTTCTCCTTTGCACGCGATAAGCAACAGGTAGACGAAGCCATTGAGATGGTTGGGCTAGGCGATGTTCAACATACCGACATAGGTAGGTTATCTGGTGGACAATGTCAGAGGGCTGTTATCGCTCGAGCATTGGCATCAAAGGCAGATTTTATCATTCTCGATGAGCCCTTGGTAGGAATAGACCGGGAATCCAGAGCTTCACTATTGAAGTTGCTTGACGACCTGTGTCACTATGCGAACAAAACCATACTCATGGTATCTCATGACATGGCAGCAATCCGTCAGACTGCTCATAGGATGATTTACCTCGAAGAGACGATTAAATTCGATGGTGAGACAAAATTATTTCCAAATCTTACCCAACTTGCTATGCTCAGAGGAATTAGTCATGTTCATGACGAATCTCATGGCGATCATCTGCACACTGATGCGGAATCAGGAGAGGTTTTGTGATGGATATTGGCGAAATTGTTCTGGCCATTATTTCGCCAATTTTGGAATTTATTTCACCCATGGTACCAGGTGAGACTTTTCCCTATTTCTTTACTATGGAATTATTCCAGAGAGCATTAATTTCTGCAATCATAGTTACAATTGTTGCGGGTCTAATGGGGTCTTTTCTGTTGATTAGAAATCTTGCCCTCATTGGAGATGGTCTAGCACATGTTTCCTTTGGAGGGGTTGCTGTAGCAATCGTTCTAGGGGCAGCATCTCCCTTGTGGTATGCTATGCTTTTCAGTGTCGTAGCAGCGATTCTGATCTATGAAATGCAGGCTAGAGAGTTACTCACTGGAGATGCTTCGATTGCGATTTTCCTAACCGGTATGCTGGCATTAGGCTTGGTGATGTTGAGAGTTTGGGGCGGAGGGATTACTTCTGATATCCATAGCTATCTATTCGGTAACATTCTCCTAATCGATTCGGCCAGTTTTAATTTAATCATCTATAATTCAATGTTAGTGGTTGTCTGCCTCGCCTTAATCCATCCAATACTATTGGCTTCAACGGTCGACCCAATGGCTGCAAGAGTTCAGGGTCTACCAGTACGGGAAGTCGGATTATTGTTCAGCGTACTCACAGCAGCAGTCGTAGTTAGTATGGTACAAGTTGTGGGGACATTATTGGTAACTGCACTACTAGTCACTCCTGCTGCAACTGCACAATTCTTTGGTAGAAGTTTCCGTTCATGTTTGATATGGACTCAGATATTCGGTTTGTTATCGGTTTTGTTGGGGCTATATCTGTCAGCAGAATCGGACACGGGAAGTGGCACAATGATTGCCTTAGTTGCAGCATTGATATTTGCAATAGTTGCAGTATATCACGCTGTCATCAAACCCAGACTAAATCCTAGCAGGAATTAATGATCTCAGTTCTGGCAGTTACCTTTGATTACATGTATGATTCATGTTCGGTAATTACGACTTCTTCAAAACGAACAAACTGGTGTGGCACTAAACTATCAGGCAGTTTGGCCTTGTTGTCAAATTGAATAAAATCACGGGCCCAACTAACAATTGCGTCATAATGTTCCTCGTGACTAAGTTCACCTAGCCATGTCAGTCCTTCATCAGTCTTCAACAAAGATACATTGTGCATACTACAAGGACCAAGGCAGCCCGATATTGTCAACTTCACAGACTCCTCAAGCCCATTCTCTTCCCATGCCGCCTTCAAGAAATCTATTGGAACCTTATTGTGGCCTTTATCCAAATTACCACAACAGCAGCCACTGCATACGACAACGCGAGCAGACATATGAGGAACTCCGATTTCAAGTATGATTTTCAAGGAGATTCAGATATTATCTCGTACGAACTCGTCATTGTCAATGGGAACCCAAACATTGGTCTTTTCTTCATTTTGTATTTCTACACGATATGGATTACCTTGATCCCAACTCTTCAGAATAACGCCTTCAGTGAATTCTCCAATATTGGCAAAAACGGTATCTCCTACATTGAAACGGAGTTCTTCGGCTCTACAGTCCATCAGTCCTTTCTGGAGGGCTTCGTGGTCAAGATTACGGCCAATGAATACAAAACGACATTCGCGGGCTTCTCCTTCCTTCCAAGGTGCAACCTCGCTGCTGAAATTTCCTGCAAACAACATATGTACGCCTTGGAATACGAACTTCTCATCCATCCCCTCGACAGAGAGTATTCCCTTGTACCTGAACAGGTCTTGCCCATAGTTCTGTAGAAGATCGCTAATCCACTGATCGAGTTTGTTTACATTCAGAGAACCTTCGAACTTAGAACTAGTAGAAGTTACGCGATCGTCATGTTCGTGCTCTGAATCGGTATCTAGGAATTCGGGATCCATTTCTAGAGTCCTCTTCAAGTCGAACGAACCAATATTAATCAGGGCCTCTGGATCGATAATGCTGTCTTGAGTGTGAAATATTGGAGCAAATGCATTGATTGACTTGATTTTTCTCTCAACTTCTTTGATTTCTTTCTCGGAAACAAGATCAATCTTGTTCAACATTATTCGATCGGCAAATGCCAATTGTTCTACTGACTCATTTTCTATTCCTTCGGGCTTTTCTTCATCGAGGTGTTGGATGATGTGCTTGGCATCAACTACTGTGATTATCCCATCCAGTTTGTAACGTCCAACAACCCTCTCATCAACAAAGAATGTCTGTGCTACTGGTGCTGGGTCGGCTAGACCTGTTGTCTCAATTAGAACTCCATCGAAGTCTTTGATTCTGTCATACATCTGATCGAGTAACTCAGTAAGATCCCCTCTTACAGTGCAACAAATACAACCGTTCATGACCTCAATAATGCTCTC
This sequence comes from Euryarchaeota archaeon UBA220, assembly GCA_002501885.1. Taxonomy (GTDB): domain Archaea; phylum Thermoplasmatota; class Poseidoniia; order Poseidoniales; family Thalassarchaeaceae; genus Thalassarchaeum. Next base: position 46,166 of record DAON01000073.1, on the reverse strand, counting down.
TTCGGAACTCTCAACTAAGATATTCTCATCTATCCCAATATCGCCAAATTCATTCTCAATTACTGCGAATTTCATCTTGTGTTCTGTGCTTGTCAAGATGTGATTCAGTAGAGTTGTTTTGCCAGAGCCGAGAAAGCCTGTCAGTACTGTAACCGGTATGCGCTTTTGCTCTATTTCTTCTGTTCCACTTGTAGACATGTTTCTTCATTTATTGCGGAAAATATTGGATATTTAATTAAGACTAATAAACGAACTTGTGCATTTTATTATTCGGTAAATAATTATGGAAAAACTAAACCATTCGGACAGAAATTTATGAATGGGATTGCTTCTTTGAGTTCAGAGATATGAGTGCTAGTAGTGAGGATTATCGCCTTACGACCATTGTCATGGTGGCAAGCGTCGTCATCACCCTGCTCATCGTGTCAGCCGTGTCCACTAACTCCGTCGAGATAGATGGAATGCCTGCAATGGCATGGTGCGCAGCCATAGTTTTCGGAATTCAGTGGCTGGCCTGGATACCAGCCTCTCTCCTTCAAAGCGAGCGATTCTACGATCTAACTGGTGGCATGACCTACATAGTGGCAGTGGTGTTCAGCCTATGGGCCGGCTCGCAATCAGACGATCCCGGAACGAGGGAACTGCTGATCAGTGCACTAGTGGCGATATGGTCCCTCCGCCTCTCGGCCTTCCTCTTCCTACGCATACACCATGCAGGGAAGGACGGGCGATTCGACAAACTCAAGACATCCCCGATCAGGTTCATGGTTCCATGGACTCTCCAGGCCCTGTGGGTCTTCCTTACACTGAACGCCGTCCTCGTCATCAACACCCAGTCGGGAGAGGCGCCTCCCCTTGGGGTGTGGGATGGTATAGGCCTCGCCCTATGGGTAGCCGGATTCTCGGTGGAGGTAATAGCGGACTCCCAGAAGACCGCATTCAATGCCAAACCAGAGAATGCAGGAAAATGGATTGACGAGGGGCTCTGGTCTCGCTCACGACACCCGAACTATCTGGGAGAGATTTTGCTATGGACTGGAATTGCTATCTTCGGAGTCGCTTGCTTTGATGGTCTTGAGATGGTCGCCTGGATATCGCCAATCTTCGTATATCTTCTCTTGACTAAGGTGAGTGGTGTGCCAATACTGGATCGTCGTGCTTTGGAGAACTGGGGAGAAGATCCAGACTACCAAAGATACAGGGAGAATACGCCAGTACTGTTCCCTCGAATAGGAGCTCAGCGTCAGTAGTTCAGGCTAGGGCTTCGGTGAAGAATCCGACTATGCTCTCTTCATACTGCTGTGACTCTCCCCAAATAGCGTCAACATGACCTCTGTCATCGACATACCAGGTCTCAACATTGCCCCCATTGTCTAGCATCCTCTGCTCAAATCTCTCTGAGTGTAAGATAGAGACTCTTGGATCATCCTTGGCATGCGTTAGGAAGACTGGTCTGTCTCCCGCATTGTCTGCAGCATCCATAGCTGATTTCTCATCCAAATCAACACCGGCTAGCCATCCTCCAACAGTCATTGCTGGCCCGGAGAAAATAGTAGGGAACCCCAGTCTCCCGAGTTCATTCTTCACTACCAAAGGAAAATCCAGCACTGCACTATCAAGCCACATCGCACCGATTCCTGGCTCTTCGGCGAAGGCTATTGCGGCCCCGCCTCCGGCAGAAATTGCAGTCATACCAACTTCACCAGGCTGGTATCCTTTCTCTGAGATTAACCAATCATATGCACCTAGGAGATCTTTGTACTCGATCTGGCCGACAGCAATGTAATCCCCAACTACATCACTCTCTCCGTAATTCCTTAAATCAAAAGATAGAGTGTTTATTCCTCCATTTGCAAGATAACCTTGCATCAGTAGCATTTCGGGCTTACACTTGCCATTCATAGGCATACCATGAGTTTGGATTACAACAGGGGCTTCCGGGTCGACTTCGACATACCAACCACTTAGTGTAATGCTGGTGTCTCCCCGAGGGTTGAATGAGACATCTTCGTAACTTTCCATCTGGTAAGTTGAGGCATCAAAATCACGTCTAATCTCTACTCTCTCGTCGGCCATTGGCCATGGCTCGAAACTCTCCCAATCATCGTCAGTAGACCAATCAGAAGGAGTGTTCTCAGACCACATTCCACATCCAGGATTAACGGCTATTGCTTGTGAAGCGATGACATATCCTATTCCGACATATCCGATAGTTAACAGAAGTAGAGATGTGGTTGCGACGGCGAATGTCTTCTGCTTAGTCTCCAAATCTCTCCACTTCTGTCTGATTCCGGCCATGCCACGACGGTGGGGCGTATGCTATTCAACTCAGCGCCTGTTCATCTGGAACACTGGAATTGGATTCATCTTGTGTGAATTAGTATTGTTAAGTTCTAGATATCTCTCTAGAACTTCTTTTTCCCTAGCCGAGTGCTCTCTGCCAGAGGGGTTCTCGATCTCTTTCATTGCCCATTCAAGTTCTGTGTATGTGGCGCCCAATTGGTCCTCATCCGTCCTGCCATCAATCCAAAGTCCATCAGTAGGGGCAGCATCTTGAATCTCCTGAATTATCCCTAGTGTCTCGGCTAACGAATAGACCTCTGACTTGTACAAATCGGCGATTGGAGAGATGTCGACTCCGCCATCACCGTACTTGGTGAAGAAGCCGACTCCGAAGTCTTCCACCTTGTTACCTGTACCGACGACTATACCATTGATTTCCTTCAAACCGGCAAAATTGTACAAGGTAGCCATTCTCAATCTGGCTCTAAAATTTGCCAAAGTGAGATTGGAGTTATACTCGCGAACCGTATTCTCAAAGGCGGTGGCTACTTCTGAAAGATCAATGTCATGGCTATCCACATTATTCCAATTCTGCTGTAAAAATTCTATATGCTTGTTGGAAAGATCGTACTGAGAATTTGCTTGGTGAATGGGCAAATTGAAGACAAGAGTTCTCATTCCAGTTTTGGCGCATAAAGTTGAGGTTACGGCCGAGTCAATCCCGCCTGAGACTCCTACAACTAGAGAGTCAATTCCCGCATTCTGGGCATAATCCTTGATCCAGTCAGAAATCTCGTCAGCGATTGTATTCCAATCCAATTCAATCACACCTTAGTGGCAGGCCATTCCGTATTTCTTCAGACGCCAGTAATTGTATGGCCATGGGGTCAAGAATCCAGCCACTAGCATGGGTATGATTACCCACAAAGTCAGCTTGGCCCCTCCAGTCAAAACAACATCGACAATATTCATCGCTGCTTCCATTGAAATCATCGAAATCAGAGACATTCCAATCGCGACTCTGAAAGCTTCTTTCAATGCCATTTGGGCTGACAGGATTATGGTCTCAAGAGCAATAGATGTCATGATCCCATTGAACATTGCAAGCAACATAATCGACATTGTAGACCAGCCTAGAGCATCAAGATAAGGGATAAATTGGAATGCAGCAATTGTGCCAAAATCACCAATTGAACATCCGACTAGGCACCACTTCGTATTGTGAGCAGATTGCCGCCAAACACTTCCATCGCGCCAGTGAAAATCCTCAGCCTGACCATCTACGGTGTAGCCTATTGCACGAACTGCCCCGGACATCAAATCGCGGGAGATTCCTGAGTGAGAAACTATGGCTGATCCTGATTCGTGAGAAACTTCAGCCGAGGTAACTCCGGAGACTCCTTCAAGTGCATTTCGAACCCTTCCGGCGCATCCATCACAAGTCATCCCCCCTACATCGAGTGTAATTGTCTCGGACATGAATTACCGTAGTGGCGACTATTATTGAAGCCTACTAAACGAGAGATTCGCCCTTTGGGCGAAGCGGGCACCTTCAATACGATGCTTTTGGTCGGCGGCCCGATGGGTGTACCTGAGCCAGTTGGAGAACTCGACCCCGTAGAGGTAGAGACATCCCTGATGAGGACATGGGAAGAGGAGGGTACTTTCCAGCAGAGTATTGAGTCTAGGCGCGCTGCATCAACTCCTTTCACCTTCCTTGAAGGGCCACCTACTGCAAACGGCAAACCGGGCATCCACCACGTACTATCGCGTCTGTTCAAGGACATGGTATGTCGATGGAAGACAATGGAAGGACATGTCGTCGAGAGGAAGGGGGGGTGGGATACTCACGGCCTGCCTGTGGAGATTGAAGTTCAGAAGCGATTGGACCTCATGTCTAACGAGGCCATAGAAGCCTATGGGATGGAGGCATTCAACCAACAGTGTAAGGAGAGTGTGTGGACCTATGAGCAGGCTTGGCGCGAAATGACTGAGCGAATGGGATTCTGGGTCGACATGGATGACCCATATGTGACCCTCCATGACGAATACATCGAATCGGCATGGTGGTCACTCAAGCAGATGTTCGAGAAGGGGATGCTATTTCGTGGACACAAAGTTCTCCCCTACTGCCCTCAGACTGGAACCAGCTACTCTAGCCACGAGGTTTCTCTAGGATACAAGGAAGTAGCTGAGCCTGCTGTTTATGTCAAGTTCCAATTGGTTGACGATGATGCCTCTGTACTGGCATGGACGACTACACCTTGGACTCTACCGGGCAATGTCGGACTGGCCGTTGGACCTGATGTGACCTACTGCCGGATCCGTATTACTGAACCTCCCTCTGACTCATGGGAAGGTCGAGGAGGGGCCGAAGTCGGAGAAGAGTTGATTCTTGCCAAGGATCTGATTGGTGATGTTTTACGGCATCATATCGAGGTTGTTGACGAGTTTTCTGGTTCAAATTTAGTTGGGAAATCGTATCAGCCCCTATTCCCCGGAGCTATTGATGGCAGCGGCTCTGAAACTGCATGGACTGTTGTCGCAGCCGATTTCGTTACCACTACAGATGGCACAGGAGTGGTTCACACTGCCGTGATGTACGGTGAAGAGGATTACAATCTTGGAATGAAAGTCGGATTCCCTGCTCAGCATACTGTAGGGATGGACGGACGATTCGTCTCTGGGACTCACAATATGCTTGATGGCAGATATGTCAAGGATTGCGATTCCGACATCATAGACATCCTATCTGGAGATGGGCTACTCTACCGTGAACACGAGTACACCCACGACTATCCTCACTGCTGGAGAACGGATCATCCCCTATTGTACTACGCGATGGACAGTTGGTTTGTCCGCATGACCGAGGTTAGGGACGAAATAATGCGCTACAATTCGGAGGTTGAGTGGGCCCCAGAGTGGACTGGAACAAAGAGAATGGGGGAGTGGCTCTCGAACATCAAGGACTGGGCAATCAGCCGAGAACGCTACTGGGGCACTCCAATTCCAGTCTGGATCTGTCAGGACTGTGGTAACGAACACTGTGTTGGAAGTATTGAAGAGATGAATTCAATGAAGACTGAGAATTCACCCGCCCCGCCTGAACTACATCGACCATATGTGGATGATGTCAAGTTGCATTGTCCAACTGATGGGTGCTCGGGAACAATGGTTCGTGAGCCATATGTTCTCGACTGTTGGTTCGATTCAGGCTGCGCTACATTCGCTCAGTGGCACTATCCATTCGAAAATAAGGAAGTATTCGATGGCGCCTTCCCTGTAGACTATATCTGCGAAGGAGTGGATCAAACTAGAGGCTGGTTCTACTCTTTACTCGCAGTATCTACCGCAGTTTTCGACAGTATTTGCTACAGACGCTGTCTATCCCTGGGACATATATTGGACAAGAATGGTAAGAAGATGAGTAAGTCGAAGGGGAATGTCGTCGACCCATGGGATCATTTCAACAAGGAAGGTTCAGATTCAATTCGCTGGTATATGACCACTCAAAGCTCACCTTGGTCGCCGACCAATTTCGACCCCAATGGAGTTAGAGAGTCATACGCGAAGATGTTCCTGACCCTTTGGAATGTCTACAGATTCCATGCAGACTATGCTGCAATGGACCGATTTGACCCCGAAGACAAAAGTGGTTTCGTTGCAATATCGAAAAGGAGTCCGCTAGACCGTTGGGTCCTATCCAGAGCTAGTGCAATGGCTGAGGTGTATCACCAGCATTTCGAAAACTGGGACTTCCATAAGGCAGGAAGAGAACTCGAGGACTTTGTAGTCAATGATCTGTCGAACTGGTATGTCCGTAGGTCGAGGCGCAGACTCTGGAGCGAGTCTGACAGTGAGGATAAGCGAGCGTGTCAACATACTCTGCATGAAGTTCTGATTCTAGTAAGTAGACTCATGGCTCCAGTCTCTCCATTCATGCCTGATGTGATTCACAGGGCTTTGGAAGGAAGCTCTGTTCATCTAGCAGATTGGCCTGTCGGATCTGAAATTGTTGATTCTAATCTTCCTCCTAGAGACTATTCCCTGGAGCAGCAGATGGAATTAGTCAGGGCATTAGCCGAGTCGGGGCGTAGAGTTCGTGTCGAGAATAATCGCAGACAGAGGTTGCCCTGTCGATTTGGTTGGATTGTGGGAGGCCCAGACCTGTCTGATTTCCACGATATCCTAGCAGAGGAGTTGAATGTAGAGGAATTGCTTACTGAGAATGATCTGGATGCTTTCCAAAGAATTGTCTTGGAGCCTAACAGAAAGTCCCTAGGAGCAAAGTGCAGATCTGACTTGCCGGCTGTTTTAGCGGAACTGGGGGCTGCGGATCCGGATTCCCTATTGCTGGAGATAGAAGCTGGAATCGCTGCGATTGAAGGTTATTCAATCACAATGGATGACATCGAGATTCGTCGAACAGAGAAGGAGGGTTATGCGGCTGCGACTCTATCCGGGGATGACTTCGGAGATGTTTCTCTCGTCCTAGACATGGATTTGAACGAGGAATTGATGTCACGGGGACTAGCAAGAGATGTGATAAGAAGAATTCAATCGAAGCGTAAGGATTTAGATTTGGAGGTTGAAGAGGGCATCTCACTTTCCGTATGGATTGATGGAGCTGTGCTGGCAGACGAAGACTGGACTCATGTACAGAGTGAGACTAGAGCTTCTACGGCTTCTCTGAATGAGGGCGATGTTCCATCTGGTGCAGACTCATTCGAGGTTGATGGTACCAAGGTCACTTTCGCCGTAGATTAGACAGTGCTGACACCGTACGAGATTGGCAGTAGTAATTCTACTCCGAAGAGAGGATCGGGGTCTGTGGAATCATGGTATGCAATGAAAGAGCCGCCGTCTGGGAGAATACCCATACTCGCAAAGTCGAATCTGATGTCGTTTCCAGCACCTGATGTGGAGTCTAGATCTCCTTGACCAAGGTAGGTTAGTGTGTCGGGTTCAAGTGAGTCTGAAAAACCGCGAACATGCCATGCAACATCGACATCTGGTCCTTCGGCGCTCTGGAATCTGATGTTTACGACCATAAGGTCGTGTACTCCACTTGAGTGCCATTCCCATTCTTCCAATTCTGTAGCAACTCCTGTTAGGTTGTAGTCCTGCATATCCCATGTCTCACCGCCATCCCAGGATATGTAGTGGGCGATTCCAACTCCGCCAGATAATCCTCCAAAGCAATGTAATGCAGTAGATGAGTCGAATGCGCAATACTGAGTTGGTAGGGATGATCCATTCAGAGTAGTTGCGGCCCACCAGTTGAGGGAAGTGTCAACAAAGGCATCCGTACCATCGACGAAGTAATCCGGGAAGTATAGGCCGCCAGATGGGACCGGGAAAGCCCGCATTTCCTTGTGCGGCTTGGTGAAATCCCACTCCGGTCCCAATGATTCAGCAGTTAGATCGACCTCGATGATGTCGAGATTTGCATCTCGATCGGGGAAATCGAAGTAATCGTAATTCAGGCCATCAGTAGAAATCTGGCCTCCGAGATTGGCAACCTGGTGCCAGAAATTGGAGATTACTAGGGTAGCCCATTCGCCATTTCCATACAAGCCACCATTGATTGGGCCGACGACTTCAACCTGCCAAGAACGATCGTAAAATGGCTCGGGAGTTCGATTGAAGCACCAACTCCACTCTTCGTCCTCTGCATCATAAAGGAAAGCGTAGAATTGGTCTGCACCGCTACTACTTGGATAAGGGAACCAGCCCATCGAAATTAAATCTCCATTGGTTGCTTGAACAATACTGCCCTCTCCTAGGCCTTCTTGGCCGGGGACAGTTGGTTTTGGCTCTCGGCATCCAATCTGAGAAAAGACACTAGGGCGATATTCCTGCCAAGTATGCCCTCGATCTTCTGACCAAGTTGGATATTCGCCGCCGAAGTTCAGAATCCACCCCTCTTTGGTGGCGGCCAGATAGTGTTCACAGCAATTTCCTCCCTCTTCGTTTCCGAAGACCGCCCAGCTTGAGTTGCCCCAAGATTGGTTACTGAATGGAGATCCAACATCAAACATTCTTGCGTCTTCGTGCCCCATGGGATCATCGACATAGATCATATCCTTGTCCCAGTCTGGAATAGAATTGCCAGAACTAGATTGGTTTCCGCCAGACATACAGCCAGCGAATGATACGGTGATTACCATAAGGGCCGCACAAGCCACTCTGCCGCAACGCTGCATGATTAACGCGAGTGATTCGCACTCAGTCAGTATTTCGGTTCTTCGCCTAATTGAAACTGGCAAAAATGTACGAATTTGTTGAAATCCTGCTTGAACTTTTCAGGGTTGGATTGAAGTTGAGTAATGACTCGTCTCTACCATGCGCAGAGCCTTCGCCATGACCCTGCTGATGATTATGATGACAATGATGCCGATGATGGCAGTGTCGGGCCAGACCGCTCCGACCGATTCTATCTACATCAACGAGATACTGGTTTCTCCGAATAACGAGAATTACGGAGGTACCGACTGGAATGGTGATGGCTCGATGGGAACTTACAGTGATCAGTATGTCGAGTTGCACAATCCAACTTCAGAGTCCGTCGACATCGGTGGCTGGTGGTTGGATGATATCGCCGATGGCGGCTCCCCTGCTTGCAGTATCGGATGGAATACAGTTCTAGAGCCGGGTTCATACATTGTATTCTATCGCTCATGGACCGGCATAGAATTCGACTACTGGGACGGAGATACCATTAGGCTGCTCGATGGATCTGGCATGGAAATAGACTCTGTAAGTTATGAAGGCGAGGATTCTGATTGGGATATTCCGTACGGATACGACTCGGGTGGAAACTGGGCAAAACTGTCCGATGGAAGTCCAACTCCAGGGGGCGCTAATGGCCAAGAATGGGGTGGAGCCAACCATTTGCAGGGTAACTGCTACCCTCCACAAGACCACATTCACAGAGGAGAGTACATCCTTGAGGGGCGCGTAGTCACTATGGAGTCGGAACAATCGGTAATCAATGACGGTAGGATTCTGGTAGTTGACGGTATGATTGAAGCGGTTTGGAGTGCGACTGATACTCCACCAGCCACTGCCCAGGGGGTGGTTTCAATACCAACTAGTGGCACTATTTATCCAGGATTTATTGACCCACATAATCATGCCAAGTACAACATTATTCCACTTTGGGATCATGGCACTGATGGCTGGGACAACCGCTACCAATGGCAAGCAGAGGACTCCTACAGAGATGCAAAGGATGTGGGTTGCTCACTCACCGATACTTCAGCAATGAGATTTGCTGAACTACGAGCTATCGCGGGAGGAAACACTGCACTACAAGGCAGTTCAACATCAAACACTGATACCTTTGAGACCATGCTTGCGAGAAATATCGAGTTGTATAACTTCGGTAGGGACTATATCCACACCAAGGTCACTGAGTTGGAATCAGATTATTCTGGCAATCACATCAAGGATGGTAATTCCTCAGGAGAACTGGATGCTTGGTTCCTCCATCTAGCCGAGGGTATTGACGAGTCCAGTAGGGCAGAATTCGATATCTTGGTTCAGAATGACTTGCTTGTTGGCGAGATTGTTGTGATTCATGGGACTGGACTAACTCAGGCAGAATTCGATGCCCTTGGTGATGTTGGAGGAAGCCTCGCTTGGTCACCGACATCAAATCTAATCCTGTATGGTGAGACGACAGATGTGGCTACTGCCAAGGCCGAGGGAGTCAATATCATGATTGGTCCTGACTGGGCTCCATCCGGATCTAAGAGTTCGATGCACGAACTGAAGACAGCAGATTGGTGGGATGAGAATGTCTTAGGAGACATATTCACAGATTACGAGTTGGTTCAGGCCATTACTACGAATATAGTCGATGCAATCGGATGGAATGATCAAACCGGTCGCATTCAAGCAGGATTGGCGGCGGATTTCGTAGTTCTCGATACATTCCATTCTGACCCCTACAGGAATGTCGTAGAAGCGATTGATCCTGATGTCAGACTAGTGGTAGTCGGCGGATTGGCTGTATTTGGCGATGTGGACATCATGCAAGCAATGGATGATGAGATTCAGATTATCGAGGGAGTTGGGTTCACCAAGGCCACGGATATCACCTATGATGGAGTGCCAGAAGCCCAGCAGACTGTCGATGAATTGCTAGCAGAGTTACAATCTTGTAACCAAGGAGCTCCTGTCCCTATCGAATACTTGTTCACACTTGGGGATGACCGTTATTTCGATGTATTGAACCGCTCCCTAACATTCCAGAAAGATCGTACTATCGACCTATGGGGGGACTATTACGATGTCGAACTGAACGAAGATGGTCATAGAGTCAGTGGTACTGTGGCCGGAGCAGGTCCGATTATCACCAACCCTGGAAATGGAGGTTCAGAAGATACTGAGGCATTATGCAGTGATGGAGTAGACAATGATGGGGATCCGTACATCGACTGTGATGACTTTGACTGCAGTGGAACAATGGTCTGCAGTGAACCGGAGCCTGAGCCTGAGCCTGAGTTGCCTGTACTTTGGAATACATATGGTCCACGAGGCGGTACCATACCTCATCCAACCACTATCGAAGAGGGGATTCATCTCGAGCAATGCATGTCGGATGCAAATACATTGGGCGATGCAGGCGTACCTGTCACTCCTTCTAGCAAAATTCTACTGTGCGGTGCAATCTTAGTGGTGATGCAGCCAACTGATGAGTGCATCGAGACCAGTGGATCATTCTGTAACCTCGAAGTGGCTGATGCAATTGCGGTTCCTGGACATATTTGCACAGATGCTGGAATTTACCCACAGGAGGTGACATGCAGGGCTGCTTGGTCATTCATTGATGTCGAGGGAGATGAGTCCGAACCGGAACCAGAACCGGAACCTGAAAGTGAGAGTTGGACGGATGGGGCGCTATTCTGGGTTGCTATATTCGTTGGACTCATTGTTATCGTAGGCTCTCTAGGAATTGTAAACTCAAACCTTAGAGAACGTGCTGACAAGGAGCCATCAGTGCTGATTACTGAGGAACAGTAGTCACCCTAGATGCCAAGTCGGGCCCTCAGGTCCATCCTCAACTATGACGCCCATCGAAGTGAGTTCGTCTCGGATTTCGTCGGCTCGGGCCCAGTCCTTGGACGCTCTGGCACTCTCACGCTCATCGAGTAGCGACTCGACTTTCTCGGCGACCTCTGCTCTATCAGACTCGGCTTGGGCCAAATTGGCAACAACTTCCCCAGAGGGAGGGAGTAGTCCCAACACATCTCCTGCGTTCTTCTCTAACCAAGTAGCTACATCTGAACCAGGTGTAGAAGATACCACTGCTTGGACCTCTATCATCGCGGCCCTAGTGTTGAAGTCATCATTCATTGCATCAGAGAAGCGTTCACTAGCGCCAGAAAGATCGGCCCCTGACTCATTCTGGGAAGAAAGTGAGTTGCCGTACGCATCTATGAGTCTGTCATAATGCATCGCCGCTTCTTCTAGGAACTCTGGGGTGAGGTCGATTGGATTACGGTAAGGTACACTCAGAAGAGCATATCGGAGGGCCAATGGGGCGTGGCTCTCGAATGCTTCACGAATGGTCCAGAAGTTTCCGAGGCTTTTGCTCATCTTCTCGCCGTCAATGTTTACGAATCCATTATGCATCCAGAACCCCACTACTGGTTCCGTCCCCGTGCAACACTCTGACTGGAAAATCTCTGCCTCATGATGAGGGAATCTCAAGTCATGCCCTCCTCCGTGTATGTCGAATTGTTCTCCAAAGTGATTGAGCGACATTGCAGAGCACTCGATATGCCAACCAGGTCTACCTTCGCCCCAAGGACTCTCCCATGATGGTTCGCCTGGCTTAGCCAGTTTCCAAAGAGCGAAGTCACGGTGATCTCTCTTTCCAGAGCCTGTCCCCCCTACTCTCCCGCCTGCTCCGGCTCTGACCATCTCAAGAGTTTGTCCGGTCAATTGGCCGAATTTCTCAGGGGCCGTGTCTATCTCGAAGTATACTCCATCATCTCCGACATACGCGTGACCCTTCTCTTTCAACTCGGAGATCATGTCAATAATCTCTGGAATAGTTTCGGTAACCCTGGGGTAATGGTCGGCTCTAAGGACATTCATTGCATCCATGACCTCTAGATAATCGTCGATGTTCCTATTAGCGACTACAGAGAAGTCAACTCCCTCAGAGTCAGAAATATCGAGTATCTTATCGTCGATATCGGTGAAGTTCTGTACATAGTCGACATCGTAGCCACTAGCCTCTAACCAGCGATGAACAACATCGAATGATAAGTAACATCGAGCGTGTCCCAAATGGCTTGGAGAGTATGGCGTGATTCCGCAGACATACATGCCCACCTTGCCGTCTTTGAGAGTTGAGAGTTCTCGCTTCTCACGCGTACGAGTGTCATAGACTCTCAGAGACATTGTGTGGTCTGCGTGGCTTATCGGTCATCAACCTCGCGCCGCTTCGACCAGTCCGGAGTACAGAACTTCATGGCCTGCCCTTTCCGGATGCCATTGCACGCCTAGGCAGAATCTCTTGTCCGATCTCTCTACAGCCTCAATCAGGCCGTCATGATCTGCAACACCGGTCACAGTTAGTTCTCCTGCATCGGCGACACCCTGATGGTGAGTTGAATTAGCATCGATTGAAGTACCCATCAGACTGGCAAGTAGTGACCCTTCTGCCGCAGAAACGCCATGCCTAGTCTCCACTCCATCGAAACCGCCATGCCCTTCATGTCCAGGCGTAGTGTCTAGATGCTGGTACAGCCTACCTCCATGCATCACACTCATCATCTGCATGCCTCTGCAAACTCCTAGGAAGGGCATATCTCTAGCAATAGCTTCACCGATTAGTTCCATCTCAGTCTTATCCTGATTAGGATAGAATTCTATGGTCATCTCCCCGGGCTCTTCGCCATAGGCTGAAGGAGATATGTCAGGACCTCCTGAGACAACAAGGCCATCTATCAGTTCCAGAATTTGGGTCATATCTCCGGCTGGAGGGATGATTAGAGGAATTCCTCCTGCCTTCTCAATCATTGAAATGTATGCCGAGGGGAGTATTGCTGCATTCCTGTGCCAATTCCCGTACACAGTATCTCTACAGAAACATGTGACTCCGATGACTGGCTTCATTACTTCACATCAGATTCTCTAAGCATCCTAGCATGCCTGAATGAGCGGATTCCTGCAAAGATGAATGTAGCCCCTATTAGGAGAAGAGCCAGTAAGGAAGCAAGGGTGAGTGATGAATCAGGAACTCCCATGCTCCAAAACATTCCAATGGGCATCATTACCATCGCCAATGCGACAATCATTGCCGTATGCATGTAGTGTCTGAGATTCTCATTATCTCGTTCCGCCATCACCCCTAGGCCAAGCATTGGGAATCCAACGAATGCAGGAATTGCAGCTGTTATCGAAGGAGGATCTGCGCTCTGCGTGAGGTAGGCGATAATTCCCCAAGCGACAAGTAAACCGCCAGATGCCATTGCAAACTTTGGAACTGTCAGCCCAACAAATGTAAACTCTTCATCCATATCTAATCGGCCTCCTGTCTCAGTTATTATCCTCACTTTCAGGCAGGCTCTTGAGAGGTTTCTGCATCAACTCGTGAATCTCTTTGTCACGAGCCACAATCTGCTCCCACATAATCTCGGCCACATCCAAGACCTCCATCTCCGCGCCAACTGAGTCGAGTCCGTCCTTAACCATCACCGAGCAGAATGGACATCCTACAGCTACCGTATCGCACCCTGTCTCAGCGAGTTCTTTTGCTCGAATCTCATTAACGCGCTTGTCTGCGTCCTCTTCCATCCACATTTGAGCGCCTCCGGCCCCACAACAGAATGAGTTTTCTGAGTGTTTTTCAGTTTCGACATCAACCCCTCCGATGACTTCTCTAGGTTCGTCGATAATTCCGCCTATACGGCCTAGATAGCAGGGGTCGTGGAATGTTATGCTGCGGCCATTCTTCTTGGCCTGAGGAAGTTTACCTTCATCCTGTAATTTGGCTAGAATCTCTGAGTGATGATAGACCTCAAGTCTGTCTCCGCCGTAGTCAGCATACTCCTTTCCGAGAGTGTGGAAGCAATGCGGGCAGGATGCGATTATTCTCTTGACTCCTAATTCTTGGAAGGTCATCATGTTGGCTTCAGCCAGCATCTGGAACAGGAACTCGTTGCCTGCCCTTCTAGCCGGATCCCCGGAGCATCCCTCTTGCATACCCAGAATTCCGACATCCAATTCAGCTTCCTTGAGTAGAGAGATTGTTGCTCTGGCTACCTTCTGATTGCGCTCATCGAAACTGGCCGCACATCCTACGAAGTAGATGTACTCGGCAGGCTCACCGACCTTGACATCGAGATCAGCAGCCCAGTCTGCCCTCTCGTGTGCTCCGAATCCATATGGATTCTGTGCCGCATCCATGTTATCGAAGGCGACATTGAGTTGTTCTGGATATTCCATCGTCTCCATCACAGCATTGCGCCGTAGATCAGTGAGTTTTGGGACATGTTCGATATAGAGAGGGCAGACATCAACACATGCATTACAAGTCGTACATGCCCAGACTGCTTCCTCTGTAATCCTCTGCATGATGGTCTCATCTGGGCTCTCTGAAGAGAGTAAGATTGGAGCATGGTCATTGGCGTAATTCCGAACATCATGTATGACCTGCATGGGATTGAGGCCTTTGCCTGAGGCGTACGCAGGACAGACATCTTGGCATCGAGCGCATGAGGTGCATGACCACCCATCGATTAGTTGCCTCCAAGAATAGTCGGTGTAATTGCTAACTCCGAATCCTATCGAATCCATCTCCAGAATATCATCCATCGGGACTGCTCTACCAAAGTCGTCAACTGCTAGTGGCCTCATCTTAGCAGTTGGACCTACATCATGGAAGAACACATTTGGTACAGCCATTACGAGATGCATGTGCTTGGACAAAGGAATTAGAAACAAGAAGACACAGATGGAGAGCATGTGAGCCCAGTAAGAAGCGACTGCGAATGAGTCGGAAACCCCGTACTGCGCTACTGCATAGCCGAGTGGTTCCCACAACTTGCTAGGGTCTTCTTTAGACTCGATGACGAATGAAGTGGTTGTGATTGTGAAGATTAGTACCAAGATTAGATTTCCTTCAAATGTCTCAAAACTTGATTTTCCCTTGAGTTTCTCAGGAGTGAAGACCACGCGACGAATAAGTGCTGCAACACAGCCAATCATTGCCATAGCGTAGCCGAGTTCTACCATGCCGTTCCAGGGGCCGTTCAATAGATCAGGTAGAATCCTGTCCGAGAAGAAATTTGCAGTGGCTAGGTCTAGCATGTCAGATGACAACATCAGGAAGCCCCAGAAGAGAAATACATGCATAGTTCCTGCAATTCTGTCTCTGAGAACTTTCTTTTGGCCGAGCCAGCCAATTATGAACTCGATAATCCTAGCATCCCAGGAGTCGAAACGATTGTCCTGAGAGCCCAGCATGACTAGACTGATAGCCTTGCGAACTTGATAGAGGAAAAAACCGATTGCAGTTAAACCCATTATGAGAAGGATGTGCCAACCCTCTAGAGGACCGTATGATTGCAGTAGAGGATGTTCCATCTAATCACTGTCAGGCTATGCCTGACAAACCTCCGAGTCGAATCATGGCCTTGAAGAAACCGCTTCAACAGGCAAACTCATGGCCTCATGGCCTTGCCTAGAGTCATGGCGAGTGGTTTCGCGCCCGGGAAGTGCATCCTGTTTGGTGAGCATGCGGTAGTCTACGGCCACCCGGCTGTCGCGGTAGCCATTGAAAGCGGCGTTAGAGTGAGTGTTGAGCAATCGAACGAGTGGACTCTGGAAGGTGTTGCTTTCGAGCCTTCTCGGCACCCTCATATCTCGCATATTCTAGATACTGTTTTCGAGTACGATGGTTCACCTCTGAAAATGGAGGTTGAAAGTAGCCTATTTTCTGCCGCGGGATTGGGTTCTTCTGCTGCGCTTTCGAATGCAATTGGGGCCGCTCTGCAAGACCATATTAATCCAGGTCAGAAATTGGATCCTGTGGCTCTCGCCAGAATGGGTCATTCGGCAGAGGCTATGGCACAGAAAGGTCGGGCCAGCCCTACGGATACTGCAACTAGTGCTCTTGGTGGCTGTATCGTCGTTTCAGGGAACCAAGTGGAGGGCACTAGGCATGTGTTCGATGCCAAACTAGAGACGCCTGAAGGACTTAGGAAATGGTCAATCAATGCAGTAGATTTACCAGATAGTCTCGATGATGCATGTCTGGTAATCGGATTCACAGGAGAGATGTCTTCCACGGGCAAGATGGTAGCCGGTGTCGCTAAACTGCTGGAAGAACAGCCCGAGATGGAGGGCGAAATGGATGCCATTGGAAGAATCACTAGAGCAGGACTGACTGCGATGTCTGCCGGTAATCTAGAGGCAGTCGGCATGGCAATGGATGCTTGTCATGAGAGGTTGCGAATGTTAGGTGTAAGTAGCCCCTCTCTTGAAACCCTAATTGAGGCTGCTAGACCTCATTCATTTGGGGCCAAACTGACCGGTTCTGGAGGTGGTGGTTGTATGATTGCTCTCACACGCGATCCTCGAAGAGTGGCTGAAGCAATAGAGGTGGCCGGAGGAAGTCCTCTGATTTCTCGACTTGGAGCTCCGGGAGTGAGGCTGTTGGAAGACTAGTGATTAATGTATACAACTGTACTTCAATGTCAATATTCAGCCGACTACCCTTTATAAGCAGAATCTTGGTGCCGACCTCATGCTTAGCGACGAGGAGAGATTGACAGTAGTCAACGTGGTCGCCTCCACCCGAGTGGCGGAGGAATTAGACCTTCCAGACATAGCCATCCAACTGAACTGCGAGTACGAGCCCGAACAATTCCCGGGAGTCGTCTATCGGGTCACAGATCCGAAGTTGGCGATCCTGATGTTTAGATCGGGTCGCGCGGTTTGTACAGGAGGTAAGAACGACAGTAACATCCGTGTAGGTATCGACATGATGACCAGTGACCTGAGGGATGCTGGAATTGATACTTGGGATTCTGGTGATATCGAAATTGAGGTTCAGAATATGGTAGCCACATACTCTCTTTTCTATCCTGAAGACTACACTGGAGTCGCTAGGATGGATGACAATAACACACGCGTTATCGACACAGATGATGGAATCCGAGCAGCTACTGATGAAGAGGTAGAGAATGAGGATCCAAGAATCCGTGGTATTCGCGAAGGCGAGCCGTTGGCTGCACTACCAAGGAAGCTCAACTTGAACAATCTAACATTCCACTTGCCTTTCGACAAGGTCGAGTACGAACCTGAGCAGTTCCCTGGACTCATTTACAGACTGGATTATCCAAGGGTCGTCTGCCTAATTTTCGGAAGCGGAAAGATGGTTATTACTGGCGCTAGGGCAAAGGATGAGATCCTTGAGGCTGTTCAGTTCATTCAGGACGAGCTAGCCGATTTGCTGTACTAGGTACATCAAGGGGTGACATTGATGCGTTCTTCGCCCTCAGGGCGAAACATGGGCCCTCAGCTGAGGTTCGCCGTTGGACTCTCAATGATGTTGCTTCTCTCTTCGTTTGCCAGCCTGGCAATGATTAGGGAAGATGTTCCCGAGAGTCTTTCCAGTATCCATATTTCTGAGTCTTCGGCCAGAACCACAAATCTGGTGGATGTTCCTTCTTGGAAGGTGAATGATGCTTGGAGTTACACCGGGGCACTAGACGTGAGAGATTTTGTTACTAGCTCTGGAGTGACTACGAATGTAGAGTATCTTTCTGGAACTCTTACTCAACAGGTTTCTGATATCTACACTATATCTGTGGACGGTGTAGATACTCTAGTCTACAGAGTAACTGGGCAGGGCTATTACGAGGCCGAGAATATCAATCTAGATGGGAATAATGGAGACCTAGTTGTCGAAATGGATACAGAGGAGATTATCCGAGTCTCGGACTTAGCCTCTATTGAGCAGAATGCTGATTTCGATATTGATTTCGACTACCAGATATGGTGGTGGACTTACACCGTTCATGTTGCAGATCTTTCTATCGATCAGACATACAGCCCTCCCTTGGAAGGCCATGATTTCCCAATCAGTGTGGGAGAGGAGTGGGAGACTGACTACTCATACACTACCGATTATAGCGGATCCAGTGATTATGTAGACATACCTGCTGACTCAAGTGGTTCTAACTCAACTAGTTGGGAGGTCGTCAGTCAAGGATACCCCGGAGTATTCTACAGCGGCTGCGCGCAATCATACAACATCACAAACTACGACGACAACGGAGACGAGATTGGTTACAGATGGTACTGTCCTGCCATTCGTGGAGATATCCGCTCCTCCTACACAAACACCTTGGGAATATATGCCGAGCACGAGTTGAGTACATATCAGGCTGCAGGTAGACCAGTACAAATCTCTGTAGAGATGGAATTTCCTCTCTCGCCACTTGACTTTGAGATGTCTGCTTGGGTAAATGTGACCAATTCTGGTCAACCATCAGGTGGACAGGTTCTCGAAGTCAGGTATGAATCGGGAGGAATAACTGAGGATGTGACCACAGCAGCGAATGGCTCTGCTTACTTGACCTTCAACACAGGTGATTCTAGTGACGATAGCGATGGGACGGATGAGTTCGGGAGTCATGGATTGATTGCCTGGATTCCAAACCAGAAATTGATTGGAGCTTCGACTGTCATCATCGATCAGAATGTGTATGAAGTTGATCTGGTATCCAGATCCGATGGCGTGACAGTAGAGAGGACCAGGGGGGACCGGACAGTAACTCTAGACTCTAGTATAGGATTCAATGCCATTCCTCATGACGAGTTGACATTTAGTGTCCCTGTTTTGAATCGGGGCATTCTGCCATCTCCAGCGACTACACTGATGGTAGAGGCGCCCGATGGCTCTACATCTTCCACCTACATCCCGAGCCTAAGAAGTCTGGAAGAGATGCGAGTAGATGTGGTGTGGACGGTTCCGGAGAACCACCCATTCGGCGACATCAGTGTGACCTTCACGGCTGATCCAGATGAAGAGGTGGGCTCAGATGGTAATCGCTCCAACAATGAAGGCTCGTTTGAGTTGTTTATTGGTAGTCTTCCTACTGCTTCACTAACCATAGCAACCGACTCATTGACCATGACTGAAGTCACTTTCAACGGACTATCATCCTATGATGCGGACGGAGGAGACATGACATGCGAGTTTACCGTAGAGATGCTTGATGGAGACAACTGGACCTCGGTAGAGCAAGACTGTGTTAAAGAATACACTTGGGACGATGACGGCGTCTTTTTGGTCTCCCTAGTAGTAACTGATGATGAGAACGATAAGGACTACGCGCAGTCCTACATCACAATACTCAACCGACCTCCTGAAGTCGAAATCGGATCCGAACATGATTCTGTCCCGGTGATGTCTTCAATCACCTTCGATGTTGAGGAGAGTGGGGATTTGGATACTCAGAATCCCGATGCCCCCATCGACATAGAATGGGGACTTCCTTGCGAAGAGGGGCAGGTGGGTGAGAGATGTACAGTGACTCCCCAGTCTGAGGGACCATTCACAATCGATGTTACCGTCATGGATGATGATGGGGCCACTACCCAAGATAGCCTCACTGTACAGGTCACAAACATTGCACCGAGTAACCCTCATGCAGAGATATGGTTTGATGGGAACAGAATGATCCCTCAAATTCTAGGAGATAATGCTCGCTATGAGGTAACTGAGGGAGATGTTCTGATTATGCGAGGGTTTGCAGAGGACTCATCCAATGACCTGGACTCACTTGAGCATCATTGGGCTCCTGACGCCGAGGATCGTCCCGAATTAATCATCTCAAGTGTTGGTCACCATAGTGAGATTGAACACATCTACGAAACATCTGGGCAGCACCTAGCAACTCTGCAAGTTGTCGATGATGATGGAGCGAGTACAGAGACTCTGATTATCCAGTTCATCGTCAGTAACATCGCACCCACTATTATGCCAGTCTCCAATCCTCTGCCGGTGGCCGAGGGAGGTGTGATGCAGTTCTCGGTTGAAGTCAGCGATACACCTAATGATCTAGCAGGATTGGTGAGTTGTTTCGATTTGGATCCAGATGTAAACTCCGATTCGCAAGGCAACGCTACTGACGACTGTGATGTAGAATCACAGAGTCTAATTCACACTTGGCAAGACGCAACTACTGCTCCTAGTTCGATAGTCTTCCATGTTACTGATGATGACGGAGATAGTGCAAGTATTGTTATTCCAGTACAAATCAACAATTTGCCACCCTCTCCTGTTGCCTCAGCTAGCGATTACGAACCTACACAGGGTGATGTTATTGTTCTGTCAGCAAATGGAACTACTGATTCTGAATTCGACATGGCCAACATGGTGTATGTTTGGGATTTGGATACCGAAACCGACTCGGATGGAGATGGAGATCCTGCAAACGATATCGACAGGCAAGGAAGATGGATTGAGGTCAGTTTCTCACAAGAAGGGGCTAGGTCTGTCAAGATGACTGCATTTGACGAAGGAGATGGGAGCTCAATAATGCTCTCAATACAGGTCCAGAAGGAGCCATTTGGGTTGTCAACACTGATGGCTGATTATGGAATCTACATCGGCCTTGTTGCCCTGATTGCAGTACTGCTAGTCGTTCTCCTCAATAGAATGCGTCCCCCTCAGGCCGATGAATTCTCAGTAATTGAAACCGAGCCTAGAAGGAAAGGAAGAAAGGTATCAATGGATGATGCATTCGATGACCCAGACTACGACCCATTCGACAAGGAAAAGAGAGAGAGTGGACCTAAGGGTGCGGATGAAGAAGAGTCGATTGAGACTCCTAGCGAATCTCCAATTGAAACTCCAATGGACGATAATTCTGGACCCATGGATCCTGAGTTATCTGGTGCTTTCGAGGAGCTTATTGGAGAATCTCCAGAAGAGTCTGAAAGTGAGTCTTCGGAAAGTGTTGCAGTGTCTGTAGATGAGGCTCTAGACAATGAGGACATAGAAGCACTCTTTGATGATTAGTGCCGCGCCTGTCCGTGGTCAATCTGTTCAGGTTACTTGGATTGCCAGATCCAGCTGGGGTTCAAAGGTCTCAGCCCAAGGCCAGAGGGAAGTCTGTTGACCCCGGCCCTCAGGCGGATGACCGATTTCATGATCTAGGACAAGATGTATGGTCAGAGAGGACAAGTAGAATCGTACCAAGGCCCGATAGGAGAGTTGTTTATCTCAAGCCCGATAGCCTACATCGCCTGCCACTAGATGGCGCAGATAGGTCCCTTGCTGGGGGCAATATGATTCTAGTTGATTTGGCATCACTCACTCACATGCCTAGCCAGCAGGATGTATGCAGGAGAAATGTAAGAGCAATGTGTGAAAGAATCGGCTATCCTGTTTTCTCTCTAAATGACAGCGATACATTGTTGATGGTCCCTGGGGCCAGAATGAGGGTCGATACCGATAGGCACAACTTGGGTATTGCAATGTGGAGTCAGCTTCCGGACTCCGAGGTATGATTGTCTTCTAACCAGGTGTCTAAATCCCCTGATGCGACCTCTTCCGCGGCATGTTCTGTGAAGTCTCGATAAGCCTGCCACTTTGCTATAATTTCCTCATCATCTCCTCTCTTCATCTTTCGTTCAATTGATGCATCGGCATAGGTTACACAACGGCGCAGGAAGGTTTCGATTAATTCTCTGCGCTCGTCGATTCCCATCAATTGACCTCCAAGTCGGATAGTAGTTGTTCCACATGACCCTTGGGGCTGACCTTGTACTTGACCCACTTCAGGCTGCCATCCGGGCTGATTACGAAGGTTGACCTTAGTGTGCCCATGTACTTCTTTCCATACATGTTCTTCTCTCTCCAAGTATCATACGCCTCATGTAGAGAGGCATCCTCATCGACAATCAAATCAAATGGAAGTTCATGTTTGTCTGTGAATTTCTGATGACTTGAAGCCGGATCGGTGGAAACGCCGATTACTCTCCATCCTGAACCAGAAAATCTCGCAAAACTGTCTCTAAAATCGCAAGCTTGCACTGTGCAGCCAGGAGTACTGTCTCTAGGATAGAAGTACAGGATTACTCCTTCGCCGGAAGATAATATCTCTGAGAGTTTAATCTCCGTTCCATCAGTTACGATTGCTGTGAAATCAGGCGCTTCATCTCCTGCTTGTAGTTCTGCCATGATTGCTCGACTCGGTAGATACACATCAAGACTCGGCTGCGGCGATGTGTGAATCAACTCTCACACTGAGAGGCATTTTCGGGGGATTACTGAAGCCGAAACATGCAGAGGGAGACATGCCTGTCATCTGATTGGAGCTTCTTCCTTCTAGTTCCATCTCAACGGACTTCATTCGTGAAATCCCTCTGACATGGTACCACTCCTTGCGTCCGTTACGAGTGGTTCCATGTGTCTTTGTTCCAAAGAATAGTCTGGCGAATGGTGCCTCGATATTAGCTATGAACCAGCGTGGTCTAGAAAATAGCAAGGGTAGGTTCATTCCCCACTGCATGAAGACCCGTCCAAGGTCACAATTGACCTCGATTGAATTCTTGGTCCTCTCTATCTCCATTGCAGATACGATTACTTCTTCGAAAGAATACAATGAGGAAACGAAATCTCCGAGTTCTTTGGACGGAGCGATCAGAACTCTGGTGCCATCTGGCTTGGCCCACATGAGGTTTGTGAATGACCCATGCGGAGAGTCATTCCAATCTCCGATAACTAACATATCTCCGGTTTGAAAACCTGACGAAATTACTCGTCCTTTGAATATCTCATTGTCCATTTTTGGTACGCTCATTTTCTCGACTCCTCTCTCTTACGCTTCTTGGTTGCTGCCCATGAGCAGATAAGGCATTGTTCGAGGTCATGGCGCAGTGCAGGACAATGTTCTCTACCGAAAAATATGATTTGCAGATGCCTGCGGTTCCAAGAGTCTTCTGGAAATACTGATTTCAGATCATACTCGGTCTTGGTGACGCTGCTACCATTCGACAGCCCCCAACGTGCAGCTAGTCTGTGGATATGTGTATCTACTGGGAAAGCGGGTATTCCGAAGGCCTGAGACATCACTACACTAGCGGTCTTATGGCCCACTCCAGCCAGAGATTCTAGGAATTCCCAATCTGGTCTGACTGAGCCTCCATCTTCAACAATCTGCTCAGCCATGCGCTTCAGATTCTTTGCCTTAGTTGGAGCTAGTCCTATCTGGCGAATTAGTTCTCGAATTTCTTCGACATCTAGCTTGGACATCTTTTCTGGAGTATTTGCTCTAGCAAATAGATCAGGAGTAACCTCGTTGACCTTCTTGTCAGTGGTCTGCGCAGACAGCATCACAGCAACTAGTAGCGTGTAGGGGTCGGTGTGGTCGAGAGGTATGGGTTGCTCTGGATATAATTCGTCTAGGATTATTCCTATTTTTTCGGCCTTGTTTGCGCGTCGCATACTAGACCTCTCCGTCCTCCTTAAGGCCCAAAGCGAAAGCAGCGATAACAAAGGCTGCTGGAATGCCATAGCATGGACCGTACATCCATGTTTCCCAATCATTCGATTCGGTGGCACCGCCTAGAAGCAAGTAGGCGCCTAGTGCGACAACAATGCCGGGAAAGAGGGCGATTAGAGCGAAGACAGATGCCCGAAGCAGTCGCATGACCATGCCTAGGAGAGTTTTGCTGTTAAGGTTCGTCAGATGCCGAGCAGAGTTTCGATCTCGGCCCCACTGCGCGTATTCAGGACATCTGCAGCGGACAGCCAACCCTTTCTGGCAATCTGCACCCCATACCAATAATCACGCAGGCCATTGGTATCATGGGCATCTGGGTTAATACAAATTGGAACTCCTTGATCTCTGGCATACTTGCATAGGCGCCAGTCGAGATCGAGTCTGTAAGGTGAGGCGTTAATCTCAACGGCCTTCAACTGTCCTTCAGAATTCAATTCGCCCATTCTTCGCAAAACTGCGTGCATATCTACGGGGAATCCTTCTCTTCCCTGCAAAATTCTCCCTGTAGGGTGGCCAAGTACCGTAAATGTTGGATCTTCAATGGCTCGAATCAGCGCCTCAGTATTGGTGAGTTCGTCCCTATTCCTCCAACTCCCAAGTGCGTGCACACTTCCAATAATGTGCGAAAGTGTGTTTCTAGTATCGTCATCATAGTCCAAACTACCGTCGACCAATATGTCGCACTCGCTGCCATGAAGAAGTCTGAAATCCTGACCAGAGTCTTTCCATTTCTCATTCAGGGCTCTGATTGAGTCACCCTGGGATGCAAGATTGGCGGCAGGAACTCCAATCTGTCTCCCTCCAATATTCAAAACTTCAGAATGGTCTGCTATTCCTAGATACTCCCAGCCGAGATTCATTGCAGCGGAAGCCATCTCTTCTAGAGTGGCTGTGCCATCGGATGCGATTGTGTGATTATGTAGGGCACCGCGTATATCCGAGGGTTCGATCAATCTAGGAAGTCCGGGGCCTTCTTCAGAGGCCGCTTCAATCTCTCCAGTATCCTCGCGCAATTCAGGGGGAATCCAATTCATTCCAAGGTGAGCGTAGATATCTTCCTCGGTGGAGCATAGTAATGTGTGCTTGGCTGCCTCCATACCGATTGTTTCGCCAGCATCTTCCTCTCTAAATAAGCCGAATTCATTCAGGCGAAGTCCACGATCAATGGCCGCCTGCCTCATCCTAATATTGTGCTCTTTTGACCCTGTGAAGTAAGCCAGTGTGAAAGGGAATGTCTCGGGAGTGACTATCCTAACTTGGGCATCGATGGTTGCATCACTACTACGCTCAAGGAATGATTCGGCCAGATTAGCATCCATACTGCTCTCTCCTAATGAATCGCCGAGTACATTGGATTCCAGAATTAGGCTGACTTTCGATTCACCGTGGCCTTTAACTTCGGCTATTCCAGATAATCCTAGGATCGATTGGATGACAGAATCGTGGTCTTTTGGGTCGGCTCCTACTACGATATCAAGGTCTCCGATTGTCTCCCTTCTTCTACGAGCGCTTCCCGCCAATTGCGCTAATTTTACCCCTGGCATTGAAGATATCTTGTCTTCCAAAGATCGTCCATAGAGAAGTCCCACATCCATCCTACTTCTTCCTTGGTAGCGCCTCAGTAGTTCGATTCCTTCGAGATACTTCTGTTGACTCTTCTCGCCGAAACCTGATAATGGGGCAACATGACCCATTTCGCAAGCAACTTTCAGAGATTCAACCGAATCCACACCTAGTTCCTCGTACATCGTACGGGCACGCTTGGGGCCGAGCCCAGGAATCTCAACTATCTGCATCAATCCGGGTGGAATCTTCTCGTAAAGCGATGGTAAGTCGCCCCATGTACCCTCCATTACGGCTTCGTCGATGAGTCCCCCTAGTCCCTTACCGATGCCTTTCACATCTGTGATTCGTCCTTCTTTGACAACAGTTAGCAAATCCTCTTCCAGAGATGCGAGGGCACGACTAGCATTCTGATACGCGATTACTCTGAATCTGTTGGCTCCGTCAAGTTCGAGTAGAACGGCAACTTGTTCTAGAGCAGCAGCAATCTGTGACTTGGTCAGGAATGGTGGACCTTGTGCCCTTGGCTCGGGTAGACTCCACCCAGATGTCTTGACCATGCTATCAAGCAACGGTCATGCGACTTGACTGTGTCCCTCTGGAGGTTGCTTCCCTAACCTAATCAAGTGACCGCCATACGCGTAGTCGTGGAGATAGTCGGGCTGCTTGAGACGGGTTCAGTCAGCCTTTGTGGTGTAGCAGTAATTCTGTGGATGTCTATTGGTACATTTTCTCGTTCAGAAGCGGGAGAGTTGTTGGCTCAGAGAATCATAGCTCTAATCTGCCTATTCTCAGCATTGCTCCTATTCATACTCCACTACATGGGAGGAGAGCTGTGGGGGTCGAGGAATATGGCTAGACCTATGGCAGTGATAGCCGTGATTGTTGCCATTTCAGCGGTAATGAATATCAAAGGAAAGGATGTGCAAGGTGAGACTAATCCACACAAGATTGCTAGAATGAGGGTCGATGAGGAGTAACTATTCTGCTGCCAGTTTGTCATCAATGAAACTGCGCATGTAGGCTGGCAGTTCTCCGTTGGCGAATATGACATCCTTGACTTCTTCCAGTTTCATCAAAGAGTAGTAAATCTGCATCGCAGTCATTGGAGTGGCACTGCATCCAGTACAGCCACCTTCTAGAGAGATCATGATTACACCATCAGTTGTATCCATGACGTTAACGATGCCATCGTGAGCATCGAGAACTGCCTGTACGGGACCTACCGAATCGAGAATAGTCTGTACATCTACCATGTTCTCCCCAATAGGTCAGTGTAGGGGGTGGCCTTTCAACCAATTGCCCCTCGCAACTGCATGAGCGGGAACACGCGAGTGCTGATGGTCGACCTATTGGTGGAGCGTGCTACCTTCGGACACGGTGGCAATCAAGAGGTCATCAGGCCTTTTGCAGCACGAGGTGATGTCGAATTATTATTGGTCACCCCACAGATGCAGTCCTTTGAGGCGGGAGCTAGGGCAGATTCGGGCGAAGTAGCACTTAGAGAAGAGGATGTGCCTCATTGGGAGGATGAGTTTCCATTCTGGCAATCTACTAGCGTAGAGCTCGAGAATCGTAAGGTCTCGTTCAGCAGAATCGTCATGCCAATGGAAGAAAATGATTCCATTATGTCAGACTGGTTGAATTCCTTGGACATAGATGCAGTTGTGTGTAGCGGCTCTCGAAGGAATGTCAGCATGTGGGAGGATTGGATGGGGCCTACTGCTTCTCTGGTTCGTGCCTCTGCCCTATCGGGAAGGCCTACTCTGGGGATTTGTTTCGGTCACCAATTACTCTGTCACGCCCTTGGGTCTACGATTGAGCGGGCCGATTCCCTGTCTAGCGGAATCTGGGATCTTGAGTTCACTGAAGAAGGAGTTGGTGACGAGTTACTGACTTCTCATGTCTCAGATGGGGCTTGTGTTGCCGGATTGTTTACTCATCAGGACCATGTGATGACTGTTCCAGAGAACTGTGAGTTGTTGAGTAAGACAAGTCACAACGGCGTGACTGCGGTTAGAGTTCATTCAGAAGACGGTAGTGCATTGCCAGCTTGGGGTGTGCAATTCCATCCTGAGGCAGCTCGGGCGAGAATAGAGCGAGCTTATGAGTGGGGGCACATCACAGAGGAAGAGTTCTCTTCCCTCAAGGGAGAACACGATGGTGCTGGAATACTATCCTCCTTCGCCTCTGTTGTTCTAGGCTTATGAGGGGGCTGGACACAGTCCAGAACCACGATTTGAATTAAATACGGACCTTAGGTGCGCGTGACGCAATAGGTGATTAGATGGATATAGCAATGATTAGCATGGGAGTAGGTGCATTCGGCCTTGCCGTAGCAATGTACCTCTATTCTCAAATTCAGAAAATCGAGATAGAGAACGAAACAGTAGCAGACATTACGAGTCAGATTCAGAAGGGAGCTATGGCCTTCCTAGGGGCCGAATACAGGTATCTATCGGTATTCGTTGTGGTAGTTGCGGCGTTGCTGTACTACATCAACGACTTCGAGTACGAAACTCCAGCAGCCTTCCTTGCGGGTGCTCTATGCAGCGTTGCAGCCGGATATTCTGGAATGCGTGCTGCTACCAGTGCAAACGGAAGGACTGCTATGGCGGCTTCATCGGGGGGTCAGCCAGAGGCGCTAGAGGTCTCATACAA